>JADFPO010000172.1:0-1203 GCA_022562295.1 Gemmatimonadota bacterium
GATGCCACCTTGATTCCGACTGGCGTCATCGCTCCGGTTGCCGGCACTCCGTTCGACTTCACGACACCCACAGCCATCGGGGCGAGAATCGACCTGGAAGACGAGCAGCTGGAAAACGGGGGTGGCTACGACCACAATTTCGTTCTCGATCGGGACGGCGCCGGTCTCGCTCATGCGGCGCGCGTCGAGGAGCCGACCACCGGGCGGGTGCTCGACGTGTACACGACGGAACCGGGACTCCAGTTCTACTCCGGGAACTTCCTGGACGGTAGCATCACCGGGAAATCCGGATGGGTCTATCGTCATCGCTATGGGTTCTGTCTGGAGACGCAGCACTTCCCGGACTCGCCCAATCAGCCCGCCTTCCCATCGACGATTTTGCGCCCCGGCGAGGAGTATCGCTCGCGGACGGTGTTCGTGTTTTCCCATACGCCCTGACTCCAACACATGGCGTTCGGGACCCTCGATCTCCTGACCTTCCTTGGCTTCATCGCACTGGTCATCGGCGTGTCGCTCTTTGCGTCGCGCAGGGAAGAGACATCCTCCGACTACTTCCTCGCCGGCCGTACGCTGCCGTGGTGGCTGATCGGGTTCTCATTGATCGCGTCGAATATTTCGACCGAACACTTCGTCGGCATGGCGGGTCGCGGCGCCGACATCGGACTCGCCATTGCGTCGTACGAGTGGATGGCCGCGGTGACGTTGGTGATCGTCGGAACCGTCTTTCTGCCCCGGTTCCTGCGGGCGGGGATCTACACGATCCCGCAGTACCTGGAGATCCGATACAGTTCGACTACACGCACGATCATGGCCGTGTTCATGCTGGTGGCGTATGTGTTCGTGGCGATGGCGACCGTCCTGTACGCGGGGGCACTTGCTATCGAGCAGATCTTTGCCATCGATCCCACGCTCGCGATTTGGCTCATCGGCCTGCTGGCCGGCGCGTATACCATCTACGGCGGTCTCAAGGCGGTCGTCTGGTCCGACTTGCTGCAAGGCGTGGCGCTGCTGCTGGGTGGGATTCTGATAACCGTGCTCGGGCTGCGACAGGTTGGCGGCCTTGGTGCGTTCCTCGCATCCCAACAAGACAAGCTCCACACGGTTTTGCCGTGGAATCATCCAGAGATGCCGTGGTTGGCGGTCTTTGTCGGTGGGCTCTGGATTCCCAATCTTTTCTATTGGGGACTGAATCAGTTCATCACG
>JADFPO010000172.1:1300-6461 GCA_022562295.1 Gemmatimonadota bacterium
TGGCCGTCGAGCTGTACGGCGAGCAGATTGCCGTCCCGGATCAAGCATATCCGGTGCTGATGCGCGAGCTGCTCCCGGCGGGCCTCACGGGGATCATGTTTGCGGCGTTATTCGGCGCGGTGATGAGCAGCCTTGATTCGATGCTCAACTCTGCCGCGACGATCTTCACCATCGATGTGTACCAGCGCCATGTCAACGCGGCCGCCGACCAGCGTCGGCTGGTGAGAGTGGGGCGGATCGCGACGGCGGTGCTCGTTGTGGTGGGATGCCTCTGGGCTCCGATCGTCGCTCGGGCGGGTAGCATATTCGAGTATATCCAGATGTTCTGGGGGTTCATTTCGCCGGCGATCGTTGCGGTCTTTCTCTTTGGCCTCTACTCACCGCGGACGCCCGCGCACGCCGCGTCGGGGGCGCTGGTCCTCGGTATCCCAGTGTACGGCCTGCTCCTGTGGTTGCTCCCGAATGTGGCCTTTCTCCACCACATGATGATCACGTTTCTCGTGGTCTGCGCCTCGCTCGCTCTGAACACCAAACTGGCACCGCGGCCCACACCGTTCGTGTTGGAACTGGAAAGCGGCCTCAACCTGGAGCCCGCACGGCATGGTCGCTGGTTCGGTGGCGCCGTGGTGGCCACGGTAGTCGCATTGTATGTCGTGTTTTTCTGAGGGACGGCCACGGATGACGCTGAAGCTTTGGGAACACGGATCCTCCCTCTCCCCTCTCCCCTCTCCCCTCTCCCCGGAGAAGTGCGGGGTGCGGGGTTGCACTTCACCGCTGCCTACGGTGCGAACATATGCTGCAACACGCCCAGCACCTTTTGCAGCGTGGTCGCGGTCAGCTTGCCTCGGCGACGAACTAACCGCTCACGATCCACCGTGCGGATCTGATCGAGAATGACGTGGCCGGCCTTACCACCGAACCGGCACGGCACCCGGAACGGATAGCGGTGTCCTCCTGTGCTCAGCGGCGCAACAATGTACGTCTGCAGATGGGCGTTCAATTCGTCGGGTGACACCACGACGCACGGCCTGATCTTACGAATCTCCCGGCCCCGGGTTGGACTCAGATCGATCAAAAAGACGTCACCACGCTTGACCACCACCACTACCACTGCCACTCATCATCATCGAAGCGCGTCGGCGTGAGATCATCGACTAGCCTATCCTCCTGCCGCTCACGAAGCTGTTTGGCGGCCTCCGCCCACCCGTCGCGCGGACCGTTGGCGGGCGAGATGATAATCGCGCCTTCACGCACACGCAGTTCCACCTGGTCGGCGAGGCCGGCCTGGTCGATCATGAGTTTGGGGAGTCGCACGCCCCGGGAGTTGCCAATGCGCACCAATTTGCTCCTCACAGCTGCTCCTGGTCAGACGTAATTACAATGTACTTACGTCACTGTCCGGGGGTCAAGGACTCGGGGCAGGCGGGCCAACGGGTTGGCAATAACCTGCGGGTGGCGAAGGCGTCGAAAAACTTCAGACCGCAGTGAGGGATCGGTCTAGATGACCACAACCGGTCCACTTTCATTTGGCCAATAACCCCTACTGCCCACTAGAACATAAATCCCGCTCGGGCGTAGAAGAGCCGGTTTTCCGGGCTTTGGGCCATGGCGATGCTCACGGTGCTGGCTCGATCGATGAAGGCGAACCAGATACCGCCGCCGCCAGCGTGATGCCAACGGTCTGATGTCTCTCCCTCGAGAAAAACCCGTCCGACATCTGCCAAGCCAAAAATGCCGAAGTCACCCGGGAGAACCACGTGGTACCGAGCGAGAAACAGGCGTAATTCCGCGTTCCCGAAAACCGCTGCGTCTCCCGCGAACCGCTGCTCGTTGTAACCCCGGAGCGTCGTTGCCCCGCCAAGATAGGCTGCCTCGTGATAGGGATAGGTGCCGAACACTTTCTTACCGCCTACCCGCAATGCAAGCGTCGGCTCCGCCGCGATGCGGCGGGCTGTGAGAAACGTACTGATCTCTCCGTTCACCGTAGCGAAGCTCGATTCAACATCCAGCGTGCTGGGTATGGCCGCTGCGCCAACTCGAAGGTGTATTCCGCGTGTCGGTGCAGCCGCGAGGTCGCGAGTGTCGATGATCAAGTCGGCGCCAACCCCCAACTGTGCAAATGGCTCCGAGCCGTAGGGGCGTTGGAGGTCGATCAGGTTGCCCCCGCCGAGTATCGTCCTGGCGTACCGGAACCGGGGCCCTACGGCGAGTCGCGCAGACAGTGAGGTCCCAATGGTCAGTGAAGGAGCAAATTGAACTTGCCGTAAGGTCACCTTGAAGAAATCGTCCGGGCCGACTGCTGGTGTCGCGTTCCCGAATCCGCTGAACCGAACGATGTCTATGCCGGAATAGCGGAGACGGAGACTAGCGCCGACGTTTCCGGCCAGGCGCCGAAAATCCCCCGCGTACTGCACGCGGAATCGGCCTGGACCGGTGGCGTAGCCTGCCTGAATAATCGAATGAGAGCTGAAAGGCGCTTTCCTGAAGCCGTAGCCGAAACGAATAGCGCCCATGCCAACAAACAATCCCAGGTCGGGTTGCACGGTCGACCAAGGCGATGGCAGCCAGTCGTACCCCCAGTCACGGAACGGGAAAGACAGGCTCTGCGCCGGCGCGTCGGGAATCGAATCTCCGCATGCGCCTGCGGGACGTTCTCCAGTTACAAACGGAACCTCAGGGAGGGGGGGTCTGAACCTCCGCTCGTCGATCGATATCCCGCTCCCCGGGGATTTGTCGACGTCTCCCCGCGCGTCGTAGAACGATGCGGTGGGGCCGGTGGTCACCGACGACGAGTCGACGAATATGTCGTCTCCACCCCCGCCGATGATCCGGAGGTAATGCCCCCGAGGCGCGCTGCCACGCAACACCACACGGTCGTCTCCTCCTTGCATGTAGAGGCGAATCTCGTTGGTCTCGACGTTCTTGAAGGTCCGTTCGAAAATCGGCGGGCCCTGGGCGCCATCGGCGAGACGAACAACGATACGGATTCCCAAGTTTCCCAGCCTCGTTACCTCGGCGATCTCGTCGTCATCGGTTGCATGAACGTCGACCTGTCGGGCCAGGAGGGCGTAGTAGCGGTCGGCCGCCAGCCTCAGATCGTCCCGGCGTCGCTTGAGTGCGCTCGCGAGCCACTGTCCGCTCGCTTCGTAATACGCCGTCGGAAGATGCCGCACGGCATCGTCGATCACCGAATCGGACAGCCGGCGTTGAAGATCGCCGGCGATGGAATCCCACGCGGGTTTGTCGAGCTCGGACAGAAAACGCCGGTCGAGAGCGCGACCGGTCCAGGTGAGACCGTAGATGCTTCCGTAGGAATCGCTGAAATGGACGAGTTCTTTGATATAGTAGCGTGCCATGTTGAGAATCATCCCATCCAACTGGGCGAACGCCTGATCGCGATCGCGGGGTATGGGACGCCAGACGAATCCATCACCCAGTGGATAGCGCGCCCATCTCCACTGGTCGTAATGACGGTCCCAATCACCGACGAACACATCCATGAGTCGGGCCCGCAAAAACGCTCGCGCGTCGATGCGATGATCGGGATCGGTTTCGATCTTCTCCCAGACATACTCCGTGCCCTCGATCCTCCTCGAGTCACCGAAACCGGCAGTTCCCGAAGGGCCGTCCCGCGGCCGTTCCTCGAAAAGGCCCAGAACCCCTCCAAAACTCGGTCGAAAGTCGCCGAGCGTCTCGGTGTTGGGCATTATCGCGAGCCTCGGAGTGACATGAAGGACACCTGCCGCGTCGAGCAGTGGGGCGACGACGAGTGCACCGGCTGGATGGTGTGAGCTGATCTGGTCTTGCAGCAGGTCGGCGACAAAGGTCCGGCGCAGTTCCTTCGGGAGCTTGGAAGAGGGATCCTTGTCGACCGATCGAAATACGTACTGTGTCCCAGTGGTATCCTGCAACCGGAGGGATTTGGTCTGGAGCCCTCCACCTCGGCAGACGATCGAAAGCCCACCGCCAAACCGTTGAAGATCCAGCAGTGGGACATCCAGACTGTCGGTCCACAGGTCGCGATAGTGGTCGCCGAGCAGCACACGGTGGAACCAGCCGGCGCGATAGTGGCCGCCGGGGACCAGGCGGATGGTGGTACCCAAAGAAGTCGTGTCCGGTGACACGCCCTGGGCCGAGATGTTTGGCGCACACACAGTTGCCAGGACGGCAACCGTCCCGGCGATCAGGTTTTTCATGGCGGGCCTCCCGTCAATCGCTCTTTGACGTGCGCACGGGATGCGCACTTGGTACGGTGGCTTGGTCTCGTCGTCGGGCGGGCGTCCTACGGGGCGTCTACTGCGGCGGCGGGGCAGCTACGGCCACCGTCTAGGACATAACTATGAAGCTAGGTACGCAGCCCCGCAATGGCTCAAGACCAGCCGAGGCGAGAGCATTCTATGAGGAAGAACGAATGTTTATTCGGGAGTCGCGACGCGGACACCCCTCCCTGCTCCCTGCTCCGTGGAGGTGGGGATGGGAGGGTGGTATAGCATCGATGCCATATTGACAATATCGCGTATACACTATAATATTATATCGTAGACGCTATATGACCCGAGAAGCTCTGCAGCAACCACAGCGGGGACGCGCTGAGAAGGGATAGGAGGTGGCGTGATGTTGATGGCACTGAGGGCAGCGGTGACCAGGTTGCCCTGCGACCGGGGATTTCGGACGGATGAGTACCGCCCCTTCCCGAACATAGAGGGACGGAACTGGAAGCAGCAACACCTGGAGATTCCGGCCATGATCCGGGCGCTGAGCCTGCCCCGGGGAGTGCGGGTATTGGAGGTCGGTTGCGGCCGCGGCTGCGCTTTGACGGTGCTGGGAAAGCTGCTCGCGCCCGCACGGCTGGTGGGGCTCGATATCGAAGAGGAATTCCTCGCCGTGGCCGAAAGATCGCTCGGCGAAGCCAACGTGAGCGCCGAGCTGCTTCACGGCGACGTGCGCGACATGCCGCTGCCGAGCAACTCCTTCGAGCTGGTGATCGATTTCGGCACGTGCTACCACATAGCATTCGCCGCTCGGGCGCTGGACGAGATCCACCGCGTCCTCACACCCGGTGGTCTGTTCGTTCACGAGACCCGCCTCTCCCAGCTGTTGTCTCACCCCGTTCGCTCCCTGGGTAGGTCGATGCCGCTGCACGCGGCCCCACAACTGGAAC
>JADFPO010000173.1 GCA_022562295.1 Gemmatimonadota bacterium
CGAGAAGCGAATCCGCCCTTTCCAGGAGCGGACGTAGAGTGCGCGCGTCACCGCTCAACCATCGAGTCTTTACCTCTTCGGTTTCTTCCTCCGCCCGCTGCACCAGTTCCCAAGCTTCGATGCTTGGCGCCCGCCCACGTCGTTCGCTCAGGAGAATCTCTCGTCCCAACCGTTCCCTAAGGAAACGTGCCACCTGCGAAATGATTTCATCCTGGAGCAGAGAAAAATCCGACCGCGGTCGTTCGAACCGTTGACTCTGCAGTTGCCTGGCACCGTTCGCGTCGATCAAGCGCACGGTCACATTCAACTGCTCGCCGGATAGGTCGACGCTCCCCTCAACAATCGTTCCCACCCTCAGCGATCGCGCGATGCTGTCCATCGAAACTGCACCATCGCGAAATAGTTTTACCCCGCTACGGGGAACAACATGGAGAGCGCTGACTTGGCTCAGTTCATCAATGAGGTCGGCGGTGAGACCTTGTGCCACGTAATCGAGGCTCGGATCGGAGCTGAGATTGTCGAAATAGAGCACGGCGATGTGGCTCGGATCCAACTCGGTGCTCGTCCCGGTCGGGAAGGTCGCCGACGGCAGCGTTGACAGTCCCACCCAGCCGGCGGCCACCACGAGCAGTGCAACGACTGCTGCGAGAATCGGATGCCGCCTCACCACCGTCGACCTACGCCGAATCGCAAACTGTTCGGCACGATCCAGCGCGTCTATGAACTCATTGGCCGTGGCGAAACGGTCGGCCGGAACTTTGGCGAGAGCGGTCTCGATAACGGCTTGGAGTCCATGGGAAACGCTGGGTCGTACCACGCGAAGAGAGGGGACTTGTTCGCTCATGTGACGAGCGATCACCATCTGCATCGTCGGACCGGTAAACGGGGGATCTCCCGACAGCATTTCATAGAGCACACAACCCAGCGAATACTGGTCGCTACGACCGTCAATCGATTCCACGCCGCTGCCCTGTTCCGGGCTCATGTAGGTCGGTGTCCCGATAGCTATTCCGCTGGTGGTGAGCCGCTGAGCCGTCGCAACGCTCAAGGCGCGGGCAATGCCGAAATCCGCAACGACAGCCTCTCCCCCGGTGAGCAAGATGTTGGCCGGCTTGATGTCTCGATGCACGACGCCGTGGCTGTGGGCGTAGCTCAGTGCCTGCGCCACCTGACGCGTGATCGCCAACGCCTCGTCAATCGGAAGCTGGGTTTCGCGCTTGAGCCGCTCTCGCAACGACTCTCCCTCCACATTCGGCATCACGTAGTAGAGAGCCCCGTCGGCAACGCCGGAATCGTACAGCGGAACGATGTGGGGGTGCTGCAGGCGTGCCGCGATTTGGATTTCCTGCAAGAACCGCTCGGGACCCAACGCGGCGGCGATATCACGCCTCAGTACCTTGATGGCGACTTGACGGTCGTGCTTCTCGTCGCGCGCAAGGTAAACGACGGACATGCCGCCTTGACCGAGTTCCCGCTCGATCGAATAGCGACCTTTCAGCGCTTCTCGGATACGGCCGAGGAGGTCGGGCATGGCAACTCTTTTATTATAGGGCCCGAGCACTGTCGGGGAACGGCCCAAAAACGGGTGGCTGCCCACTTTAGATACTGCACCGAACAGGCGTTGGAAAGGCCTACCCTACAACTCGACCAGCACCCCTAAGTCTCCTGCTTCCGCTCGCTGCAACGCACGCGCCGCAGCACACAGATCTTGCACAGCCAAGCCCACCGACTTGAACACCGTTATCTCGTCCCTTCCCTGCCGGCCGGGACGAGCGCCATCGACTATCGCGCCCAACTCGACCAGTTCGTCTTCGCGAATCAGTCCTTCGCGCACCGCAGCGATCACCTCGCCGGCCTCCTCCAACGTCGCCTGAACCTGATCCACCACGAGCCGGGCTCGGGGAAGCAAGCGTGGATCCAGCTCCTGCATCGATGCCGTGTACGACCCCACGGCGTTGATGTGTGTTCCGGGGCGAACATCGTCACTCGAGAGAACGGGCGTGGAAGCGGTCGTCGCGGTACAGACGATGTCTGAATCCCGGACCACTTCGGCGGCCGAGGACGCCACGTGAATGGTGTCCGGGACGTTCCCAACGCCCTGCATCTCCTCTGCGAAGCGCTGCGCGCCGCCCGGGGAATAGACGGCCACCTGCTCGATGGCTCTGGCGCAGCAGACCGCCTCGAGCTGCGTTCTGGCCTGGGTACCCGACCCGATGATCCCCACCCGCGACGCATCCGCGTTCGCAAGCAGCGACGTTGCGAGCCCCGACGCCGCTCCGGTGCGAATGGCTGTCAGCGCCGTTCCCTCGAGCAATCCCGTGGGACGCCCCGTCCGCGCGTCGAACATCACCACCAGTCCCTGAATAAAAGGCAGACCGCGACCCGGATTGTCGGGAAACAGCGTCAGCAGCTTGGTGCCGAGCCGGACGGGCCCGCTGGTGGCTGCAGGCATGGTGAGCATGGCGCCGGCCCCGCCCCGCAGGGTGAGGTGCGTTCTCAGTGGCACCACGGCTCGGCCGCTGGATACGGCGGTGAAGGCCTCCCGCATCGCCTCGATGGCCTCCGCCATGGGGAGGGCGGCGCGAACGTCGTCGGCCGATAGCAGTCGTATCATCTCTGATCCTTCTGGTCCACGTTTTCACAAATACGATGACGTACGAGAGCGGTGACATATTCACCGCGGCTGCGGCAGGCTCTGCTTGAGAACGACGGAGCCCTCCGGCTCATCCACCGCGTGCCATTTGAAGAACAGAATAGTCGCGGCGGTAAACACCGCAACGGCACCTCCGAGCTTCATGATCAAGCCCGCGATCAGTTGATCCTCTCCCGCGGAAATCCATCCGACCGGTGGGGCCAACTCGTAGAGCTCGTACAGGGGATAGGTGGCAAAGATGAGAAACGCGGCCGGCGCCGCCGGCACGATGATCGAGAGAAGGAGATATCCCAGGCGACCGGGATAGGAGAGTCCGTTCATTTCAGGCATCGGGTTGATCACCGGCCACCACAGTGCAAACCCGGCGACGATCCATGCCAGATCCAGCCCAAAGGTGCCGAGCTGCGTTGGCATCCAGCCGTCCACCACCTCCGGAAAGTGAGTGGCAACGACCAGAACGTTGAAGGTTACAAGGGCAATCAACGGCCGCGTCACCAGCTCCGCCACTCGCCGCACGTGGCGGGGCCGCAAGGCGCGCCGCCAGAGGGCGGACGAGGTTCCCAGCAACAGCAATGGTGGAGCCACCATGGTGAACAACACGTACTGGACCTGGTGGACGGAGAGCAGATATCCGGCGCCGAGGGCTCCCACCGGCCAGTCGGCGGCAATCCACAGGCACAGGAGGCCTACGAAGAAGAACCGTTTCTCCCGGGGCGTGGCCCTATCACCCGGCTCGAGACCGGCGTTGGCCCACAGATACGCGGCCGCCACTGCGGCAACCAGCAACCACACTCCGGGGTACGGCCGCCACTCCCAGGTCCACGGCAGTCCTTGGGCCGAGCACCACCAGGTCATTCGTGCGACGGCGGCCCGTTCTCGACCAGCATGGGAAGGTCGTGGGCCCAGTCCTCCTGGCGCGTCCCGAAGGCGTACGTCACGTGGGCCCTGTTGTCGGTGGTGTACGCCAGGACCTGGGCGGCATGAGCCATCCCATAATCACCGGACGGCATCTCTTCCCGGAACGCCGCGCCGAGTCCGATGGAAGCCTGTATGGCGTTCACCTCGTCCAACGTGCCGCGGAGTCCTACAAATTTGCGATCGAAATGGCCGAGCCATTCGCGCATCCTCTCGGGAGTGTCCCTCTCCGGGTCCGTCGTCACGAACACAATTTTGATCTGATTGGCCACGTCGGGGGTGAGCTTCCTCAGTACCGCGCTGATGTTTGCCATGTGAAGCGGGCAGATGTCCGGGCAGTTCGTGTAGCCGAAGAAGAGCAGTGTGACGAAGCCCTCTGTTTCCTTTAGAAAGGAGAAGTCGCCGCCGTTCATGGATTCGAGTGTGAAGTCCGCCTTGGGGAGCGGTTCGTCGACGATCCAGCCGCGCAGCTCCGAGGGCTTCCAGGACCTCCGTCCTTCTATGGCGCAGCCGGCCAGCAGCAGGGTGACCGCGCCTGTCAGTATCGCGCCGCGCCGAATCATCTATGCCTCCTGAAGCTGCCGTTGTTCGATTTCGAGTGGGGCGGGGGCGTAAGATAACCGGATTTCCTACCGCGGGCTCGCACCCTAAATTCGCTGGCTTGAGGGGCCGTTGCGACGAACGCCATGCCCGGCGCAAACGGAAAAGGCGGGCCCCGTGGCCCGCCTTCAGCTCAGCTCCGTTTTAGCCAGCGCCGCCTAACAGGCCACGAGCCGGCATACGTTGATCCTCCCTTTGCCGTAGGCCGGATCCGTCCCCTCTTTGCCGAGGTCGTCGGCTGTACTCTGAAGCGCCGTCTTCAACTGGCCGGCGTTCGAAGCGCCGCCGCTCTGCGCGTCCAGCAAGGCCGCTGCGCCTACGACGTGGGGCGTGGCCATACTGGTTCCCTGGAGGAAGAGGTAAAATCCGTTGCCGCTGCAGATCGGGATCAGCACGCTGAGGGTGCTGCAGGGAGAGAGCACCATAGAGGTGAACGGATCGAACGTCGTTACGAAGTCACCGCCCGGCGCGGCCACGCTGATGGCCGATATGCCGAAATTCGAATACCCAGCCAGCGCGTCAAATGGGCCGGTAGCGGAGATGCAAATCCCGTTTCCGTTCTCGCACGGGGTGAGACGGACCGCGGGAAGGTTGAAGTCGCGCTCGATGTGATCCAGGTCGATGGCAGAATTCCCCGCCGCCGAAACCACCAGCGTGCCGTTCCGGCCGGCGAAATTCACCGCCCGGTTGAGCGCGGCGTTCAGTTGCCCGCCACCGGGGGCGAACAGGAAGATGAACCCACCCAGGCTCATGTTGACCACGTCGGCGTTCACGTTCGCCGCGTGCACCAGGCCGCTGATGATGGCGCTGAAGGGACACCTGCCCAAAAATGTACACACCTTCACGGCGATCAAAGTGGTATGTGGCGCGACGCCGGACGTTCCGATCCCGTTGGTCACCACCGTTCCGCCGACGTGCGTCCCATGGAAGTTATCGTCGCCCCAAATGGGCCCCGCGCCGTTCACCGACGGCACGAAAGCAACACTGGCTGCCATGTCGATGTTGCCCGCCATGTCGATGTGGAACGGATCCAGCCCCGTGTCCAGAATGGCGACCCGCACGCTCGAGCTTCCGCGGAACCCCTTGTTCCAGGCGTCATCCGCGTCGATGATCTGCATGTCCCACTGGGACGGGAAGAAGAAAGCCGTGGTCGGGTCGTGGCCCGCCGTTTGGGCGTCTTTCTTTCGGGAGCGCCTTGGCTTTCCAGGCTTGCCGGGAAGCTGCTGGGTGGACCACTCCAATTCTTCGAGAGGCGGGACCCCCTGAACCGTGATGTCCCGCACCACGGCGGTCACGCCCCCAAACCCTTGGAGGTCGGCGGCCGCGTCGTCCGACAGGCCACTCGTGATCACCACGCCGATCTCGGGATGGCTCCGCTCCACCGCCCCACCCAGGGCCTCGATCCGCTCCGCGAGTTCGCGCGAAATCGACCCTCCGGTAGAGACAATGTGGAAATCGTTGAACTCCCAGTTACCGGACTGCGAGAAGCTGGGCACCAAGGTGTCTTCCAAGCCGAGCGGCTCGTCTCTGGCGCATGCTCCCGCCAAAACCGCCGCGCAGGCCACAGCGAGCACCGCTCGCACCGTGTGGAACCGTCCTTCCATAGCCCTCACCTCCTGTCTGAAAAGGTTCTTGACCTACGGCGTTCCAGGTGTCATCGAGGTGGCGTGACGGTGGTCCCCGAGACGGTAGGTACACGCATGGTGGGGCCTCCTATGGGCGGCCTGAGAGTATGGGAGGGCGAACGCTGCGCAGGTGGGAACTCGGCCCTCCGCGAGCAATTCCACCCTTGTCTCCCACGAACACACCACTCCGGAACGAGTTCACCAGCTAGACCCCAACCAGCGAGGAACGATACACGTGGCCCGGCGGCTCGCAAGGGATGGCGCGTGCCAGTATCGCAACCTTCAGCGCGGCGAGTTCAAGCGTGTTTTTCGCATAGTGCCGGAGGGTTTCACTACCAAACGCGGACGTCGCGGGGCCGCTGGCAGCTCGAAGCTGGTGGGGCGGCTAAAACTCCAACCCACAGGCCTCGGCCAAAAACCGCATGAACGGCTTCCCGGCGGTGCAGGTCTCGGTGAATCGATCCAGGAAATCCGGGGCCGTGATATCCTTCTCCTTTAGCTCAGTCACCGCGATGAAGTCCTTGCGTCGAAGATCCTCGATCAACGGGTGGTCCGGGTCGTAGCCATTGGGTGCGCGCTTGAGTGCGTCGCCTGCCAGCTCGAATTCAGCGGTGAAGGCCTTGGCCGATTTGGCTCGTTTCCATTTGGCTGGATTCTCGACGATGGC
>JADFPO010000052.1 GCA_022562295.1 Gemmatimonadota bacterium
GAAACGGTAGCGCGAGTCCTTGTCGCGGGCGCACCAGATCAGGGTCTCGTGGGCATTGGTGAAGCGCCGGCCGCGGAAGTTGGGCATGGGGTTGGTCTTGCGCCAGATGACGTCGTTGAGGATCCAATACCCTAGGTCCTGGAGGGTGGCGCCGACCCGGTAGATGTTGTGGTAGGTGCCGATCACCCAAAGGGTTCCCTCGGGCTTGAGCACGCGGCGCACGGCGGAAAGCCAGGCCGCGGTGAAGCGGTCATAGGCGGCGAACCCGTCGAACCGGTCCCACGCCTGATCGACGCCGTCCACGGCCGTGTTGTTGGGGCGCAAGAGCGTCCCGTCGAGCTGCAGGTTGTACGGCGGATCGGCGAAGACCATGTCCACCGACGCCTCGTCCATGGCCGCCATCAGGTCCAGGCAGTCCCCGACAAGGACTTGATTCACAAAGGTTTTTTTTCGCCCCCCCATAGAGAAAAGGCCCTCCCATGCCGAAAAGCATGGGCGAGGCGGGACTCGGCGTCAAGAATTAAATGGATTCAACGGGTTATCTACAGCCGGCGCACCCAATATCTTGGAGCCTTAGGGTTTTGGGCCAAAGAGCACCACGTAACCAATTAAGATTACTGGTCTTTTACGCTTCGGGCTTATTTGGGTTGGTTAGTAAATAACGGATTTTAGGGGGTTTTCAGCCAGCAATTCTGGGCCTGGCTGCTTAGGCAAAAAAAATACTATATCTAGCCGAAAAATTATTCACGACCCTCTAAATGTTGTGTTAGACTGCCCTATTGCTACCGGGTCCGCATGGATCGGGCAACCCATGGGGCGGGAGGGGCGCAATGTGACGCCACCGGGTCGTCCATCACATGGATGGCTTAAGGGCGGGAAAGACTTGCCTGCTCCGCGCAACCCGACGGCCGAAAATCGTAGACCAACGGCCAGGATCAATCTGCGCCCGAGGGGTTACGAAAGATCGCACCAGAGGGCCACTGTGCGGGTACGCAGCAAGAGCCTACCTGCCCGCTGCTGGCACCAAGTTGTACATAGGGGCCAGCTACCGCCAGCCACGGCGGGAATATAAATTGAGGGTGTAACGACCCGCAGGCCTGTGGGTCTAACCTAGGGAAAACCCTTATGGTTAGATTTACAGTACGTGTCGAAATCGACCTTATGCGAGTCGTCGCATTGATGCTCGCTTTGGTCGTTTATTTCGGCTAATTGGGGCGCGGGGGAGTGTCAGCTTCCTCGCGTTTCCCTTTCTTGCCATTCGGCTTAGACTTCCTAGGGCTCGGTTCGCCCTAGGGTGTCTCCCTAGCCAACCATAATGTGGTATTGGTCCTAGTCCAAACGGCTATGGAGTTGGGAACATGGACCGCATTGGCGGAGAGATAATAGCACTTAGAATCCTTCTGACGCAGGCTCTGGTAAGGGAAGCTAACTCTCAGAACAATCCCTTCGAGTATTTAGTCTCGCTTGTTGAAAGTGCGGAGGAGGCGTTAAAAAACGCCAAAATTGTGGGCGACTCGCCAGATCACGAAACAAGCCTCAGAAGAGAAGCCCAAGCATCACTCGAGCTCATTAAAGCGGGAATCGAAGAGGACTATAAAAGCGCCACGCAATGATAGTGGAACCCGCGTTAGATTGGCCTGTCATAGGCGGCGGGCCGGGGCCTCGGAGCGCCAGGGCCGGGCGGCGGCGATGTGGAGAAGCGGCCTAACCCCGGCTGGCAGATCGTAAATCTGTTTTGGGCGGGGGTCCTTTCGGATTTTCCATTTCGCTGATAAATTCAATAAATTGGAGCAAAGGAGGCGCTGCCTTAAACCACTCCCCGTGAACGTGGTATTTTGCAAACACTCGATGAAATTTCTTCTCGGTGGTCACATCACCGGGGATTGAGCCGATAAGCCGTAACTTTTCGTGGTTCCCCGTCTGTAGGGCGGCCATGCGGGCCTCGACATTTTGGGCCACGCCGATCTTAATTGCTTCATCTCCAACCGCGATGAAATAGACGCGAGGTGGGCCGGAGTGAGGGCTGTTAACTCGTTTCCCCGTCAGGCGGACTTTGAAGTTGCGCCAATGGGCGTTGGCGGATGACAAATTATCCGCAGTCGTTCTGATTTCGCGTTCTCTGCGATCGATCCTACCGCGAACGATGTAATAGCGGTTGTTACGGCGGGTTCCTGGCGGGTAGTAGGTTGGCATTTCCGTCCTCTCCCACTAGTGCACAAATGCAGACAGGTGATTCACCTAGCCGCACCCGCGCCACGTTCTAGATTTTGGCGGCGGGGGCCACTTTCGCACCCTTGCCCTTGCCAGCCTTTTTGGCGGTGGCTATTTTCTGTGCAAGGGCCTCTAATTTTTTGAAGTGTTCTTCCCTGTCGTGCTTTGCTACGTACCATTCCTTAAGCAATGTCTCGATCAATCCGATCAGCAATTGGGCCTCTCTGGGTTCGACATCGATGATTAGATTGACGTCTTTCTCCATGTGCGCGCCGATGTTACCCACTTTACGCACGGCCTCAATCGCGTTCCAGGTGGGGACGTCGACTTCGCTCTGTAAAGCGTCGATCTCTTTTTTGAGGGTTGGTTTTTCGATACTCCAAAAGTCGTGGATCATCCCTTGCAGGCACCGGCGTGCAAGGGTCGCGGAAGCTTTGGCGCTGAGATCACGAATGCGGCATGCCTCGTAATAGTCGTCACGGATAGCCTTCGGGATATAATTCGGCTGTGGTTTAGCTGATGACTCGGGAAGAAGGTCCCACTTCTGAATCGTCTCGACGGGCTGAAATTCACCTCGGTACATCCCATATTTAACGAACGATATTTTGAATGTGAGCTTTTTGCACTTTGGGTTTGGGCAAGCGACCGCATCGTAACTGAAGCCACACCATTCATGCTCTGACTTCTTTGTTGAGAAATCAATGTTCCCTGAGGAGTAGTTCGGCTCGGTTATTGTTGTCGGCTGTCCACAGAAATCGCACACGAACGAAAACGGTTCGGTCATTACGCCCATCCTCCGAAGGCTTGGTATGTAAACGTTTGGGCGTAATCCTAGAGGCTTTTAAATCCTTTTGTAAATGCACACCTGCTATATCTACGAACTGCGGGGTGCGCCATATTCCTGGCCCGTAACAGGTGTAAGTGTGGCCTCGGGCCATGCAAAGGAAAAGGCCCGCCGGGTTAGGGCGGGGCCTAGTCTGGTTATCGGGTGGAGTGTTAGGACGGCTTTCCGACCTCGATGAACTTCTGTTCCAGCTCCTCTGCCGCGTCGCGGATGGGAGCTGCGGTCTCGTCACTCTCCAAGGCCGTGGTCACGCCGGTGAGTTGACTCCGCACCAGCTCCACGCGGTGAATCATGTCCACCACCTCGTTCAGATTGGCGCGCAGTTCCAACATCAAGGCCGTCTGCGCCGCGATGTCGGCTGGCGTCCCGGCGGTGTTCGGATCCTTCAGCAAGGTGAGCGGTTGGGTGTACTCTTCGCCGCCCACGGCGAGCGTCACCGTGTACGTTCCCGGCGGCGCCAGCACCCTGATGCTGCCGCCCAGCGGGCGAGTCCCGTCGGGTCCAACTCGTACCTCCGGTGCGTAGAGAGGACTGGTCCTGAGCCGGATGGGGGTCGTCGCATCGTACCGGAGATCCCACTGCACTCGGTTGATGCCGGCGTCGCGCGTGCCGGTCAAAGTTCGCACGGTTTCTCCGCTCGCGTTGGATATGGTGATCCCCACGTCGCCTTCAGGTTGCGAGTTCAGGTAATAATTGATCGCGGCGCCATAGGGCGGATTTCGTCCGGCCGACGGGTCGGCAGGCATGCTCATCGGCGACGTGATCGATTGGAACCGGTATGCCTGACGAGGTACGAACAGATGTGCGCTCGAGCTCAGCACGTCCGACGTGAGCTGTTGGAGCGGCGTGATGTCGTCGAGAATCCAGAAACCACGCCCGTAAGTAGCGATCACCAGGTCGTTGAAGTGTTCCTGAACAACGATCCAGTGTAACGGTGCATGGGGCAGGTTGTTTTGCAAGGGGTGCCAATTCTCTCCGTCATCCAGCGACACGTAGATAGCGTTCTCGGTCCCAGCATACAGCAAACCCTGCCTGACCGGGTCTTCTCTGATCACATGCGTGTAGCTCAGCATGCTGTGGGGGATGCCGTCGGTGATCTTCCGCCAACTTTCACCGTAGTCGTTCGTCTTATACAGGTAAGGGTCGCGGATATTCACTTGGTGGAAATCCACGGCGATGTACGCCGTGCCGGCGTCGTACCTCGAGGCATCGATGTTGCTTACGGTTCCCCACGGCGGCAGGTCGGGGATGTTCGAGGTTACGTTCGTCCACGTCGCCCCACCGTCCCTCGTGAGCTGCACCTGACCGTCGTTGGTGCCCGCCCAGATGACACCGGGTTCCACGGGAGACTCGTCGATGGCGAAGACCACGCCGGCGTACTCGACGCCCAGGTTGTCGGGGGTGAGACCGCCGGAGCTGATCTGCCGGCTCTTGTCGTTCGTGGTGAGATCGGGGCTGATCTCCTGCCAACTCGACCCGCCGTCTGTCGTCTGGTGAACATGTTGGCTTCCGGCGTAGACCCGGTTGTGATCGTGCGGCGAGATCACGACGGGGAACGTCCAGTTGAACCGGTAGCGAACGTCGCCGGCGGGATATCCGATGGTCCGCTCGGGCCAGATCTCGACGCGGCGTCCCTGGCGGGTGCGCTCGTCGTACCGCTCTACCGTGCCACCGACGGCGCCGAGTCCGGTGCCGCTCGACCAGATGATGTTGTTGTCGACCGGGTCGGGAACGGCGTTGCCACTCTCGCCGCCGCCTACCGAGTGCCACATCCCGCGGGGAATCGGACCCGGACCGCCACCGCCAAACCCGCCGCCCAACCGACTGTTGCTCGGGCCGCGCGTCGAGGGTCCGTCCTGGCGGTTGCCGTACACGTTGTATGGGATCTGCTGGTCGACGTCCACATGATACAGCTGGCCCAGTGGAAGCTGAGAACGGTGCCAACTCTCTCCGCGGTTGATGGAGATCCCGACGCCGCCGTCGTTGCCGACGATCATGCGGTCGCCGTTGGTGGGATCGATCCACATGTCGTGGTAGTCTCCACCGGGTCGCTGGCGTCCGCCGAGGGTGAAGGTCGTCTCGCCGCCGTTCAGCGTCTTGCTGAACGCGGCGGACAGGAACCACGCCTCGTTCTCGTCGTCCGGAGCGATGGCAAACCTCGAGTAGTAGTGCGTTCGACCGGCGAGATTGCGGTCGTAACTTACTAGCTGCCAATTGTCCCCGCCGTCATCGGAGCGCCACAACTCGCCGCTTTCCGTTTCTTCGCCATTCCACAGCGGTACACCGTCGCCGGTCTCGATCAACGCGTAGATCCTTTCCGAATTGCTGGGAGCGAATCCTACGGCGATCTTTCCAACCGGCAGCTCCGGAAGTCCGTGCCCCTCGAGACGTCTCCAGGTGTCCCCTCCGTCTCTCGACATGTGAAGGCCGCCGCCGGGTCCGCCGCTGATCCGGCCCCATGTGTGGATCTCCAGCTGCCACGTGCCGGCGATGAGGATGCGCGGGTTGTTGGGATCCATCGCGATGTCGGAGCAGCCGGTGTTTTCATCGACGAACAGCACGCGCTCCCAGTTCTTCCCGCCGTCGGTGGTGCGGAACACACCGCGTTCGGGTTGTGGACCGTAGCTGTGTCCCAACGCGCAGGCGAACACGACGTCGGGATCCCGCGGATCGATCACGATGCGAGCGATCCGCCCCGTCATATCCAACCCCATGTGCGTCCAGTGCTTGCCGGCGTCGGTGGATTTGTAGATGCCGTTGCCGATGGAGATGTTGCTGCGAATGAACGACTCGCCGGTTCCAGCCCAGACGATGTTGGGATCAGTTGGGGGGATGGCGAGCGCGCCTATCGACGAGACGGACTGGTCGTCGAAGATGGGTTCCCAGTAGGTGCCGCCGTCCGTCGTCTTCCAGATGCCTCCCGATGCGCCGCCGACGTAATAGGTAAACGGCTGGTCAGGGATACCGACCACGGAGATAACGCGGTTTCCCACGGGACCGATGTACCGGTAAGGGAGATTACTCCAGATAGCGGAGTCGATCTGTTGCGCGCCGCTAGGCAGCGTGTATCCCGCCAACAACGTTACCGCACCAATAATCAGCAGCGATCTTATTCCCCTGGGCATGACGACCTCCTCTGGTGTGGCTTCACGGACGTGTTGAAGAGGTAAAATGACGGACCTGGGACGTGTCCCCGCAAGGGTAGGCGGCAAGGTGAAAGAATGCTTACGATCCTTGCCGTCGTGCCGGTCAACTGGCTATCATCGCTGATCGGACAATCAATGCCGGTGTTTGCCACCTGGTGCCTATGCAGTCGTTCCGCGCTAACTAGAGGAGAAATCGTTCGCATGATCACCCGTCGCTCAGCCTTGCCGACCAGGCATGTCCTTGCCCGCGTATTGCCGCTGTTGATTGGCGCGACCGTTCTCACGTCGGCCGCAACGGCCCAGGTGACTCAGCTGTCTGACCAGGAGCAGCTCGCGCGGGACATCTTCGAGCAGCTCATCGAAATCAACACCACCGACGCGACGGGCAATACGACCGAAGCAGCCGAAGCCATGGCAGCGCGACTGATCGATGCCGGGTTTCCACCTGAGGATGTTCGAGTCCTCGGCCCGCATCCACGTAAGGCAAATCTCGTGGCCCGCATGCGCGGTGCGAACCCCGCGAGGTCGCCGATACTATTGCTCGCGCATCTTGACGTCGTCGAAGCGCTGCCCGAAGACTGGAGCATTCCGCCCTTCGAGTTCTTGGAACGCGACGGTTACTACTATGGGCGGGGCACGAGCGACGACAAGGCGATGTCAGCCATATGGATCGCGAATCTCATACGGCTCAAGCGGGAAGGTTTCGTGCCGGACCGAGACATTATCGTTGCACTCACAGCAGACGAGGAGGGCGGCGAGTACAACGGGGTGCAATGGCTCCTCGACAACCATCGAGAGCTGATCGACGCCGGCTACGCCTTGAACGAGGGAGGTGGCGGAGCGATCAAGGATGGCAAGCGACTTTCCAACAACGTGCAGGCAAGCGAGAAAGTCTACCAGAGCTTCTCCCTCGTGGTGACGAACCCGGGGGGACACAGCTCTCTGCCAGTCAAAGACAACGCCATCTACCATCTCGTGCGGGGTATCGCGGCAATAGCGGACTATGAATTTCCCGTGAAGCTCAACGAGGTCACTCGTACCTATTTCGAGCGTACCGCCAACATCGAAACGCCCGACGTGGCATCCAGTATTCGCGGCATCCTCGGCGACCGTCCCGATCCGGCTGCGGTGGATCGGTTGGCGGATTTGCCGCACTACAACAGCAGGATGCGAACGACCTGCGTTGCCACCAGGCTGGATGCAGGGCACGCAGACAACGCGCTTCCTCAGCGGGCGGCGGCCCTCGTGAACTGTCGTATCCTGCCTGGCGAGGCGCCGGAAGACGTGCTCGAGACGCTCCGACGGGTCGTGGCCAACGAGAAAATCACCATCACGCCGACCAACGATGCCACTCCCAGTCCACCGTCGCCGCTTACCGCCGAGGTGTTGGGTCCCATCGAGCAAATCACCGAGGCCATGTGGCCGGGCGTGCCGGTGATTCCCACGATGAGTACGGGCGCCACAGACGGCCTCTATTTGCGGCAGCGTGGCATTCCGGTCTACGGTGTATCCGGAATATTTTCTGATGTCGACGATGTCCGTGCCCACGGACAGGACGAGCGCATCCTCGTGCGGTCGTTCAACGACGGGTTGGAGTTCTTGTACCGGCTTACGAAAGCGCTGACGTCGCCAGTGAGCTGAACGCGTAAACGGGCCCCGGGCCGTTGCCATCGGCGTTGCGCTCATCACCGAGTTGTTCGGATTCGTATGACGAGGGCCCCGCACGAATTTCCTTCACAGGTCGTCCATCTGGAAAGTGCGCCATATTCTTCCCGACGTTCTCGCGCCCGGCCTCGGGGTGGTCTTCTGCGGCACCGCCGCCGGTGCGGTATCCGCCCGAAAGGGTGCGTACTATGCGGGCCCCGGGAATCGCTTCTGGCACACACTGCATCAGATTGGGCTGACTTCTCGATGTTTCGAGCCGGCCGAGTTTGCGAGAGTTCTCGAATGTGGGATCGGGCTGACCGACGTGGCCAAGACCGTATCGGGGAGCGATCGTGAGTTGCCACGGCACGCGTTCGACTCCGCAGGTTTGGAGAGGAAGATTCGGCAGTTCTGTCCCCGAGCGCTGGCGTTCAACGGCAAGAGATCGGCGTCTGAATTCTTCCATCGGAAAACCGTGCAATACGGCCGGCAGGACGTAGGAATCGGGGAAACAGTCGTCTTCGTTCTCCCGTCCACGTCGGGTGCGGCGCGCAAGTTTTGGGATGCCACGTTTTGGTTCGAGGTTGCGCGGTTCGTCCAGAGCTAACTGCCGGTGCCACCTGACACCTGACACCTGACACCTTGCATCACCCAGCTCTCCGCAGCACCCTCAGGCACGGCGCGATCAAGTAGACGTTACCACCCAATCGACCTGCGACGAACGCGATCATGGCCGCGGTTACCCCGACTAGTTGCAACTGTGTGCTCAACACGACGAACCCGATCGCGATCCCCGCGACCTCCACCACGGTTGCGCCCGTGATGGGGCCCGTGTGATGTCCGTTGACGAGAATCGCCCGTTGATAGGAGAGGAGGACGGAGAGGAGCGGTATCAAGGCGATGATGCGGGTGGGGACGATCGCAAAGGCTGCGAGATCTGGAGTTAACGCCGACAGTTTCTCGAACCATATCGTTGCCAACGGCGTGAACGCGATCGCCGCGAGTCCCCCTGACGCTGCGAGCCCGAGCCCCAAGGCGAAGCGGCCCAGCTCCGGCGCGTGCTCGTTTTCCTTGCCCAACAGCGTGATGGCGACTTCCTGATAACTCAGTCCGAGCGCGCGGAACATAAATGATAGGGCGTGGACCACCGGAAACACCGCCAGTGATTCGATTGGAAAGGGGGCGCGACCCATGAAGAAGGTGAGCATCGGATGCACCGCCAACCCGATGAGCGAGGTGAGGGCGAGCGGATAATAGAATTGCGCGATCCGCCGATAACCAAGTGGCTCGGTTGCCGGCGGAATGGGTGTCTCGGTGGTGAGAAGCGTTTGGACGGTGCGGCGGGCCATCCATCGGCTGGCAACGGCCTCGCAGCACACGCCCACCGATAGCGCGGCCGCGCCGACGTACGCGCCAGGCAACGCGAAGAACGTATAGAGACCGATGCCGGTTGTGGTCATGACCGAGAGCCGGATTACGGTGCCATAAGCGACCAGCCGCGTGAGGCCCGCGCGAATCAACAGCCCCTGAAAGAAACGTCGGTACCCGATGGCGGCCGGCCACGGCAGGAAGATCAGCAGCGCCACGTACGTCAGGTTGGCGATCTCGTCGGGCAAGCCGATGAGTCGCCTTATCACGAAATCGAAGACCGGTGGGAGAAGTAGGACCACCATCCCGGCGGTGACGATCGCGTTCAGACCGAACGTGAAGTTACGGAGCTTCTTGAAGCTGGTCGCGTCGCTTACGAGGGCGGTGGACGCGCTCATGATCATGATGACCGGCGCCTCCACCAAGATGGCAAAGGCAAGCGCCACACCGTGGGCCGCCAAATTGAATTTTGGGTCGGGTAGTCGGGCGATGATGGCGGCAAGGAACGGACCCTCGGACGCCATCATGAGCCACGTGGCGGCGAGGGGAGACCAGAAGACGAAAATGGACTTGGTGGACCGGCGCAGGTGGGGGCTCCTGTGGGGGCAGTGAGTTGTGAGTTGTGAGTCGCGACTACCGAATTAGCCGTCGTCGGATCGATCCACCATAGCCGATGGGCATGGCCGGCTGACCCCTTTTCTATCTCCTACCAGTCACTACTAACTACTCACCACTCACGACTCACGATCTCACAACTCACAGCTGAACCGAAACGAATCGTCGAGGTCGAAGGGCAGAATCAGGGTTCGGAAGTTCCGAGCGCGTGCTGCCTCACACAGCTGGGCTCGGGCTGCGGCGTCCGACACCAACCGAAGCTCGTATTCGACGTTGAACACGGGCTTTCCCGCCGTGATGAACGGGTCGAGGGCGGCGCACTCGTCGAACTCATGGCATTGTTCGTTGACCTGAAAGTCGAAAAACGCGATCAGATCGACGATTTGGTCGAGGTCGTTTTTCAGACCCACACTCAGCCCCCGCTCGTGCGCCTCGTTGGCGATGGTACGGTTGAACGCGAGCTGATCGGCCGAGGTGAGGCTGAAGCCGGTGTTGTTCGTGAAGCCGTCCATGTTATCCGGCTCGACGCCGTCGCATCCTTTATCGACCGCTATGTTGAGCCGCGTTTCCATAATTGCCAAAACGATCGGCGACCGGATATCCAGCCAGCGCTCGTTGGGAAAGTCGTCCAGCGGGTTCCCCAGATCTTGCGACCGGAAGCTCGCTGCGTCGGGCCGAAAGTCCTCGAACGAACCAGCCGAGAAGTAACAGATCACCCGCTTGCCGGCTGCCTGGAGCGATGCGATCAGCGTTGCGGGGGTGTCGAATAGGTCGATGTCATACAAATCGACCGCGTATTCCGTGTTGATGGTTCCCAGCAGCTGCCACTGCCACGTTGTCGTTACCACCGGGCGATACCACTCGCCTGTGACGGGAACGATGGTCGAGTCCGTATTGAGATCCGGGTCGGTCGTGTCGTCGTCGCCGCATGCGGCCATTGAGATGACGATGGCGCACGAGAGGGCTCCGCTCAGGGGAACGATCGTTCGCCGCGGTCTCGGCTTTCGGTCAAACTCGGTCATGTTTGTCGCTCGGCATGGATGGCATGGTGTCTCAAGTTACGCTGTCTCCGCCCCTCCGTCGATTGGTGACCCGGATCAGGCGGCGTAGTAGCGGGTTCTCACCGAACACATCGGTCGCGCAGTGACTCGATCGGGCGTGGAGGAAAGGTTTGGCGAAATTGGTCTCGAAGGGATCAGCGACTACCGGACGAAGTAGAATAGATGAGACTGGCCCAGCACCTGCTCGATCCTCCACTGGATCATGAGTCCCGGCTGTACTCGTATCTGTTCGGTGGTGGTACTTTGCGACGAGCCGATCAACTCTGCCACCATCTCAATTCTTACGCCGTTTGGCACAAGGGCTTCGAGCACGTCGAATGTTTCCGATCCCATGCTCTTAACGGTTCCCAAGCGGTAGCGCGCGCCCGAGCGCCGCAGGAAAATCCGCACGTCCATCACGTTGAAGTTCGATACTTCGACGGTCGTCCCGGTCCACTCGCGACCGATGTTTACGACCTCCGCGTCGGTGAGATTGAGCCGGGCCAACAGAGCGGACAGATTATCGATCTGTGCCGCGGCGAGGCCAATACCCAAAGCGTGGTCGGCATCGAGGGTAAGGAGTTGACCCGCTACAACGGTGTCGCGGATGATGATCCGCTCGTCGACCATCGCCTCGCCGATTAGCGGATTGACACCGCGCCGTTCCACCAGGCTCCCAAACTTGTTTCTGAGAGCGAGTGTGGCCATCTCAGACGCGTTCTCTAGTTCGCTCCATGTGCCGGCACCGATCGAAGAGCCGGGGACCATGTAGATCGAATCGGTGGACAAGACGACCAACGCCGCCGCGCTCAAGGCGCGCGAGGTCACCATCGCGTAGACGGGCACAAGAGACGCCTCGATCTCGTCGGCCATCAACTGGGCGATGTCCACGCGTCCGCCTGTAGACGCCACGTCCAGGATCAGCACCGCGCCCGGTTGGGATGCCGCCGAGTGTAGGGCCGTGCTCATCAGCTCGCTGAGCTCTGGGCCGATGGACCCGACGGTGTGCACGCGGTACACCACCGGAGCCTGGGAGGTCGCGGTTGGGGGGTGAACAAGAGCCCATCCGGCCATTAGGATCGGAGCCAGCCGCGGCACAATGGGTCTAGTCATGGGGACCGGTTATCCAAAGTGGTGATTCTCCGTCTCGAGGCTGGCCGCCACCGAGGGTACCCGTCGAATTCGGGGAGGGTCCTCGTAAGGCCAAGGTGTTCTCGATCTGTCGTCACGTTGGCGAGCCTTGCGATCAGGCGTGCGACACCTCGCTTGCCTCGACGGAATCTGTTACGCCAGCCACGTTCAAAGATGCACCGTTGGCATGGTTACCGGGAGAGGCGTCCGTGTCTGGCCACGAAGCGCACTCCCCGCAGCTCTGCCCTCGTAGTATCATGCCACAGTCTATTTCCGTTTGCTCTCGGGTTCACCTCCAACACCTACATGCCATGACTCGACGATGCGTATTGATCGCGATCATCCTTGGTGCTGCCGCGACGATCTTTCCCCTTTCGCTTGCCGCCCAGGGCTTCGACCTTTCCGTCCGGAACATCATGCGGGGCCCGGACCTCGTAGGCCGGTCCCCCCGTGCTCTGCGCGGAGGATTCGGCGGTGGCGGGGTGTTCAGCTGGTCGCCGGACAGCCGCTACGTCTACTTCCGATGGCATCAAGCGGGTGTCGACACTAGCGAGACCGTGTACCGTGTGCGACCCGACGGCGGTGAGATCGAGCGGCTCGCCGGTGCGGATCCCGACACCATTGTGGCGGGCCGGGCCGTGTGGTCTCCGGACCAAAGTCGAGCCATTTATGTGCTCGATGGTGACCTCGTCTTGTGGGAAGATGGCGGCTCGCGCCACTTGACGCGAACCACTGCCAACGAGTCGAGTCCCCGTTGGTCTTCGGACGGTGCCACCGTGTATTTCCGATCGGGAGCAAACCTCTTCGCGTTCGACCTCGAGACCGCACTGCTCCGCCAGCTCACCGACGTGCGTAGCGGCGACGCGCCCGATGAGGCAGACCCGGACGGGCAGCGTGGATTCCTCGTAGACCAGCAGAAGCGGTTGTTCGAATTCATCGAGAGCGACGAGTACGACAACCAACCGTGGAACCGCCAGGCCGAGCGGGATACGCTGCGGCCAGAACCGTTTTATGTCGGCGAGGGCAAATCCGTCAGCAGCATGATCCCGACGCCGGACGGAGCACATGTGTTGCTCACTATCGTCGAGCCGTCCCTGAAGGCACGCCGCATCGCGTTGCCGCTGTGGATCACGGATGATGGTTATCTGGACACGTACGACGGCCGCCGGAAAGTCGGCGATGCCCAAACCGAGACGCGAGCCGCGGTGCTCGATGTTGCGACCGGAAAGGTCACGTTCTTCGGTGACAGCGTCGGTGAGGGCGATCGCAACATCGTAGGCATCGATGTCAGTTCGACATCGCAACACGCCCTCATCAGAGTGCAGACAGCCGACAACGAGCAGCGTTGGTACGTGGTAGTCGATCTGGCGAACGGGGAGGAGAGGATCGTCACGCACGATCGAGACGAGGCGTGGCTCACATCCCCGGGGCCCGGCCTCCGGTCCACCGCGGGGTTCATGCCCAGTGGTGGCGCGATCTACTTCGGATCGGAGCGGTCGGGTTGGGCACACCTCTATTCCGTGAGCGTCGGCGGTGGCGAGCCTACCGCACTCACTAGCGGTGAGTGGGAGGTCTTGCGTGCTGACCTTTCACCCGACGGGGAGAGTTGGTACCTGACCGCCAACCGCGAGGGGTTTGCCGAGGTCCACACCTACACGATGCCCGTAGATGGGGGCGGCGGCGGGGGCGGGGGCGCGCTCACGCAACTCACCTCCACGGTGGGACGTCAGGACGTCGCGGTCTCGCCGGACGGGCGCTGGCTTGCCATCGCGCATTCTTCCGCCAACCATCCTGCTGAACTCTACCTGCAGCGAAACCGTGCCGGTGACGAGATGCGGCAAATCACCGAAAGCACCACCGAGGAGTGGCGCAGCTACGCTTGGATCCGTCCTGAGATTGTCGAGGTGCGCGCGCGGGACGGTGTCATGGTACCGGCGCGGCTGTATCGCCCACAGGGCGACGTGGCGCCCGCGGGACGGCGTCCTGCTGTGGTGTTCGTGCACGGGGCGGGATACTTGCAGAACGTGCACAACTGGTGGTCCGGCTATTACCGGGAGTACATGTTCCATCATCTCCTCGCCTCCCGCGGGTACACCGTGCTCGACATGGACTATCGGGGGAGCGCGGGGCACGGGCGGGACTGGCGCACCGCGATTTATCGCCACATGGGAGGGCAAGATCTCACCGATCAGGTGGATGGGGCGCGGTGGTTGGTGCAGAACATGGGTGTCGACTCGACGCGCATAGGGATCTACGGCGGGAGCTACGGCGGGTTCATCACGCTGATGGCGATGTTTACCACGCCGGGCGTGTTCAAGTCAGGCGCCGCCCTGCGGCCGGTCACCGACTGGGCGCATTACAATCATGGTTATACCTCCAGCATCCTGAACGAACCGCACAACGACACGCTGGCCTACGTGCGCTCATCCCCCATCTATCACGCCGAAGGCCTCGAGGGGCATCTCTTGATGGCGCATGGGATGGTGGACGACAATGTGCTGTTCTACGATACGGTGCGTCTGGCGCAGCGACTCATCGAGCTGGGCAAGGACAACTGGGAGGTCGCCATCTATCCGGCCGAACGGCACGGCTTCCAGCTGGTGAGCAGCTGGGCGGACGAGTACAGCCGGATCCTCAAGTTGTTCGAGACGACGCTGAAGTAGCAAGGCGGGCCCGCTCCCCCCCCCCATCCCGGGGCGGGCCCACACCGCACCACCATCCCACCCGGCGGGCGGCCGGTACTGCCCGCCTGCCCGTCTGCCAGTCTTGCCGTCCGCTTGCCCTGGTCCAGGAGTCCGCAGGCGAATAGCTTAGCCTGAACCCCCGCCAGCGAGGCCCCATGCACAGCTCCGCGTTATCTCGTTTTCCGACACCGTTGTCCTTGATCGTTGTGTTGGGTGGGGTGGCTCCTGTCGCCGCACAGGATCAGGTTCCCACAACGCAGCAGCGCGAATACGCCGCCGCGCTCGGCGCCCACCACCTGTGTTCCGGTGTGTTTGTCGTCGGCCGCGTGCACCAACGCAGTCCCGAGGAGGTCTTGGCCAAGGACCTCGCACGGTTTGTGTCCTTTCAATGGCAAGACGATTTCGAGTACACGGTCGATCGGCATGACCACAGCGTGACCGTCCGGGGTGAAGGGATCCCGTCTCGAACCGCTAAGTACAACGGCGATCAGGGATGCACCATCCTTCCGGAGGGTGAAACAGACGTGTACTTCACGCCCGTGGAAGTACCACGGAACCTGCCGGATCCCACCACGACTCCTTGGCCGATGGGCGATGTCGGCGCGATGGGTACGCTACCGGACGAGGTCGATGAGGTGGCTCTCACCCGTGCCCTCGATGAGGCGATGGCCCAGACCGATCAGAACACCCGGGCGTTGGTGGTGGTCTATAAGGGAAAGATCATCGGCGAGCGGTACGCCGAAGGATTCACTCACGACACGCCCCAGATCAGCTGGTCGGAGGGCAAGAGCATCACGGCCGCGCTGGTCGGCGTCTTGGTAGAGCAGGGTCACTTCACCGTGGATGATCCCGCACCGGTGGCGGCATGGCGCCAGCCCGGTGATCCGCGGAATCCCATCAAGATCAGGAATCTGCTCAACATGAGCAGCGGGTTGGATTTCAAGAACTTCGGCCTGACCGGACCGCAGTCGTACTCGACGGAAAACGAGCATTTCTGGATCTATTTCGACGGGATCAACGTGTTCGATCACGCGGTCAATCAGCCGATCGACCTTCCGCCCGACACCGAGCGCCGCTACCGCAACAGCGATCCCCTCACGCTGGGACGCATCGTGCGCGAAACGGTGGAGGCCCGTGGGGAAAATTACTTGCTGTTTCCGCAACGTCACCTTTTCGATCGCATCGGGGCCCGCAACTTCGTGCTCGAAACCGATCCGTACGGGAACTTCATCCTGACGGGCTACGACTTCGGCAGCGCGCGGGATTGGGCTCGTTTCGGGTTATTGCATTTGTGGGACGGCGTGTTCTTGGGTGATCGCATCCTGCCTGAAGGATGGGTCGACTTCATTTCGACCCCGGCGCCGGCGGACGAATCCAAGGGATACGGTGGATTGTGGTGGCTGAATCGGGGAGGCGCGCGCAGCCGCGTTCCGGAGGATGCCTTTTGGGCCGCGGGGTACATGGGGCAAACGACGATGGTCATTCCGTCGCGCGACATGGTCGTCGTTCGACTGGGCCCGAGCCCGCGGGGATCCGGCCGGTACTTCAATAACGTGGTCGGGGACGTGCTCGACGCGATCAGCTTCGATAACGCAACCCAGAGTTCCCGGCGGTAGTGCACAGTTAGGGGATGGCGAACGGCACACTCCTCAAATGATCGGCGGTCATCCGTTTTTTCCGCGTCATCCGCGTTGCGTCTCCGAGCCGGTGGTCCTGCCGAGGCTGCGGCGTCAGCGAAGGGGAGAGGGCGTGTAGTTTACCGCGGATCACGCGGATGGGGCGGATCATCGCGGATGGTCCCCGCCCACCTCTCCCCCGTTGTGATGTGGTGCGAATGTGCCCCGCCATCATGTTGAAGCCGCCCCGGTGGCAAACCGCACAACCCCCAAAGGATCAGCGATAATCCGCTTGTATCCGCGTCATCCGCGTTGCGTCTCCAAGCCGGTAGCCCTGCGGAAATCGCGGCGTTGGCGAAGGGGGGAGTGCGCGTAGTGCGCCGTGAACCCGACATTTTTTCCTACTGTAAAGCACCAAACGCATTACATTGCTGGTCCAACCGGGGAGTCGTCCCCAGCAGGCGCCTCCGCGCCTTTGCGGCCCACCACGGGACTTGAATGAAGAACTGGATCTACCGAGCGCTCTATCGACTCCGGCCCGATCTGACCGGCATCATTCTCTTCACGTTGTTGTGGTTGGTGCTGATCGTCGCGTATGGCGGCAAGCTGCACTTGGTTGAAGGGTCGATATTGCTCCCGTCCTACATTGCGGTCGGGTTTCTCCTCATTGCACTATTCTATCACCTCAAAGAGCGAACGTTTGGTGCCAAATTGTATCCGCTGGAGTCCTTTCCCCAGAAGGCCAAGCGGATCTTGCGGGACTGGGTGCCGGTCATCTACCTGGTAATGGTGTACGAAACCCTGCGCGATTACACCGGGCTCATTCGTCCCGATTACATCGATACCAAGTTGTACGAACTCGATGTGATCCTATTCGGGGTCGAGCCGGTAATCTGGATACAGCGGTTCGTGCATCCGATCCTGACGGATTACTTCACCTTGATGTATGGCCTATATCTCGTCCCTCCCATGGCGATGGTCACCCTCCTCTATCGTGCCCGTCGGCGCGAGGATTTCGAGGAGGCCGTGCTCGCAACTGTCTTGTGTTTTTACATTGGCTTCTTTGGCTACATAACATTTCCGGCCGGCCCGCCGCGGTTCTACGATGGCCTCGTCTTCGATCCGCCGCAGCTTGAAGGGTTCTTTGGACTGTACGAACTCATGCACGATCAAATGGACAGGAGTTCGTATGTGATGCACCGCGCGTCGTTCCCGAGCCTCCACGTCGCCGTATCGGCACTCGGGATGTTGTTGGCGTTCCGATTTGGTGATGTGTGGAATCGCAAATGGCTCGCGATTATCGGGAGTTGGTTGGCCGTCAACACCTGGATCTCGACTGTGTACCTGCGGCATCACTGGGCCGTCGACATCTTCGCAGGATGGATCGTTGCGGTAGTTGCATATTACGCGGCGCGGTGGGTGCGGCGGATCTGGAACGGGATTGACGCGCACTGCGAAGCGATAGCTGTTGAAGAGCCATCCGAAGCGCGGATGGTGGCGGGGGCGAGATGAGCGACACTTTAACCACATCGTAGGAAGCCGGCAGACTACTATGATACGATTTGCCGTCGGTCTGGCCCTGGCGTTGGGAGCGCCGGGTACCATCGAGAACTCCGACACCTATCCGAAGAATCCCAATATCGATGTCCTGAACTACGTCTTTCGGCTGACGCTCAGCGACGAAACCGATGCGATCACCGGCCGGGCGACCATCGATCTACGGTTTCGCGTGGACGGTATCGCCGAAGTGCGGTTGGATTTCATCGGCGTGAACGCCGAGGGGAAGGGCATGGTCGTAACGGCAGTTGCCTCGGATGGGAGTCGGGTAGGGTTTTCTCACACCGGTGACGAACTCTTCATACAGTTGCCAGTGCCTTCCCGAGCAAACCAGCGAATCCAGTTTACGATCGAGTACCACGGCGTACCGGCGACAGGTCTGATCATCGGCCCCAACAAGCACGGCGACCGCACGTTCTTCAGTGACAACTGGCCGAACAAGGCACGGAACTGGCTGCCAACCGTAGACCATCCGTATGACAAGGCCAGGGCTGAGTTCGTCGTTACCGCGCCGGATCACTATCAGGTCATCTCCAACGGACTCAAAGTCGAAGAGACGGACTTGCCAGACGGCATGCGTCTCACTCATTGGAAACAATCGGTCCCCATCGCCACATGGTTGTATGTGCTGGGCGTGGCACGTTTTGCGGTGCAGCATGTAGCTGAGTACGAGGGGAAATCGATTCAAACATGGGTCTACGCGCAGGATCGTGATGCAGGATTCTATGATTTCGCGGTTCCGACGAGACAAGTTCTGGAGTTCTACGGCGACTACGTCGGCCCGTTCTCGTACGAGAAGTTGGCCAACGTGCAGTCCAACAGTGTGCGCGGTGGCATGGAAGCGGCCTCCGCTATTTTCTACGGGGATGCGTCTGTTACGGGTGAGCGCAGCGTGCGCTGGCGCAACGTGATCATTCACGAGATTGCCCACCAGTGGTTCGGCAACGCGGTGACGGAGTATGATTGGGACGACGTGTGGCTGAGCGAGGGATTTGCAACGTACTTCACGCTTCTTTTCATCGAGCACGCATACGGGCGCGACGAATTCGTCGAGGGACTCGAGAGCAGTCGCCGGCGTGTGCTGGCCTTCTACGAAGATCGACCCGACTACCGCGTCGTGCACGACAATCTCACGGACATGGGGCAGGTCACGACCGGAATGCAATACCAAAGGGGGAGTTGGACTCTCCACATGCTGCGCGGCATCGTGGGTGACGACGCCTTTTGGAGAGGAATCCGCGCTTACTACGGCACGTATCGCGATCGCAACGCGACAACGGACGACTTCCGGCGAGCCATGGAAGAGGCGTCGGGAAAGGACTTGTCCGGGTTCTTTCGTCAGTGGCTGTATCGAGGCGGGACGCCCAAGTATGAGGGTGGCTGGTGGTACGATGCGGCGTCCGGCACGGTGGAGGTCGAGCTGAACCAAGTGCAGGCGGAGGGGGAGGGAGGTTACTTCTTCCAGATGCCCATCCAAGTGGGCATCTACGCCGAAGACGAGTCACGCCCCCGGATCGAAGTGCTGCAGGTCAACGAGATCACCAACCGGTTCACGATACGAGTGGACAGCGAGCCGGCGACCGTTGTGTTAGACCCCGACACCTGGGTGCTGATGGACGCGGAGTTCGAGAGGCGTGAGCGGTGAGCTATTGAGCTGCGAACTACGAGCGATGCCCAGCTGCGGAATTGCTAAGATTCCGCGGGCTCACGCCCGGGGTTGGTCTCGTCTCCGTCTCCCTTCGTCCGATTTTGGCCGTCTTCGACCGTCCTTCCATTGAACTGAGGAATTTCACCATGACCTCGTCGCGCAGAGAATTCATCAGGAACATGGGTGCCGGTTTGGCCGGCGTGAATGTAGCTGCAGCCAACCTCGCGTGTGCTGGGGGAGGGGGAGGAAGCTCGGGCGGGGAATCCGAGCGGTTGCTCGAACCCAACCCCGATCACGTCGATCCGGCGCCAATCGGATACGACCGGCTCCCGTTGGAGTGGCACAAGCGCACCACTCAACGGCTCAAGGAACGTGTGTCGAGTTTAGGCGTTGACGCGATTCTCTTGAGCAGCGACCAGAACCAGGTCTACTACACGGGGTGTTTCAGACACAGCGGCGAGCGCTCGACCTGGGTGCTCTTCCCGGTCGAAGAGCAGGACACCGTGTACTGGTATTCACCCGGCATCGATCGGGATCTCATCACGTCGTGGTGGAGCACCGAGAACGAATACTACTTCGGATACCCACACGCCGAGGGCGGTTTTCCCAACCGGGGACAGGTCGTGCAGGGGCCGTCCGTAGATCTGTTCGAGTGGATGCTGACCGGCCTCGGCCGCAGGGGACTGCGCGGCAAGACCATCGGGTACGACAGGACGCTGACGCCTGCCGAATTGCGCACAGTCCGACGAATCCTTCCAGGCACTCGGTTCGTGGACATCGGTGCGGCTTGTCTGCAAATGCAGATCATCAAGACCCCCGAAGAACTCGCGCTGCTGCAACGGGCGTACCGATACTTCGACAAGATCCATGCGTTCGCGCGCGACTACATATTGGAGCGCGGCACCGACGCGACCGACTTCGAGTTGGGTCAGGCGCTGCAGGCGTACGGGATCAACCTCCTGATGCAGGACGTGCGGCGCGACGGCAGGCCTCACACGGCGGTGGGAATCGAGAGCACGTCGAACTACGTACGTGCGGGTGTGGCTTCGGCCTATCCCCATCCGAACCAATTTTTCCACCAGAAGATCGCGCGGGGTCAAACCGTGTACGTGAACACGGACATCAAGCTAGGAGGCTTCGGCGGTGAGTGTTATCGCAACTATCTGATCGGCCCGTGGACGCCGGCGCAGGAAAAGATGTGGGAGGTGGTGGCCGAGTCGGTTCGCATTCAAGAGGAAGAGTCTGCCGCCGGCGCGGTCTGCTCGGAAATCGCGCGGCGGATTCACGAGCATCAGGTGCGGAACGGGATGCAGGATTTCATCTACCACCGGCCGGGCCACGGGCAAGGCCAGTTCTACGTGGGCCATCAACCGCCGTTCATCGCGTTGGGCGATCAAACCGTGCTGCAGGAGAACATGACCTTCAGCATGGAACCGGGGCTGTACGACTCCGCAAACGGCATCGGCATCAATCCAAGCGACAACCTGCGTGTCACCGCGACGAAGGGAGTTCGCTTCAGCAGCGTGCCGTTCTCGAAGGAGTGGAGCTTCTTGGAGATCTAGCCACCCACCACCGCACCCCGGCGGGCCCCCTCCGCCCCGCCACCCAACCCGGCGGGCCCCGTCCCAGCCACGCCCGGCCCGGCGGGCCCACCGCTCCTCTCAACCGCTCCCGGCGGGCCCCCGCCACTCCACCGCTCAACCCGGCGGGCCCACACCACACCACTCCGCACCCGACGGTCAGATGGTATGCCTCGCACTCCAGTCCTACCGTCCGCCCGCCTGCCCGCCTGCCCGCCCGCCTGTCCGCCTAATCGTTGTGGCTGCGCTCGTACTCTATCTGGGTGTGCATGCGTTCGTTCCCCAGGGTGGCGTCCCGCTTCTTGGCGGCTCTGAGGGCCGCGGCTCGCGTGCTGGAGGACTGAACCGTGGGGAGGGACACAAGCCGCTCGAGATCTTGCGCCTTACAGGACGGGCAAGCGGGCGTTTTGTTGTTGCGGACCAACGCCTCGAACTGGTTACCGCACGCATTGCAGGAGTATTCGTAGATGGGCATGATTTGCGTCTCGAAAGCGATGACGATTGGCAATGTACCTCCCGGCCCAGCCCACGCCCACCCGACGGTACCACCGCCACTCCACACCCCACCCGACGGACCCCTACCACCTCTCCGCCCAGCCCGACGGTCCCACTCCCTCACTAGCCCTTCCCGACGGTCGAGGCGTCGGTCCGTCCTCGACCATCCTCGATCGTCCTTGACCGTCCTGTCTTCCCCACCGGCCCACTGACTTTACACCATGGTATATAATAGGTAGATATACTCCATATTCGAGGTGGGATCATGGCCCTAAACATCAAGAACCCCGAGGTGGAGCGTCTCGCAGCGGATGTCGTCGCGCTGACCGGCGAAACGAAGACCGAGGCGATTCGGCGGGCATTGGAAGAGCGGCACGCGCGGTTGGCGTACCGGGCGGACGCCGAGGACCGGGCCAAGCGCCTGTCTCGATTTCTCGAGAACGAAGTGTGGCCGCGCGTTCCGGAGGCGGAGCGGGGTCGCCGGCTTTCGCGTGTGGCGGAGGACGCGCTGTTGGGCTACGGCCCGGAGGGCGTGTGATCCTTGATACCTCGGCGGTCGTGGCCGTCGTGATGCAAGAGCCTGGCCACGAAGCGTTGATCGACAAGCTAAAGGGAGCAGACCGCGTTGGAATCGGGACTCCGACCCTGACTGAGACCGCCATCGTGTTGTCGGCTCGCCTTGACAGCGATGCGCGGGGGCTGATTGCCCGCCTGCTGTCGGAGGGATCGATCGTGACCGTGCCCTTCGCCGACGCGCACTTCGGAGTGGCGCTCGATGCGTGGTGGCGATTCGGGAAAGGACGGCACCGGGCGGCGTTGAACTTCGGCGACTGCATGGCGTACGCGGTGGCAAGGGTCGCGCAGGAGCCACTCCTGTGCACGGGCAACGATTTTTCCCAGACCGATCTCGAGTTGGCGT
>JADFPO010000053.1 GCA_022562295.1 Gemmatimonadota bacterium
GTCAGCGAGGGCGGTCGAGAGCTTGGCGGTGATCTCGGTCATGGGAAACTAAGATGGACCGTTGATGGGGGTTTGGCGAGGGTGCGAGAGGGCGAAGTCCGTGGACACGCTTTGGACACAAGCGGCCGTAACCAGACGCAAAGAGACGCAAACAGACGCAAAACAACCGCCCCCTCACCGCGAAACCATCACCACTAAGAGCCGCATTTTTCTTAGGGAAACCGGGCGATCGCCCAAGCGCGCATCACCAGCCGCAAAACCCGCTGAACAACTCGAAAACCGGTGGGCTCTTACGGGTCTCGAGGGTTCGAATCCCTCCCTCTCCGTAGCCGCTGATGACCGCGGATGGATTGCAGATGTACGCAGATCGAACTCTGCTAACGCGACTCAGTATTGGTCCGCGAACTCCATCGTGGACTTGTAGATCCACAATCCGCGGGATTCCGCACTCAGTCCGCAAACATCCGCGGCACTATTCGGATCCCTCCCTCTCCGTTCTTGCAGTGAGTAGTGAGTGGTGAGTCGTGAGTGGTGAGTCGCGACGTTAGCAGTGTTGCGTCCAAGAGCTAATAGCTGAGTTGGGGACGTCTTCGACCGTCTCTGTTCGTCTTCGACCGTCCCTTAACCAACACCTGCGGTCCCTGGTGGAGCAGGAACCCAAACGAGAACAATTGAAAGACCTCGCCTAGAAAAGCAAAATCCCCGAACGCCGCTGGGACGCTCGGGTTACCGCATCCCACTCGCTGTACACCTCCAGCAACAACGGGTGATATTCGAGATAGGGGAAAGCAAATTCCTATCGAGAGAACGCCACCGTTGGATGAGCCAATGCCCGCTGATGGAGATCAGTCCCCGGAGATGGGACCCGTGACGCGCCACGCCGTCCGTTTGGCCGGTTACTCGTTTCTCATTTTGTTCTTCGAGCTGGCGCTCATCCGGTATCTCCCAGGCTACGTGAAGATCGTGGGCTTTTACATCAACTTCGTGTTAATTGCAACATTCCTCGGCATGAGCCTGGGCCTTCTCCGCTCGGCAGCAGCCAAACGGCTGCAGTGGATGGGGCTGCCGGCGATGATCATTTTGCTGGCTGCGGTCAAGTACTTCTCCAACGTATACGTGGAGCCGCCCGACGACCCGAACCATTTCCTCTGGTCGGCCCCTCTTGGCATTTCGGAAAACATCACTCGAATTGGCGTCCTGCCGGTGGCGTTGGCGATGTTCGCGATGACCACCGCCGTGTTCATCCCCCTCGGCGCCTTACTCGGCCGAGAGTTCCGGCGCTTCGAGCCCCTGCAGGCATACTCCATCGACATCGCGGGCAGTCTCCTCGGGATCCTCGCCTTTGCGGTGATGAGCTGGGCTCGGACCGGCCCAGTCGTATGGTTCTCGGTCGGATTCCTGGTGTGGGTGGCGCTGTCACTCGAATCTCGGCGCTTCCTAGCGGCCCTCGTCCCCACGGCCGCCGGCGCCCTGGCCATCGTAGTGTGGACTGGAGCCGGTCCGGCGCCGGAATACTGGTCTCCTTACTACCGGATCAACGTGCTCAAGGGCACCGATCGATACATGATTCAGGTGAACGGCTCGTTTCACCAATACGTGGCCAATCTCGACCCCGCCGGCAGGGTGACCGATCCCGGCATGATCGGCATTCGGAACGATTACCTCCGCCCCTACAGCTTCTTTGACACGCCCGACACGGTCTTGGTGGTCGGCGCTGGGACTGGTAACGACGTGGCCGTGTTGCTTCAGATCGGTGCGAAGTACATCGATGCGGTCGAGATCGACCCGGTGATCCAGGACCTGGGCCGCGCCCTACACTACCAGCAACCTTACGCCGATCCGCGGGTGCACGCGATCACCAACGATGCGCGGGCACACCTGCGCAACACTGATCAAATGTACGACGCCATCGTGATGGGTACGTTGGACAGTCACACGCAATTGGCCGGCATGGGATCGCTTCGCCTCGACAACTACGTGTACACTCGCGAGGCGTTCGAGGCCGTCCGGGCTCGCCTCAAACCCGATGGTACACTCGTCGTCTTACACTTTTCACAAGAAGCGTATATCGTCGCGAAGATTCGGCAGATGATCACCGATGCGTTCGGCCAACCACCGGTCATGCTCCACAACCCACCCCCCGCGTTTTTCAACATGACGTTCTTGGCCGGGGCCATGCGCGACACAACGATCACTGTGTCGCAAATGCCGGCCACGTTTTTCGAGGACGCCGCGACGCCGGTGGACGATTGGCCATATCTGTACCTTCGCCAGCGTACGGTACCGCAGCATTACCTGTACACCCTACTCGGCGTTCTCGTGATCGCGCTCGTGTCCATCTCGATCACCGTCCGCGGCACCAGCGGGAACAACCGGGGCAACGACGCGGCATTCAATCAGTTGATGTTTTTCATGGGGGCTGGGTTCCTGCTGGTCGAAACGAAGTCCGTGACGGAGATGTCGCTGTTGTTCGGGTCGACCTGGTTGGTAAACGTTCTCGTGTTCGCATCGATCCTAGTGGTGATCCTGTTCGCCAACCTCCGAGTGATCAAGCACCCGCCGCAGTCCACAAATCGACTGTTCTTGGGACTGTTCGTGTCGTTGGCTCTGGCCTACCTGATGCCGGTGCGCGAGCTCCTGTGGCTTGGGGCGGCCGGTAAGTGGCTCCTGGGAGGCCTGATGGTGGCGCTGCCGGTGTTCTTCGCGGCGATGATTTTTGCGGCCATGTTCCGACTGGGGGCCAACGCGAGTCGCGCTCTCGCGTTCAACGTCATGGGCGCCGTCGTGGGCGGCGTGGCGGAGTACTCCTCCATGGTCGTCGGCATCAAGGCGCTGTACCTGGTGGCGGCGTTGGCCTACATCGGCGCCTGGCTCTCGGCCCGCCGGCAAACTGCGCCGGCATCGGCAGTGGCGGGCTTGCCCCAGGCGACGGCGGCCTGAAGAGGCAGTGGGATGCTCGCCTCCTCCCGCAGTACCGCCATAAAAAGCCCCGCGCAGCCCCAAACCTGAGTTCTGTCCGTGGCTCGTCAACCGTGGACACATGCTTGGGCACATACACCTACGACTGACGCGAGTGAGCTACGAGCCACGAGCCCTGAGCTGCAAGAACTTGGGCACATTCTTGGGCACAAACGCCCGCAGACAGACGCAACCACACGCAGTCAGACGCAGAAGGTCCCGTCGTTTTTCTCAAGAAAAGTGGTCAGACGCAGCCATACGCAACCACACGCAGAAGTGTCGTGAGAACTCGAAAACCGGTGGGCTCTTACGGGTCTCGAGGGTTCGAATCCCTCCCTCTCCGTAGCCGCTGATGACCGCGGATGGATTGCAGATGTACGCAGATCGCACTTTGCTAACGCGACGCAGTGTTGGTCCGCGAACTCCATCGTGGGCTGGAAGATCAACGATCCGCGGACTTCCGCACTCGGTCCGCGAACATCCGCGGCACTACTCGGATCCCTCCCTCTCCGTTGGTAGTGAGTCGTTAGTAGTTGGTTGTGAGTCGTGAGTCCTATGAATTGCAAGAGCTAATAGCTAGAAAAAAGCCCCGAACGCCGCGGTATCGATTCGCGGCCTACCCAGACAAGCAGACGCCTTGGGTCATCCATCACACGATCTCCCGCCGGCACACAAAGCCGGTGAGCGGATCGTATCGCTCTACGACGCGTTCGAGGCCGCGGCCAAACGGAAGCGTCAGTTTCTTGGGTATCTGTCACCAGACAACCTGAGACGTCAACCATTCGCGTACCGCCACTTTCTTATCCTCAGGTGGCGACCAACCGATGGGCTTATTCATTGACATGGCCGTTCCCAATGCTCCCGAACTGATTGATCCGGACGTCGCCCTCCGGGAACCGCGCGACAATGTCGAGCTGGCCGCCCAGGGCTTCGATGTACCGCCGGAGTGTCGAGACGTAGGCATCAGTGCGCTGCTCGAGCTTCGAGATGCCGGATTGCTTCACCTGTAGAACGTCGGCAAGTGTCTCTTGCGAGAGTGCCCTTGCCCGCCGGAGTTCGTGCAGTGGCATCTCGGCCAGCATGGTTTGGGTTCGAGCCTGTATTCTTTGCCGACGGTCAGCCGGCATCTTGGCCACGAGGTCCTTGAACTTTTTCGCCATCAGATGACCCCCTCTCTCTTCAGCGTTTCGAGGTGCTCGTCGTAGAGTCGGTCGGCGACCGGCACATATTTCTCATACCAGCGGTCTTCACCCGTCTTGTCTCCGCCAATCAGCAAGATCGCCGAGCGCCGCGGATCAAACGCATACAACGTCCGATAGGGACGACCCTTGTGTTACGTCCGCAATTCCCGCATTCGGGAATGCTTCGAACTGTTGATTCCGGAGCTATGTGGATCGCTCAAGTGCGGCCCGCGCTCTTCCAGTAACCCCACCGACGCGGCTACGGAATCTTGCTCATCCTCCGTCAGCCCATCCCACCACGCTTCGAATTCGTCGGTGTATTCAACATCCCATGCCATCGGCCCAATATAACAACTAGGGTATATTCCGTCAAGGGTATATATCATGCCGAAACGCATCCCCTCCGGTAGTGTCGGACCACTACCCCACTCCTACCACTCCGCCTTGGAATTCTCGATTTCTTCGGCTAATCTCGGGTTATGGGAGAGGTCACCCGCCGCGACATCGATGGCTGGCTCGGCGAGTTCGAACCGCGGATTTGCTCGATCCGGAACGGAGGGCCGGGATATGCTCTGGCTCTATGTGCTGACCTTGGGCGAGACCGGATGCCGCTGCAAATCGGAGGCCATGTAGCTCCAGTGGGACGACATCGACCTCGAGGAGCGGTTCGTCCAGATCGTGACGGGCCGGAACGGTCACCGGGTCAAGAGCGGGAAGAGCCGATGGGTGCCGATGTCGCCGCGCCTCACAACAGCCATGAAACAGCACTTCGCTCGGTACCGCTTCGCGGCGTACGCTGACCAGGGGACGCAGTGGATCTTCCACCACACGCTTTCCCGCCGACACCACAAGGCCGGCGAGCGGATCGTATCGCTTTACGACGCGTTCAAGGCCGCGGCGAAGCTTTCGCCCGACCTCGTGCAGCACGATCTCCGGCACCGCTGCGTCACAAAGTGGCTGGCGGACGAGAAATCGGCTGTGTTGGTGAAGGAGGCTGTGGGACACGCTGATCTCCGCACCACGATGGCCTACACTCACCTGGCACGGGAACACCTTCGCGGGCTCGTTGAAAGTGGAGGCGAGCTGGACAGTCGCAAGAAGCCAGCCTGACGATTGACAACTGCGGGGCGTGCCACGATATCAGTTCGTGAGAGGGACGCTATGACGATTACCGCCCCACATTCTGTAAATTTTCAGGTCCGGTGCTGCTCGGCGATGCTATTCGGGCTCGCAGCATGTACACCCGCGGTCGAACAGCAGGCAACGGAGCCACAGGTCTGGTTCGAGTTGGGCGAGTTCCTCTTTCTTGAGAGTTGGACGTGAGATTTTGGAAGGCGTAATTATGAAGCTACCTTCACGACCCCGCAAGTCCCATGACAAGGATCGTCGCTCGATCTTCGCCGATTTTCCATCGACCGCACTGCGGGGATGCGCGGTGACACGTTCTCCAGGCTGCCGGGGGGTTAGGCCGCGGTTTCCTCTTCGATCATGGCCATGAACTGCTCGGTGATGTCCGGGTCCCACCAGCCCTTCTCGACCTCTTCCCGCAGTATCGAGAAGGTTTTTTCTACCGAAAAACCTTTCTTGTACGGCCGCTCTGCCCTGAGTGCATCGAAGACGTCCACCACTTGGAGCACGCGTGCATTCATCGGGACGTCGTCGCCAGATAGACCGTCGGGATATCCGGATCCGTCGCGCTTCTCGTGGTGATGCCGGATGATGGGAAGCACGTTCTTGAATGACTTGAGGCCCTTACAGATCTCCTCGCCTCGAGTCGTATGCTGCTTCATGATTACCCACTCATCCTCGGTGAGCTTCGCCGGCTTCATCAACACAGCATCTGGAATGATGATCTTGCCTACGTCGTGAACGACTCCACCGATGCGGCATGCATCGACGTCTTCGGGGCCGAGACCGATCCGCTCGGCAAGACGGCTGCTGTAGTCCGATAGCCGCTGGCAGTGACCCTCGGTAAGTGGATCGCGCGCCTCGATGGCGCTGGCCAGCGCCAAGATGACATTCTCGGCGCGCTCGAGATCGTCCGTGAAGCGCTTCAGGTTGAGGAGCGATCGCACCCTCGCCATGAGTTCGACGCTCTCCACAGGCTTTGACAAGAACTCGTCCGCTCCGGCCTCTATCCCCTGAACTCGATCGCCGGTCGACTCCAAGCCGGTGAGTAGGACCACCGGCGTCAGCCGGGTCTCCGGGTCGTCCTTGAGCCGCTGACACACCTCGAAGCCGTTCGGCTCGGGCATTATCACGTCGAGCAATACGAGGTCCGGCGGGTCTTTGGAGAACTGTTCCAGCGCGGTGGTCCCATCGACCGCCTCGGTAACCACAAACCCCTCTTCCCGCAGCATCTGACATACTGCGGCACGACTCACCATATCGTCGTCAACGACCAGAATCTTTCCGCTCATCCCTTGCGCATCACCGTTGTAAGATGGAGTGAGGTGCATCCTGACGGCCTCGAACCCAGCCGGCCGAGAAAATCCCCGATAACCGATGTAACCTACGACCTGGATCGCAGGCCAACAAGTCTGGAGCCGGGACAGTGCCATTTTTGGGGACCGCCCGACTGCTGGCACGCACGGCCGGATACGATCCTGACGGGCGGGCCGCCGCTCAGTCGCCCAATACGGCCGCCAGCGTTTCCGGGTCGATGTTGCCCCCACTCACGATTAGCACGGTGTTCCCCCCCCCCTGTCCCCCGCGATCCGGCACCCGACCACACAAGGCCGCTGCCAGGGCCACGACGCCACCGCCCTCCGCGATCACGCCGTGCTCGACGACCGCGAAACGCATTGCCTCCCGGATCTCTGGTTCCGAGACGAGCACGTGGTCGTCGACCAGATCGCGAACGAGGGAAAAGGAAAACCGGTTGTCGGGTCCGATCCCGCCGGCCAGGGCATTCGCCACCGTGTCCTCCTCGGGAAACGCCTGCGGCGCGCCGGCCTTCAGAGACTGGTACATGACGCTCGCGTTCGCGGCTGACGCTCCTATCACGCGCACACCCGGTCGCAGCGCCTTGAGCGCTACCGCTACCCCGCTAATCAACCCGCCCCCAGACAGGGGCACCACGACCGTGTCAATGGAGTCCAATTGATCGAACAGCTCGAGGCCAATGGTTCCCTGCCCCGCGATCACGCGGCGGTCGTCGAACGGATGGACGTACACCAGCCCGCGCTCGTGTTGAATCTCCCGTGAGCGCGCCTCCGCCTCGTCATACGTGGTCCCGTGCACCACCGTCTCGGCCCCGTGACGTTGAATGGCGCGAAGCTTGGACGGGTCGACCCACTCGGGCACACACACCGTTGCGGAGATGCCGAATTGCTCGGCCACGTAGGAGACGGCCCGCCCATGATTGCCGCTGGAGCAGGTGACGATTCCACGCGAGCGCTCTGCATGGTCGAGTGCTGCGATCCTGGCCGCCGCCCCTCGGACCTTGAACGAGCCAGTGACTTGGAGGTTCTCGAGCTTGAGCCATACCGATCTGCCCGCCGTCGACAGCCCGTGCGAACGCACCACCGGAGTGCGCGTCGCCACCCGGGCCACGGCATCCGCGGCGCGTTGGACGTCCGACAGATCGATGGCGATCGGATGCCCCGTCATTCGGCCGGTCGCGTCACTCCCAGCTAGTTCTTCGACGGATCCACCGATCCGGAGGGCGTGGTGACCTCCAGAAGCTCGTTGCGGGAGTCGAGAATGTGGAGACCGATGTCATCGATGCTCTGAGTCGAGTTGGAGAGCACGACCACACCGATCCGTTTTGCGAGATCGAATCCCGCAAACGCGTGGTAACCTCCCGTCCCCCCGTTGTGCCACACGATGTGCGAGCCCTCTCGTTCGATGATATGCCACCCCAACCCCACCGGGCCGACGATGTCAGGCCTCGTTTCATGCGACATGCGCATGGCATTTGCGAGACCGGTGGTAGTGAGACCCAGGTTGGCCGATAGGAAACGCAGCATGTCGGCGGCAGTCGAACGCAGGGCTCCGGCCCCCGCCAGGGTCGGAATGTCCCAACTCGCCACTTCGGTTCCATTGGAGTGACCCCGGGCCAGCCGAGCGCGCCGGCTTCGCGACAGGGTGATGCGAGTGCTCTCCATGTCCAGCTCATCGGCGATGCGGGAAACCACGAGGTCTTCGTACGAGCTGCCGGCCTTACGCGCGAGAGCGTGGCCGAGCAACCCAACCCCCAGGTTGGAATATTCATATTCGGAGCCGACATCGCGGCGGAGTGTGTGTCTCGCCAGGAACGCGTAAAGCCGTCGAACGGTGTAATCGGCGTAAGGGTTGGCGCGGTCGGCCGGCGACATGTTGCTGGGTAGACGGGGAAGGCCAGAGGTGTGAGTCGAGAGGTCCAGCAGCGTGATCTGACGGCCGTCCCGCTCGGGGACGGAGACTCGCTGCGGCAGCAGATCTTTCACGGGTGTCGTCAGGGTCAGTTCTCCCCGAATCACCATGTCGGCGAGGAGAATGCCCGTGAACACTTTGGTGATCGATCCGATCTCGTATAGTGTGTTCTCGTCCACTGGCTGGGAGCGCCGGAGGGCACGGGTGCCGTGACTGAAAAAGCCCTGACCTGCAACGTTCACAATCCCGACCACGATGCCGACGCTGTTCCCGGTCGCGATCCTGGCCTCGATGTTCTGTTTGACAGCGCCGGGGATCTGCTGACTGTGGGCGATGGCGGGAGCGGCCACCAGCAACAGCCATGAGAAGACGGTGCGGGCAGGCGGGCAGGCGGGCAGGCGGGCTGTGGAGCTCGACAGCTTGGTCGTCGGTCTCCCCGATTCAGCATAGCGTCGCAATGGCGGCATGTCGTTTGTTCCCGTCCCCAATCGCCTCAGGTCCTACCGTCGTGCCGCGATCTCGTCGAACCTCGCGTTGGAAATCCGGTATTGCGACCAATCCTCGAAGTCGAAATGCCACCACTCGTACTCGTACACAGCGAACCCCTGCGCCTCCATGGCTTCTCGCAACAGACGGCGGTGCCACCGCTGCAACGACGTGCCACCCCAATAATCGGGGAGCGACCGATCCGAGAACTCATCGTACCCCCCCACCATCCGGATGGGTTCCCCGGACGCGAGATCGAAGAGCGTGAGGTCCACGGCCGCTCCACGATTGTGGCGGGAACCGTTGGCGGGGTTTGCGACGAAGTTCTTCATGTCCTCAGGCGTCGCATCCCAGAACATCTTCGTGACGTACCATGGCCGGTACGCATCGTGGATGAGGAGACCCAACCCTCGTGACCGCAGCGCCAGATGCGCACGCACCAACGCCTCAGCCGCGGGATGCTGCATAAACGCCCGAGGCTCGTCGTAAAACACGGCCTGCATGAAGTTGTTGGTCGTCGCGTACCGTATGTCGTACGCAATCGTGGGATCGAGCGATTGTAACTCGACAAGGTCGGAAGAACGGAAATCGCCCGCCTCGGACGGCGGTGAGGCAGCCAGAGCTTCCGCCCGCAGGTCCGCGACAGGGCGGACCGGGTCGATCGTAAACGTTGAGCCGTCGGCGCTCCCCCCGCCCCCACCCTCCCGCCCGCCCCCAATCGGGCGGCGCCGGAACACCACGCCGGCTGCTTCAACTTGCGTCGCGACTCCGTCAACATCCCGTGAAAAGACCAGTCGCTCTCCCTGGTACAGTCCACCGGTGTCTGGAAACGCGAACACATCGCGGGAAATCTCCTCGAGGGGATCGACGAAGAACCACTCGATCAACGCGTGCAGCACCCCGTCCTTCTCGAACACGTACAATATGTTGTGATCCCAACCGTACTCGCCGATGAGCCCGGTCCAGCGGGATCGGGCTGGACTGGGTTTCCGATCGCCGACGCGGGCGAGTGTGTCTCCCCCAACCACGATGGCATTCCCGAGCGGTACGATGGTGGTACCGTACGCCAAGCGATCGTCGGTGATCACGTCCTGCCCGCGTAGGCGCAACCGAGCCACCCGACGGGGAAAAGCGGCCATGACCCGGTCTCCGCGGGTCGTGATCTCGATGCGGCGCTCCCGCGGCCCGTAGCTTCCCACGAGGCGGGACGCCAACTCGTGGGGCACCGGCATCGTCACCTCGGCATCCGGCAGCAGCCGACCGTCCCGCGCCGCGAGCATGAGCCGCAGCGCATACTCATTCACGCGGGCGACGACGGTGTTCGCACCATCCATCGTCGTCACCGACACGACGCCAAACTTCATGTCGGGCAACGCCGCGAGATCCGTCGCAAAGCCGTAAATCGCGCCGCCGTGCCCAATCCGACGGTGCCCGTCCAGTTGCGACACACGAAACCCTATTCCGTAGCCATTCTTGGCGCCGGCCGCGGCAAACTGCGGGACGAACATGGAATCGATCGTGGCGGGTGCGAGCACTTGATTGTCACCGGCCACACCGCCGGCGAACAGGGCGCTCATGAAAAGAGCCAGGTCGGTAACGGGCGCGTACATACTTCCCGCGGGCGCCATACCAAGTTGAAACGTAGGAGCCTCGAACGTGCGACCGTCGTAGGTCCACATGTACGCGCGGGCGAGCTGCTGCACGACGTCCGGTTCGGGCAGGAACGAGCTGCTCGTCATCCCCAACGGGGCCAGCACCGAACGCGCGAGGTAGGCGGCAAACGGCTCGCCCTGGGTCCGTTCGAGCACATACCCCACGGTGGCGATGCCGGCGTTGGAGTACTTGACGCGTCTCTCGGGAGGGTAGACCATGGCGGTGCGGTTGAGACTCTCCACCGTGGCAGCCAGCGTCACATCCGTGTCGTCAAAATAGTGGCCGACCGGCGGCTCTCGCACGAGGCCGGCGCGGTGGGATGTGAGCTGGCGCAACGTCGGGACCACCTCGTAGCGGTTTTCTGGCCTGAAATCCGGCAGGTAATCGGTGACGGGCGCATCGAGGTCGAGCGCACCCCGCTCCACCAGCTGCATGACCCCTATGTCGGTGAAGAGCTTCGACACCGACCCAACCCGATATACGGTGGCGGCCGTGGCGGGAATACTGTCTTCCGGAACGGCATAGCCAAACCCTCTCGCCCAGACGGTTTCCTGATCATCGACCAAGGCGATCGACAGGGCGGGCAGCTCCTTATCGGCCATTTCGTGTCTGATGAACGACGCGAGCCGCTCGGCAACCTCGCCGTAGTCGTCCCGCGGTGGAATGTTCTCGCCCGCCGTGCCACACCCGGCCGCGAGTAGAAGCAAGAGCAGTAGGACGGGCTGACGGTAGGACGGCGGGAGGGCACCCACCTTTTGGATACACGAAGCGCGGCTGCGCATGCCCGATTCGATCTGACGTTTCAAAGAAATCATCGAACCACTCCCATCTCACCGCCTGCCCATCTGCCCGTCTGCCCGCCTGCCCGTAATCCTTGCCCGGCCGCTGACAAATATCAAGCGACAGCAACGGCCCCTGACATCCGGGCGCCGCGGTGTCATCTTCATCAACTGCCGCGACGGTGAGCACGGCTCACGGACAACGAGGAGATCGCATTGGCTCAACCTTCCGTCTTCCAGCGCTACTTCCTGCCGGGTTTCGTATTTCAATCGGTGGTGATCGCCGGTGGATACGGCACCGGCCGGGAGCTGGCCGAGTTTTTCTTGTCGCGTGGTCCCCTGGGTGGGCTGTTCGCCATGGCCCTCGCCATGCTGATCTGGAGCGCCGTGGCGGCCACCAGCTTCGAGCTTGCGCGCATGCACCAGAGCTACGACTACCGCAGTTTCTTCCAGCACTTGCTCGGCCGTGGATGGTTCATTTACGAAATCTGCTATTTCGCCCAACTGGCCATCGTCCTCGCGGTGATCGCCGCAGCGGCGGGGGCCATCCTTCAAGAGACGTTCCAGTTCCCCTACGCGCTGGGGGTCGTCGGGATGATGCTGGCAGTGGGCATCTTGGTGTTTCAGGGCAGCGCCGCGATCGAGCGGGCGTTGGCGGGCTGGTCGTTCGTGCTGTACGGTGTGTACCTCGTGCTTTTCGCGTGGTCCTTCAGGCGGTTCGGTCCGGAAATCATCGCAAACTTCGGCGCCGAGCCACTCGGCTTCGACTGGATCAGAGGAGGAGTCGAATACGCGGCGTACAACCTGGCTATCATCCCGGCCATCCTCTTTACCGTGAGGCACGCGCGAAAGCGACGTGAGGCGCTGAGCGCTGGGTTCCTCGCCGGCCCGATAGCCATGTTTCCTGCCCTGCTCTTCTACCTCGCCATGGTCGGCCAATTCCCGCAGATTGCGGACGAGGCCGTGCCGGCCAACTATCTGTTGGGCGTCCTCGGGTCTCGGGCTTTTCAGCTGGCGTTCCAGGTCGTCCTGTTCGGCACCCTGATCGAAACCGGCACCGGAATGATCCACGCGATCAACGAGCGGGTCGCGGCGCGATACCGCGAGCGAGGCCTCGAGCTGCCGGTGTACGCGCGGCCCACGATCGCGCTTACCCTTCTCATCATGGGGGCCATGATCGCGACCGTGGGCTTGACCAACCTCATTGCCAAGGGGTACGGAACGCTCACGTGGATCTTCCTGTTTGTTTTCGTTATCCCGGTGCTCACCCGCGGTGTCAGGCTCATCATGCGCCACCGGGCAAGCGAACCGCAGACCGATGGGGCAGGTTGACCACCCCCGCCCCCACCCCCACCCCCACCACCCCCCAACAGCACGGACCGCACGGCCCAGCCACCGACCACGTGTTGCGGACGTTTTCCACGTCGAAAGACTACGAGCAATGCGTCGAGTTGCAGCGCCTCACCTGGGGCCGCGATTTTACGGAGTGTGTCCCGCCCGCGATCTTGCAGATCGCACAAAAGGTGGGTGGGGTGGCCGCCGGGGCCTTCGATAGCAGCGATCGGTTGGTAGGATTCGTCTTCGGCGTAAGCGGGTTCCGGGACGGCCGCACCGCACACTGGTCACACATGCTCGCGGTTCGCCCCGAATTGCGCGGCGCCGGCCTCGGCACACGGCTCAAGGCGCTGCAGCGCGATTTGTTGCAGGCAATCGGCGTGGAGATCGTGTACTGGACGTACGACCCGCTGGTCTCCGCGAACGCTCATCTGAACATCAACCGGCTCAGTGCACGACCGGTCGAATATGTTCCCGACATGTACGGCTCTGATACCGGAAGTGAACTGCACAGCGGCTTGGGAACGGACCGTCTCATCGTCCAATGGGAACTGGAATCCCGAGACGTTGCCGACGCTCTCGCCGGGAAAGGGGTCACGGCATCCGCCGAGCCGCAGGACGCGCACTCACCCGCCGTCAACCTGAACGACCGTCTCGAACCGACGACCGACATGCGGGAGAGCACGGACACCACCGTGCGCATCGCCATTCCAGGAGACATCCAAGCGGTCAAGCGGGCGGCGGCCGACACGGCGCGAACATGGCGAAGCGCGACCCGCCTCGCTTTTCAAACCTATCTCGACAAGGGTTACCGAGTCACCGGCTTCGCGCGCAGCGACCCAGGTGACATTTGCTACTACATTATGAAAAGACAAGAGATGTCGTCCACATGACCATCGCCATCACTTCGATCAGCCTGCGCGAGATACGACTTCCCTTGCGGGAACCCTTCACCATTTCGTCCGGCACCATGAGCACACGCCGCATCCTCCTGCTTGAAATGACGGACGACGACGGAACGGTGGCGTGGTCGGAGTGCGTAGCCGACGGTTCCCCGAACTACTCTCCCGAAACCATCGACACCTGCACGCTCGCCATCACGCAGTGGGCGGCTCCACGCGTACTCGGCCGGGCGTTTGCGAATCCCAGCGACATTCACACAGCCCTGCAGGAAAACTTTCGCGGTCACAACATGGCGAAGGCGGCCGTCGAGATGGGTGGTTGGGCGTTAGCCGCCGTGCAAGCCGGAACCAGCCTTGCGCGGTATGTCGGCGGTACCCGAAGCGAGATCGCCACCGGTATCTCTCTCGGGATTCAGCCGGATCCAGCCACGCTCGTCGACAAGGCCCGAGCAGCCATCGGCGAGGGCTACCGAAAGGTCAAGATCAAGATAAAACCAGGCTCGGACATCGAATTCGTTCGAGCCGTCCGCGATGCACTCGGACCTGAGGCGTCGCTCATGGTGGATGCCAACAACGCATACACATTGGACGACATCGAGCACCTGCGGCAACTGGACGACCTGGACCTGATCATGATCGAGCAGCCATTGGCCTGGGATGACGTCGTGCGCCATGCCGATCTCCAAAAACGGTTTCGCACCCCGATCTGTCTGGACGAGTCCATCACCGGCGTGGACCGCGTGGAGGACATGATCGCGTTGGGCGCCGGCCGTATCGTAAACATCAAACCCGGCCGCGTCGGTGGGTTCACAGAATCGAAGGCCATACACGATCTTTGCGAACGCCACGACATGCCCGTGTGGTGCGGCGGAATGCTGGAAAGCGGCATCGGGCGAGCCTACAATGTCGCGCTGGCATCGCTGCCCAACTTCAGCCTGCCCGGCGACCTGAGTCCTAGTCGGCGGTATTGGGAGCGGGACATCGTGACCCCAGAATGGACGATGGACGCCGACGGCATGGTCTCCGTGCCGAACGACGAGCCCGGACTGGGGGTTAGCGTGGACATAGACCGCGTGGACGACCTCACGGTCTCCAAGCATGACGTTCGCTCGTAGCGCGGCAACACCCGGTATCCCCGGCCGATTATTCGTCCCCAGCAAGAGTAGGAGTGACTTGCATTGACAGCCGTTCCCGCTGACCTCTACAAATTGTTCTCCGACGCCGCACGGCAACGGCTACTCGACCTGCGCCACGATCTCCACCGCCATCCCGAGCTTTCATTCCGCGAGGAACGGACGGCCGAGCGGCTGTACGAGGTACTCGCGGACCTCGATCCGGCGTCCTTGGAACGCGTCGCGACGACCGGAATCGTCGCTCGCGTGGCCGGTGAGGACCCGGACGCGCCGGTCGTGGCCGTACGGGGGGATATCGACGCGCTGCCGATCGACGAGGCCACCGGCCTCGAGTACAGCTCCGTCAATCCGGGCGTCATGCACGCGTGCGGGCACGACGTCCATGCAACCTGGGCCGTCGGGGCGGCTCAGTTGCTTGCCGAGCGTCCAGCCCGGGGAGATGTGTTGGTGGTGCTGCAGCCCGCTGAGGAAACGGGCAGGGGTGCATCGGCCGTTCTCGACACCGGCGTGCTCGATGAGGCGCGCGCCATCTTCGGCGGCCACGTCGATCGCCGTTTCGCAGTTGGCCAGGTAGTCGCCGAGTCCGGTCCGCTCGCCGCCGCAGCGGACGTGTTTTCCATCGTGTTGCGCGGCAGCGGAGCCCACGGTGCACGGCCACACGAGGGGTCAGATCCCATCGTGGGTGCAGCCGCGGTGATCACCGCGCTGCAATCCATAGTGTCCAGACGGGTCAGTCCCGGCACCGCCGCAGTCGTGACAGTGGGCACAATCAACGCCGGATCCGCAACCAACGTGATACCCGAGACCGCCTCGCTGTCCGGAACGCTGCGCGCCATGGACCCTGACACGCGACAGCTGCTGCACGACGAAGTGCGGCGCATCGTCAATCAAACCGCGCTGGCGCACAACCTCTCGGCAGACATCACTCTCGAGTCGGGGCCGCCTCCGATCGTCAACCAAGAGGAACACGTGGCGTGGGCGCGACAAGCCGTTTCCTCACTCTTGGGCGACGAAGCACTGGTGCCCATGGGGACGCTCAACATGGGCGGTGAAGACTTCGCCTATTACCTGGAGAAACTCCCGGGCTGCTTCCTACGCATCGGGGCGCGAGAGCCCGGCGGCGACGTCATCCCGGCACACACACCGAGGTTCTACGCGGCCGACAACACCATTTTCGTCGGAGCCGCCGTGCTGGCCGAGACGGCTAGGGTGGCGTCGGCCGCATTGGCAGGGCAAAACCGCCATGACACGTGAGCTGCTCTCGGGATTTCCGGTCGTCATCGAGCTCCCCATACAGTGGGGAGAGATGGACGCCTACGGACACGTCAACAATACGGTCTTCTTCCGGTTCTTCGAATCGGCGCGTATCGCATTTCTCGACCGGTGCGGATTTCTCGCGGCACACGGCGAGCTCGAGGTCGGGGCCATCCTCCACTCCACCGCGTGTCGCTTCCGCCGCCCGCTGTTCTACCCCGACACCATCTCCGTGGGAGCCCGGGCCAGCGAGGTCTTGACGGATCGGTTCATCATGGAGTACAAGATCGTTTCGCACTCCCAAGACGAGGTGGTGGCCGAAGGGACCGGCACCGTCGTATCGTTCGACTACAACACGCGGTCGAAGACCGATCTGCCGGAGATGGTACGAGAAGGACTCGCTCGGTTGCGGTAGGTGATAGGTGTCAGGTGTCAGGGGATAGGATAACGATTGGAGATTGGGGATTGGCTGTTGAGCTAGATCAGCAGCGCCAGTGCCAGCACAATGGCAGACGCAGGTCCCAAGCGAACGATCTCCGGCAGCACACCCACCCACACATCGCGCACGGACCGGCACGCTCCAAAGTCGGCCGTCTCGAGCACCGGCCGCTCCATAGACCATCTCTTCCGCGACAGGGGCCACAACAACGCGATCCCGTAGCCGTCTCCGGCGGCCACGGGTCCGCACGTGATCACATCGACGAAGGGATGAGATACCAGTGCCGCGGTCCACACCCACAACAAGGTGTCCGGTATCGCGATCGGTAGCTGCGGCAGTGCAAACCATGCGGCCAAAACCAACACTGCGATGACCAACAGCGAATGCGACGCATTGCGGTGAATGTGCGGACCGCGAAGGCCGACCGCCATCAACGCAAGATCCAGATCCGGAAGACCCACTGCCACAAACGCCCCAAACCACAGCTGCGGCGATGATGGTTCACCCACGACTCGTGCGGCTACGGCGGCCGACGCGAATCCAACCATCAGATGCCCTACCGGCGACGCCATCGCTGCTCGCTCACGACGTTCATATCTGGTTCCTCACTCACGGCTAGATAGCCACTCCACCAAACCATCGAGCGAATCGACCTCGGCATTCGGGACGGTCTTTCCCAACGGGGGATCACCCCGACGGTTGATCCACACCACCGGAATGTCAAGCGTCCGAGCCGGCACCACGTCATGATAGTAACTCTGTGCCGCATGCAGCCACCGCCGACCGCTCACGCCCTGTCGCGCAGCTTCGAAGTGGCCGTGGGCCGGCTTGTACGAGCGCACCTGCTGCGCCGTAATGACAAGGTCGAACTCCACGGTGAAGTGGCGGGTCGTGGCGGCGAACAAGTCATCATCGATGTTCGACAGAATGCCCAGTCGGTACCCCAACCCGTGCAGCCGTTCGAGCGCCTTGTTGGTGTCGGTGAACGGCGTCCAGTTGCCGAGACTTTCGGCGAGAAAACCCGACCGATCCGCCGGCAACAACCAATCGAGACGTTCAGCGCATCGCCTAGCGGTGTCCGCCAGAACGTCGCGATAGGAGCGGTATTCCTCCGTCTGGACGGTCGGCTCTACCGCGTGATACACTTCGAGAACGCGATCGCCATCGAGATCGAGCCCATCGGTCAGCGCCGCATCGCGGAAAGCGCCGGTTATGCCGCTGTCCCAATCGATCAGCGTGCCGTAGCAGTCGAACGTAATGATATCGTAGGGACGAGGCATGGCGTGGGATCGGGTGTCGGAGGTCAGAGGTCAGGTGTCAGGGTACCGGTACGGCGCTAGAGAACCGTCAAATGCTGTCAAGCTCAACGACTGTCCGGTCATTGGTCACATTGCCGGTATTCAAGGTACCTCGCGGCTCGATCAACATCACCCACACCTCATCCTCCGCCACCGGCAAGTGCTCGACTCCCCTGGGGACGATCAGACACTCGCCTTCTCCAAGTGACACATCGTGATCGCGGAACTTGATGAGCAGGTTACCCTTCACGACGAGAAACATCTCGTCTTCGTTCGGATGATGATGCCACTCGAACTCACCCAACAGTTTGGCGAGCTTGACCTCGCAGTCGTTGATCCGGCCTATGACCTTCGGGCTCCAGTGGTCGTCGAACAGGCCAAACTTGTCCGTGAGATTGATCTTGTCCATTCACGCGCCTGGTAATTCTGAAGTGTCCTGACCGCCGGCAAGCGCCGGGGATCGTCGCGACGGTTTCCGATGGATATACCGGTTGGGAAATGGAAGTTAGCGTTACGAACGCAACGATGGGAGCGGGCGCCGGCCACAAATCCTGCCTCACCGACCTCCCCGGAGCGTTACATTGCGTGGGCTTCCGCCCGAGATTCCGTACCGGACCGCTGGGACAGGCATGAAAGGGCCGTCACCGTGACCGATCGCGCCCAGAACATTGAAATCGAACGAAAGTTCTTGGTCGCCGGAGACGGCTGGCGGGGTCAGGAGGGCACTCGATACCGCCAGGGGTATTTGGCGATATCCGCCAGTGCCACCGTTCGCGTGCGCGTCGGGGGTGGTACCGCATTCGTCACGATCAAGGGTCCTACCGCACTGGACACACTCGGCCGCATCGAGTACGAATACCCGATCCCGCCATCACACGCCGAGCATATGATCGAGACGATGTGCGACGGCCACGTCGTGGAAAAGACTCGCTATCGCATATCCGACGGTTCGTCGATTTGGGAGGTCGACGAGTTCCATGGGAGACACTCGGGACTCGTCATCGCCGAGATCGAACTCGCCACCGCTGAACAAGCATTCTCAAAACCGGCGTGGGTCGGCGACGAGGTGACCCACGATTACCGGTATTCCAGCGCCTGGCTCGCGCAACAGCCCTAACGACAACGGGCGTGGGGGCAGGAAAACGGCGGGACCCACCGCGGCCGTAGCCGAAGGTGAACACCGGTTGACGAGTCTTGGACACGGCCTCAGCTGCTAGCGGCCGTTCCCTCCCGATGTCGACGGAGTGCCAACCAGGGCCAGACCGTCGTCGCGGCCCTTGGCCACTGCCGGTATCCCGTCGACCATCCACACGGGCGCCGGCGCTCCGTTGAGATAGTGGTCGAAGAACTGTTGCATCCGAATGGCGAAATCCTTTCGGTTCTGGTACTTCCGCAGGCCGTGCGGCTCGCCGTTGTAGTTGAGCAACCAAACCGGCTTGTGGAGCCGCCTCAACGCCACGAAGAACTCGATCCCTTGATACCAGGGGACCGCTCCGTCTTGGTCGTTGTGCATCATCAACACCGGAGTCTCGATCTTGTCAGCCCAGAAAATCGGCGAGTTGTCGATGTACCGCGGCCGGACTTCCCACAGCGACCCGCCCAAGCGGCTCTGCGTACGTTCGTACTGCATCGCACGACTCAGGCCTGTCTGCCACCGAATGCCGCCGTACGCGCTGGTCATGTTGGACACGGGAGCACCGGCCTCGACCGCCGCGAAGATGTTGGTGCGAGTGACCAGGTAGGCGTTCTGGTATCCACCCCAGCTGTGCCCCTGGATGCCGACACGTTCCGGATCGACATATCCGTCGGCGAGGATCCTGAGCACGCCCGGTACCAGACAATTCAACGCGCTCTCACCAGGATAGCCGTTACGATAGAAAATATCAGGAATGAAGACCACGTACCCCCGGCTCACATAGAACGAAATGTTGATACTCGACGATCCCGGAGCCGGCGCTCGGTGGGCATGCAGGTTATCCGAATTCTTCTCATAGTAGTAGACCATCATCGGATACTTTCGATTCGGATCGAAATTCTCCGGTTTGTACAGGAGCCCTTGCAACGGAAGTCCGTCGGTTGAGGTCCACGCCACGGGCTCGGACGTGCCCCACAGGTATTCGTCCTGCTGCGGATTGGCACGGCTCAGCTGCCGGGCGTTTTCGAAGCTGAGATCGCTGGTCCACAGATCGGGGAACACCTGAAAGCTCTCGCGGGTGAAGATCAGCACGTCCGCGTTCTTCGCTTTTTGCGGCGTGCCGAATCGGCGGGGCTCCATGATGATACGCTGAGGCTCCCGGTTGCCCGCAACTCGGTCTCGGTAGAACCCGGCCGCCTTCGAATCCAGATCGAACGCCGACAGGACAAGATCCTCGTTCGCAGCGATGACACTCTGCGGCCCGCGGCGCCCAAATCCCCCGCGCGTCGCCCCCCCGGCACCTCCCGCACGATCGAGCGGCACATAGCGGAACCGCAAGTTATCGCGGCGTCCAACGCCTTCGGTGATGTTGCGGGGGGCGGCTGCGCCCGTCGGATCGACGGCCCAGATGTCGTGTTTATCGTACACGAGGAAGCGCGTGTCGTCATCCGTCCATCCGGCGGATCCGTTCGACCCGGGAATCATCGGGCGATCATGCAGTTCGTCGTAGAACGGCACGCCGATCCCCCCGGTGAGATTGACGGCCTCGCCTCCCCGCACGTCCGTCGCGAACCAGGCCCGCTCGTGACCGTCCCACCACGCGAGGTACTTGCCACCCGGCGAGAGGCGCACCGATGCCTGGATCCGTTCGAGGACTCTCCTCGAGCGTCCGGTCGTCACGTCCACGACGAACACGTCGTTGTATCCCGGCGAGTCCCAGGATATGTCTTGGCGGTACGGCATGGCCGTCACCGCAAGGCCGATGTCGCCGTTTCCGGAATCGGCCACCGTCACTGTCGGCATGTCGATCGTAGCCAGTTGCACGACCCGGTGATCGTCCAAGTCGACCATCGCCCGGTAGGTTCGCTTCAACTCCTGCTGGAGCTGCACCAGCTGATTCGGCTGGAGAAGCGGGTCTCTCCAGTTCCACACGTCCAGCTCCACTTTTTCCCACTCCGGCGTTTCTTCTTCAGGCTCTGGCGCCGGTCGCGGCGCGGTGCCGAAGAAGAGCCGTTCACCGTTGTTTGAGAACGATGGCGCCCCGTGTTCGCTGACCCACCATCCGGTGGGGATACCACGGGCGGAGGCGTCTGCCACCGCCTGCGCCACATCGCTCTCGCCGTTCCAGTGATACAACGTGAACGCTGGCTGGTCCGCTTCGAAGTCGTCCCGGTTCGACAAGAAGGCGACCTGCGCACCCTCTCGGTCCAAGACGAGGCGCTTGTACACGCCCTGGCCGACCATCACCGGCTGGGCCGTTTCGTCGCCTGGGGAGACGAGATAGACGCCATCCGCATCTCCCTCCTCGTTCGATGCGGTATAGCCGAGTCGCACTCCGTTCTGCGCGAATGCGTATTCCGTCACATGCTCGAATCGCCACTCCACCCCACTGATAAGGTTGCGGAGAACGAGTTGAGTGCCTTCTTCCTTCTCATCATCGTCATCCCCATCCTCGTCACCTTCGCCGCGCGACCGACGTTGCCCACGCGCCTCCCCGCCCCCGCCCCCGCCTTCGGCGGAGTCGGCCCGGGGCGCCTCGTGCAGATACGCCACCCACCCACCGGCCTCTTTCGGGTGAGCAAACGACCTGACACGCTCGACCCTGGTGACCGTTCCGCTATTCAAGTCGAGAATACCCAGCGAATCCTTTGGCATGTCGACCGACTTGGTGTCTTCTCTGCGGAGCGCCTTGACGATGGAATCGGCGGGTTCGATCTCGAACACGACGAACCGGGAATCAGCCGTGAATTCGGCGGACGTTGCGCGAGGGATCTCGAACTCCTGACCCGACGCCGTATTGTTGACCACCAGACGCGAATCGCCTAACCCCGGTGTGAGCCGGTAGAACATCCACCGGCCGTCACGCGATATCGCGCTCGCAGTGATGCGGTTCCATCCATCGTAGACCGAGTGGTCTAGGGGCCGTTTGTCCTGCGCTTCGACGGCGGTGAAAAGGCAGGCGGCGACGGGCAGCGTGATCAGGAGGCTTCGCGGGAAACGATTCATCTGATTCTCTCGTCAAATGGGTTCTCGATTCTACGGGTGCCGGGCCAAGGACGCCAGCCCGACCGTGCTCGCGTTATGGAATAGCCACGGGTTATTGTTTTGCCTTGTGGCCACGCCAACGAGAATGTGAGCCAGCCGTTTTTTTACTTTGGTGGCCTACAAAGGTACGGGTAGGGGGTGGGGGAAAACAAAAAGGAGTGTGTGGTGGCTGGGTTTTCCGTGGGTTCCGTGGATTCCGTGGCTATCACAGGTGGAGCGGAAGGGCCCGCATCATCGGTCGATCGCTGCCCGGATGAACCTTAAGTATGTTGGTTACCACACATATTCTCAGTCGTAGACTCTGCAGAAACAGGAGGCGGAAATGAGGCTCTCCCGACGTGATCTGGTCAAACTCGGTGCCGGCGCCGGCGTGTCCTTGGGCTTGGGATGGCGACCCACGGTCGGCCAGACGAAACCTCTCATTCAAAAACCGATTCCCTCTTCAGGTGAGATGATCCCGGTAGTGGGGATCGGCACTGCCAGACGTTACAACGTCGAAACGGAAGCGGAACTGGCGCCCATCCGAGAGGTGCTGCGAC
>JADFPO010000054.1 GCA_022562295.1 Gemmatimonadota bacterium
CGTTCTCTTCGAGTGTCTGACCGGGCGGACCCCGTTCACCGCCCCGCGAGAGGAGCAGGTGATGCGGATGCACCTCGAGTCGACGGCGCCCGACGTTCGGACGGTGCGCGACTCGGTTCCACAAGCCCTCGCCGAAACCATAGCGAAGTCCCTGGCGAACCGGCGAGAAGACCGATGGTCCTCGGCACGTGAGATGCAGTTGGCGCTTGGGAACAGCAGTTAGGTAGACTCCGCCGACGTCGGACCAAGGCGGAGCGGCACCGAGCCCTCTCCGTGCTTTCTTGCCTACGACATGCCGTAGGACGACATTTGGTTTCGGGGAGCGTAGCGGACAGCCCTGGCGTGGGGAGCAACTATCAAGTCGAACATTCTGCAGTTTCTTCGAGAGGCCGTCGGGGATCGTTTCACGATAGATCGCGAGATCGCCCGAGGGGGAGCGGCGCGGGTGTTCCGTGCCGTGGACGCCGACGGACGCACGGTTGCGTTGAAGGTGCTCCACCCACAATTGGCTGTCACCGTCAGTGGCGCCCGCTTCCTGCGGGAGATCCGGTTCCTCGAGCGCCTCGATCATCCACACATCGCGAAGTTCCTCCACTCCGGCGAGACCGATCTGCTGATTTACTACGTGATGACTTATATCGACGGCCCAACGTTGCGCGAGCACATCAAGACGGACCGGAGGCTGTCGGTGAGCGACACCCGCACCATTGCCCGCGACCTGTTGGATGCCCTGGGGTACGCCCACGGAGAGGGAATCGTGCACCGGGATGTGAAACCTGAGAACATCGTGCTGTCTCGCAGCGGTCCGGTCCTGGTAGACTTTGGAATCGCGCGCGCCGCCGCCGAGGCGGCCACGGATAAACTCACGCGCTCGGGGATTGCCGTGGGGACCTCGAGCTACATGAGCCCCGAACAGGTCGAGGGCGACATCGATATCGATCACCGAACGGACCTGTATTCGTTGGGGTGTGTGCTGTTCGAATGTCTCACGGGACGGCCGCCGTTCACCGCCGGTCGGGAGGAAGACATCCGCAAGATGCACGTCGAGTTGGAAGCACCCGACGTACGGACATTGAGAAAAGACACGCCGGAAGAGATGGCTCACTTGATCGCGAAGGCGCTGGCCACTGTCCGCGACGACCGGTGGCCTACGGCCCGAGCGATGCGGGAGATGGTAATCGATGGCTAGGGAGGCGGCGCACCTCCGTGCAAGGTGTCCGCGACGGGCAAGGGGGGAACAGATGACGAGAAGCATCTCGGCGCTGGCTTTGTTCTTGTGGGTCGAGGCGTGTTCGCCGACCGAGGTAGATTCCTACTTTCCCCCTCCCGGAGACGCATGGGAGCGCCGCAGCCCCGCAGAGGTGGGGATGGACAGTGTTGTGCTGGCCGAGGCCGTGGCATATGCCGTCGCCAACGAGCCGGACTCGCCACGTGATCTGGAAACGTGGATGCGTTCCCGCTCCGGGGACGATCCTTACGGTGCGCTGATCGGGCCGCTCAAACCGCGTGGTGGTCCCAACGGCCTCATCGTGCGGCATGGGTACATCGTGGCCGAGTGGGGTGATACCAAGCGGGTCGACGTGACCTACAGTGTCACCAAGAGCTTTCTGTCGACCACGACTGGGCTGGCGTGGGGCGACGGGCGGATTCGTGACGTACACGATCCAGTGGCGGATTACGTCCATGATGGCGGTTTCGATTCCCCGCACAACTCACAAATCACGTGGCATCACCTGTTGCAACAGACCAGCGAATGGGAGGGAGAGCTATTCGGCAAACCCGATATCGCCGACCGGCGGCGGGGGCGGGACCGCGAGCTGAACACGCCGGGCACGTTTTGGGAGTACAACGACGTCCGGGTGAACCGGTTGGCGCTGGCCACGCTCCGTGTCTGGCGACGGGCTCTGCCCGAGGTGTTGAAGGAGCTGGTTATGGACCCGATCGGTGCGTCGGACACCTGGGAGTGGCACGGATACACCACCTCCGACGTGGAGGTGGACGGCAAAACGGTGAAGTCTGTGAGTGGGGGCGGACACTGGGGAGGGGGCTTGTGGATCAGTTCGCGCGACCAGGCGCGGTTCGGATACTTGTTCCTTAGGCGCGGTGACTGGCGTGGAGAGCAGGTGGTGCCCGAGGAATGGGTGGACATGCTCACTACCCCGACGGACATCGAGCCCACGTATGGCTATATGTGGTGGCTCAACACCGACCACGGACTGTGGGATGCCGCGCCGGTCGAGAGTTATGCTGCCCGGGGAGGCGGCTCCAACGTGATCTGGATCGATCCGACCAACGATCTCGTAGCGGTCGTTCGGTGGATCAACGGAAACGCGGTCAACGGTTTCCTCGAGAGGATCATCGCGGCGGTGCACGCCACGGAGAGTGATTCTCCGAACCCCGATTCCTAATTAGCTTTCGTTGGCGTAGGTAAACGGCAAGGCTCGCTTACAATCGGAAGGGTCAACCGAGGATGGGTCTATGACGCGGTGGGTGAAGAATCTCGTCATTGCCAACATGGCGGTATTCTTTCTCACGGCCTTCAGTGGTCCCGTGGGTAGCGTGCTGAGCGCCCAAATGGCCTTTGTCCCGCGGCCCCTCGCGATCCTTACCCATCCTTGGACGCCGATTACCTACATGTTCGTGCATGCCGGGTTTTCGCACATCTTCTTCAACATGCTCGTGCTGTTCTTCTTCGGCCCCCGATTGGAGGCGAAGCTCGGCGGGAGCAAGTTCGTCAGGCTGTATTTTATCAGTGGCCTGATGGGAGCCGCGCTCTCGATGCTGTTCGCCATCGGGCCACCCATCCGCATCGTCGGCGCGTCCGGTGCGGTGTACGGCGTATTGCTGGCGTTCGCGATGCTGTGGCCGCGGGATGCCATCTACATCTGGGGTGTCGTGCCGATACAGGCACGGTGGTTGGTCGGGGTCATGACGGCGATTACGGTCTACAACGGGTTTGGTGGTGCCCAAGACGGTGTGGCCCACTTTGCCCACCTCGGGGGATTCCTCGGCGGATATCTTTACATGCGGCACCTGGAGCGCAACGCCCCACACCGCAAGTTCAAGGACCGCATGTACGCGGATGCAAAAAGGAAGCCCGGTATGGACGGACGGGATGCTGAGCGGTGGGGCCGCATCCAACTGGATGGCTTGCACGAAGTGAACCGGGACGAAGTGGAACGTCTGCAGACGAAAATCAAAGAGGTCGGGGTGGCGAGTCTCGCACTCGACGAGCGGGCGTTTCTAAATCGATTCACCCGTCAGTAAATGTTGATGGGCTGTGGGCTGTCAGCTTTGGGCTCACGGCTCACGGCTCACAGCTCACAGCATTCTCCACTCACGACTCACGGCCTATCCCCTATCCCCTATCCCCCACTTCCGTTCCTGTTGTCTAGCCGGTATCCGAGCTTCCGCACGGTGAGGATGTGTTTCGGCGCAGACGGTTCGTCTTCGAGTTTGCGGCGGAGTTCCGCGATGTGCGTATCGACGGTGCGGCTCACGACTGCCGATGAGTAGCCCCACACCTCCTGCATGAGATCGATGCGTGACGCCACGGCACCCCTGCGGCGGAGCAGCGCGACCAGTAGATCGAATTCTTTGGGCGTGAGCGCTACGGGTTTGCCATGGCGGGTGACCGTCCGCGCGGCGCGGTCGACCACCACGTCACCGATTTGCTCGATGTTGGCTAGGTGTTGTAGTTGCCCGTCCCTCTCTCCACGACGGAGCACCGCTTCCACTCGAGCCAACAACTCGAGCACGCCGAACGGCTTGGTCACGTAATCATCGGCCCCGAGCTTGAGGGCGCGGACCTTGTCGGACTCTTCACCGCGGGCCGTGAGAATCAGGATCGGTATGTCGGAGCCGCCACCTCGCAACTCACGCAGGAAACGGAAACCATCGAGGCCGGGCAGCATCAAGTCGAGAATGATGAGATCGGGCTTGGTGTCTCTCGCTTGGGTGAGGCCGCGTCGCCCGTCCGATTCGACCTGCACGTCGTACCCTTCGATCTCGAGGTTATTACGAAGACCGAACGCGAGATCGCGGTTGTCCTCGACGACCAGAATCCTGGACACCGTCGTCAACTCGTGCGTGTCGGGTGCATGGCCGTGTCTTCGGATGGCGCATCGACCGGTTCGACCGAAGCCTCGTCCAACCGCTGTGCTCCGGGGAGTTCTATGACGAAGCGCGCTCCGCCCCGGTCCCCGGTTTCGACATAGGTGCGACCCTCGTGCAGGCGTGCCAGGTCCCGGACCACCGCCAGGCCGATGCCCGTTCCGGCGTTGGACGACTGCCTTTCGCGCTCCAACCGCCCGAACTGCTCCCACACGCGCGTGCGATCCGCCTCTGGAATCCCTGGTCCTTCGTCTTCCACGCAAATCCTCGCCGTGCCATCCAAGTACTCGGCCGTCACCCGGACTTGCTGGCCGCTTGGGCCATACTTGATCGCGTTGTCCAGCAGATTCAGTACGATTTGCTGAATCGCCCCGGCATCCACGTTCACCACCATGGCGTCCGAAGCGACCGCCACCGAAGTTCCCTGCGCCTCGGCTAGGGGCCGGAAGGACTCCACGACCTCTCGGAGCAGTGGTTGCAGCTCCACCGTCTGTCGCTCCAAACGCAGCGTGCGGCGCTCCGACTGCGAGAAGAGCAGGATGTTCTCCACCAGGTGGCTGAGGCGGCGCGTTTCCTTGTCGATGATCGCGAGCGACCGGTGGTGCTCTTCGTCCGACCTGACACGACCGAGCAGGAGCGTTTCTGCGAACATCCGGATCTGCGCAAGCGGGGTTCGCAGTTCGTGCGAGACGTTGGAGACGAATTCGGAGCGGAGTCTGTCCAACTCCTGCTCGCGCCGGAATTGCAACAGCGCTGCCACGATCAGTCCAGCCGTGAGCAGGAAGAGGCCCAAGATGAACGGAAGACGGGAAGTGGGCAGTCCCCCGATGACAAGCATGTCCGCGGCGTCGGGATGGAGGCTCAGCCGTACCGACAGTTGTCCGAAACGTGGGTGAAGCGCGTAAGTAGCCACCGACCCACCGTATCCGTGCGGTGCCACACTCTCGGTGAGATCCAGGAACTCGGAGTTGTCGGCCATATGGACAGCCACGGAAATCACCGAATCGTAGGAGACCCCGCCGGTCAGCGTTGCGGGAAGCAGCGGCGCGCGCTTCAGCGCCGCCGTAAAGAATCCAGCGAGCGTGTCGCGGTCCACTTCGAAGCCGTAGCCAACAGGCCCCGCTCGTGGCTCGCCTCGCACGATGGTGTACGCAAACGACCGGATGCTGTCTCCGTCTTCGAGCAAAGCCAGGGTGGGGGGCGAGTACGTGGTCGAGTCGTGCACCGATTCGACGTGTGCGGTGAGCCGCTCCCCCAGCCACTCCGGTGGTGACTCGGCCTCATGCGGGGACGCGACGACGTCGCCGGTGCGAGGGTCGAAACGAAACAGATATCGCACGAGCCCGAGCGATCGCGCCAGCCCCTGGTTGGCGTTCGCCTGCAGGTCGGCTCGCGTCGGTACGGGTGACGTCCGGCTCCCTCCCCCTCCGTCCAAGCTTACCAATCGCTGCAGCGTCGGATAGAGCCCGTAATATTCGAGATCCTGGCTGATGCGCTCGCCGTACTGTTCCGCCGCGAACGCAGCATAATCGCGCAGGATCGCACTCGCAGTTGCCCGGTGAGACGCCACGGAATCCACCGCTTGGTACGCAAGGGCGCCCGCAAGGATCAAGGTCGTCAGCAGCAAGACGACGATGAACGTCCCGCGCGTTGCCCGTCCTCGCTCGTCGGCTCCGAGTCGCATCTGTTTGATACCCACCTCATGGGCTGCGGGCTGTGGGCTATGAGCCATGAGCTATGAGCGGCAAACTGCTGGCCTGTTGCCCATCAATCCTCGGTCGTTATCCTCACGACTCACGACGTGTGCGGTCGTGATAATACAAGCTATTTGGGAAACAGGGCAGGATTCAACCGGTTCGGATGTTTGACAAGACTCTGACACTTTGGGTTTTGGGCTATGAGCAATGGGCCCACAGCTCCCGGCCCACGACTCACGGCCTATCCCCCATCCCCCATCCCCTATCCCCTATCCCCCAACATCCCCCTGAATCGCTCCGCCAGCTCCGGTCCGGCGCCGGTATCCTCGTGCTTGAAGAACACGAAACTGTCATGCCAGCCTTGATCGGCGACCCAGGCGGCCCAGTCGGCGAGCTGTGCTTCATCGTACCCCGGCTTCCGCAGCCGGAGGTATCCCCAATCCGCCGTGGCGACACGGGGGACCGCCATCTCATCGGTCTCTGCGACGACGAGCGATGCGTTGGCGGCGTGAAGGGTGTCGTAGGTATCGTCGTCAAACCACGACTCGTGGCGGAACTCGAAAGCGGCTCCATACCGTTTGGGAAGGAGGTCCAAGAACGTCTGCAGCCGCTCGACGTCTTTCTTTAAATTGGGCGGAAGTTGGAACAGCGTGGGGCCGAGCTTGTCATGCAGTACGGACGCCGTCTTGATCAGATACTGCAGCTCGTCCTTTGCCTCAGGCTTGAGTCGCTTGAAATGAGTGATCCTACGTGACGCCTTGAGCACGAACATGAAGCCTTCGGGCACGTCGTCGTACCACTTGACGAGCACGCGCTCGGACGGCATGCGGTAAAACGTGTTGTTGACCTCGACTCCGTTGAAGTGCTCGCCGTAGTAGTGCAGCATCTTTGCTGCGGCCAGCTTCTCTGGATAAAAACTTCCCTTCCACTCCTTGTAGGCGTATCCGCTGGTGCCGACGAACGCGTGCACCGTGCTTCTCTAGTCTCGATCCGTCGTGGGCGCCGGCTTCCGCAGGTGCTTGTTGAACCAGGTCAAGATCCGGCTCGACACGTCCATCAGGAACTTGGGCTCTCGTGGACCGTGGGGTGTTCTGGGGTACACCACCATCTCGGTGGGCACGCCGCGCCGCTGGAGGGCCCGGTAGAACTCCTGTCCCTGGGTAAACGGCACCCGCAGGTCGTTGGCGCCGTGAATGACCTGTGTGGGCGTCGTGACGTTGGCGATGCGGTAGATGGCGGAGTGCTTCTCGTACTCCTCGTAATCGTTCCAGAACTCGCCGCCCATGTGGGCCACGAGATAGTCGCCGATATCCGTCGTCGTGGTCATGCTCACGAGGTTTGGCAACCCAGCGCCCATGCTCGCCGCCTTGAATCGGTTCGTTCTGGTGACGGCGAAGGACGTCATGTACCCGCCGTAGCTCCAGCCCATCAGGAGGAGACTGTCCGGATGTCCCACGCCCATGTCGATGACGTGATCGACGCCGGCCATGAGGTCGTCCATGTCACCGAAACCCCAATCCTTGACGTTCGCGTAGCGAAACTCCTTGCCGTAGCCGGTGCTGCCCCGGGGGTTCGGGCGCAGGATCGCCACGCCCTCTTGCGCGAATTGCTGGATCATGTAGATGCTCGGTCTACCCGTGAACGACTGGGTGAACGCACCGGCGGGACCGCCGTGGACATTGAGCACCAGCGGGTACCGGCGTCCCGGTTCGTAATCCACCGGGTACGTGAGCAACCCTTCGATGGTGTACTCCCCGTCTGGGGACCTCCAGGAGAGGAGCTCGGTGCGGCCCATGGTGGGGCGGGGGACGTCGGCGTGGACGTCGGTCAACTTGCGCTTACTGAATTGGTCCACCGGCGAGACATATACGTCGGCTGGTGTGTCGGTGTTCTGCCAAGTGAACGCCATCATGGAGGCGTCCCCGTTGAGGGACACGGAGCCCGCCACGCCGTCACCCTGTAGAATGACGGAGCGGGCGCCGCCGTCCACGGGCAACGACTGCAACCCCGTGGTGGTGCCGAAGATCTCGGCAACCAGCACGGTGCGGCTGTTCCCGGTCCACCCCACGATGTTGGGACTGCGATCGTGGGTCTCGGCGAGCTTTCGGGGCGTGCCGCCGCCGGCCGGAATGACGTAAACGTCGCTCAGGCTGATGGGCTCCGGTCGGTCACCGGAGGAGGTAAACGCAATCCAGCGGCCGTCGGGGGAGTAACGGGGACCGTTGTGGACACCGTTGGAGACCACCAACGGCGTGACCGCTCCACTGTCGGCCGGAACCGTGGAGATATCCGCCGCCATGAAGCCCGTGTTGATTCGTGGGTCGGGTTGATGGGAGAAGACGATGGTGCGTCCATCCGGCGACCAGTCGAAACTCTGAACGTGGAAGTCTCCCGCGGTGAGGCGCCGGGTCTCCCGCTCGCCCGACGCTCCCGGCTCGACCTCCACTGTGTAAAGATGGTTGTACTTGAAGTTTTGGTCGACGAGGATGACGTCGCGCTTCTCTTCCTTCGCCTTCTTTTCTTCCTCCGTCTCCGGATCGACCATCGCGTACGTGAAGTGGGTGCCGTCGGGCGACCAGCGAAACGCCCCGACGCCGGGATCCGCTTCGGTGATCTGCTGCGCCTCCCCGCCCATGAGGGGCATGATCCAAATCTGGTTCTTGCCGCTCCGTGAGCTCGTAAAGGCCAGGTATCGGCTGTCCGGGGAGAACGACGGGTTGCCGGCGGAACTGTCACCCTGGGTGTACTGCGCGTTGCGTTCGCCGTCGGCGGTCACGATCCAGATGTGGCTCAGGTACTCGGACTTGGAGCCCTCCATGATCGGCTCGCGAGTCGTGTAGGCGACGTACCGGCCGTCTGGGGAGAAGGTGGTTCCCCCCACGCCGAAATACCGCATGCTGAGTTCTGGCGTCCAACGATCGTCGGTGGTTTCCTGCGCGCCGGTTCTGGCAGATAGCGCCAGGAGCACCATTACCAGGCAGAGAGACACGCGTGTCATGCGGCCGTGCGACATTGGCACATCCTCCTCTAGGCGGCTTGCTTTGCCGCCGTTTGGTTTCGTTCTTCCATGGCGCGCCGGAAAGCCAGCACCGCCTCGAAGATCAACCAAATCTCCAACACGAAGATCGCCGCGCCGACCGCGATGAGCAGCGGTTCGCTGTCGGTCCAATAACGCATGAGGTTCTCGACCATGGCCCAGGTAGTCATGAAGAGGATGAAGATCATCGGAACCATTGTGACCCAAATGGGTCGCCGCAGCCGCAACAGGAACAGGGTGACGATGAGGAGGCTGAGGCCGGCGGTGAGCTGATTGGTTGTTCCGAACAGTGCCCACAGCCGCATACCTCCGGCGCCTCGGTCGATGCCGAGCGCCAGCGCCGCGCAACACGCTACCGCGATGAACGTGGCAATCCACCGGTTCTGTGCGAATTTCACTCGGTACTGCACGCCCAGCTCGGTGATGATGTAGCGTTGCAGGCGGACCCCGGTATCCATCGTGGTTGCGGCAAAGCTGATGAGCACCACGGCCGCGAATATCACCGCGACCTGCTGCGGAATCCCGACTCCTTGGGCGAGTATCCCGACTCCCTGAACGAACGCCGTGGTGGCGCCCGCCGTCGCCGAAGCCCACGTGCCGTAGTGCGCGTGCCACCCGTCGAGGCCCACGAACACCGCAAAGCCCGCCGTTGTGGCCAGGATGGCAGTCACGGCCACGATTCCCTCACCCAGCGCGCCGCCGTATCCCACGTACCGCGCGTCCGTCTCCTTGTCGATCTGCTTCGACGAGGTGCCGGAGGCGACGAGGCCGTGAAAACCACTGATCGCCCCGCATGCGATCGTGACGAACAGCAACGGGAACCAGTTGGGCGCATCCGCTGGAAGATCGTGGTTAATGGCGGGCGCGATCACTTCCGGATTGGTGATGAGGATGCCCAGGAAGATGATGCCTAGCGCAACGAAGAGCTGGTGGCTGTTCACGTAGTCACGCGGCTGGAGCAGCACCCATACGGGCAGCACCGACGCGAAGAAACCGTAGACGAACAGCGTAATGACCCAGCCGGCCCGAACCCCGTCGGTGGCCGCGGCCGCTGCCGCGGCTTGAGCGTCACCGGCCGCCAGCTGGGCCTGCGTAGGCGCAAAGCCGAAGAGGTCAGGGAACTCGAACGGCACGTACTGTCCCATCCATATCATCAAATAGAGAACGGCCAACGCCCCGACCGACGGCCAGAGAATCCCCGCCTTGGTCCGGTAGATGAGGAAACCGACGATCACGGCCACGACGAGCGATCCCCAAACGGGCACCACGGCCCCTGGATTCGCCATGAAGAGATTTGCGATCACCACGGCGAACACGGCGTTCACCAGGAGCAGCAAGAAGAAGATGATCAGCAGGAACAGCACCCGCGCCCGGCCGCCCACGATTTCGTCGGCGAGCGTGCCGATTGATTGCGCTTTGTGACGGGTCGAGACCCACAACACCGCGAAGTCGTGAACCGCGCCCGCGAAGATGGTGCCGAACACCACCCAGACAAACGCCGGTAGCCATCCCCAGATCACCGCGATGGCGGGACCCACGATCGGTGCCGCGCCCGCGACCGACGTAAAGTGGTGGCCGAAGAGGATGTGCCGGTTGGTGGGCATGAAATCGACACCGTCTTCGAACTCGTGTGCCGGCGTCCTGAAGTCGGGGTCCAGTCGGTAGATCCGCTCGGCAATGAACTTGGAGTAGAACAAGTAGCCAGTGGCGAATGCGGACAAACCGACCACCAGAAGGGCGATAGAGCTCAAGGCGATATCTCGGGTTCGGGACGGCCTAATCTATGGAGCCATGCGGTCGTAAGGGAAGGAGTGGGAGGGAGCAGGGAGGAGGGGGGAGGAGTATGAGATTCTTGACATGGGAAGTGATCGAACGGCGTCTAAAGCCTCCTCCCTCCTCCCTCCTCCCTCCCCTGTAATATCCCCCCCATCTGTCGCAACGCATCTACTCCCACCACATCGGTACGCAGCAGCGGGACGTGCTGGACTTGGTATCGGATGAACTGCGTCTCGATATCGCGCAGGTAGCGGGCTTCCCGTTCCCGCCGGTGTTGCAGGAATTCTCCTTGGGCCTCCTCGGGGAGCACCCGGTTTACGAAAATGCCGCCTACGGGGATGCCGTACTTGTCGAGCACCCGGACGGCCTTGCCGGTTTCGAGAATCGGCAGGCGCTCCGGTATCAACACAAATGCGAACGCGGTTCGCGCGGCGTCCGTGACGATCCGCCGGGCGAGCGTGAAACGGTGCTTCCGTCGATCGAGTGCCGCGAGGACCGGGTCATCGTAATCCTGGTGTGTCCCTGCAGCCGCACCGGACACCCTGCGCCACATCCGGCCCAGGACGTTCACTTTCTGCCGGTTGGCGATGAGACCGGTGATCCACGTCGTCATGGTCTCGGGTAACGACATCAGATGCAGCGTATGGCCGGTGGGAGCGGTGTCGAAGATGATGCGGTCGTAGCTTTCGCTGTCCTCTTCGAGGATCTTGGTGAAGCGCTCAAACAACGCCGATTCGTTTGCGCCCGGCGAGATGCGGGCGATGTCGATTTGGCGATCGACCTCGGCTTGGAGCCGCGGCGGGATGGAGCCGGCCATGTGCTCCTTTACCTCGGCGATGTAACGCTCCACCTCCTGCTCCGGATCGATCTCCATCGCCCACAGATTGTCGACCACGGGTGCGGGTTCCCCACCAAGGCCCTGCTCGAAGATATCGCTCGTGGAGTGTGCCGGATCGGTCGAAACCAACAGCGTGCGGTCGCCGCGGTTGGCCGAGAGCAAGGCGAAGGAGCAAGCCAGCGTCGTCTTGCCGACTCCGCCTTTGCCGCCGAAGAAGATAAGGCGTCTTTGCAGGAGACTCGCTGTTAGGGAGGATGTCATCGGTGGGACCGGGTGTCAGGTGTCAGGTTTGTCCGTTCCCTGATCCCTGTCACCTGAAACCGTCACCTCGCCTACAGGTTGCGGCGGTATTCGCCGCCCACTTCATACAGGGCGTTGGTGATCTGGCCGAGGCTGCAGCACTCCGCCGCGTTCATGAGTTCGGCGAAGATATTGCCGCCGTCAACGGCAACCTTCTTGAGCTTGTGGAGAGCGGCGTCGGACTGCTCCGAGTGGCGCTCCTGGTACGACTTCAGCCGGGCGATGCAAAGCTCCTTTTCTTCCTGTGAAGCGCGGGTCAACTCGGTCTCGGCGGCTATAGGTGCCTCGTCTGCTCGCGAGGAGAGGAAGGTATTCACACCAATCAATGGCAAGCCACCCGAGTGCTTCAACTGTTCGTAATTGAGTGAATCGTCTTGTATCGCTCCGCGTTGGTACTGGCGCTCCATCGCACCGAGAACTCCTCCTCGGCTCGTGATGCGATCGAACTCGGCGAGCACCGCGTCTTCTACCAAGTCGGTAAGCTCCTCGATGACAAAGCTGCCTTGCGTGGCGTTTTCGCAGAACGTGAGGCCGAATTCCTGGTTGATGATCAGCTGGATAGCCATGGCCCGCCGCACCGACTGCTCCGTGGGCGTCGTGATGGCCTCGTCATAGGCGTTGGTGTGGAGGCTCTGCGCGTTGTCGAAAACGGCCAATAGTGCTTGGAGTGTCGTCCGGATGTCGTTGAACTCGATCTCCTGGGCGTGGAGGCTGCGTCCGCTCGTCTGAATGTGATACTTCAGCATCTGACTGCGATCGGCCGCACCGTATTTGCGATTGAGCGCCACCGCCCAGATGCGCCGCGCCACACGGCCGATGACGCTATACTCGATGTCCATGCCATTGCTGAAGAAAAAGCTCAGACTGGGCGCGAAGCTGTCGATATCCATTCCCCGGGCATGATAGTACTCGAGATATGTGAAGCCGTTCGCCAGCGTGAACGCCAATTGATGAATGGGGTTCGCGCCCGCCTCGGCGATGTGGTAGCCGCTGATGGAAACGCTGTAGAAATTTCGCACCGCTTCGTCGATGAAATACTGCTGAACGTCCCCCATCAACTTCAGGGAGAAGTCGGTGGAAAAAATGCAGGTGTTCTGACCTTGATCCTCTTTGAGGATGTCGGCTTGCACCGTGCCTCGGGCGCTTGAGAGGGTTCGCGAGCGTATCTGCTCGTATTCCGCGTCGGTCAGGAGCGCCCGCACGTCGCTCCAGTCGGCGTTTCGGGAGGCGTCGGGTTGATAGACCTGCTCCTCGGATATGTCCAAGCGGCCCTCGTTCCGAAGGAATAGGCGACAGCGTTGCCGGATGGCTGTGTTGAAGAAGAAAGCCAACACGGTCGGCGCAGGGCCGTTGATCGTCATCGAGACGGACGTCGCCGGGTCGCACAGATCGAATCCCGCATAAAGACGCTCGGCTTCCTCGACTGTAAAAACGCTCACGCCGCTCTCACCGACCTTCCCGTAGATGTCGGGTCGGCGGTCAGGATCCTCGCCGTATAGTGTGATGGAGTCGAATGCCGTAGAAAGTCGCTTGGCGGGCTGTCCGTCCGCGAGAAGATGAAAACGCCTGTTGGTACGGTCCGAGGTACCCTCTCCGGCGAACATGCGGGTCGGGTCTTCCGCCGACCGCTTGAACGGGAACACGCCGGCCGTGTAGGGGAATTCGCCAGGCACGTTTTCGGTCAGGCGCCAATAGAGCCTGTCACCCATGTCTCGATACCGAGGCAACGCGACCTTGGGCACTTTCGTTCCGGACAGCGTGGTACGGAAGTTGGCTACCTGAATTTCCTTGCCACGAACGGAATATGCGAAGGTGTCCTCTTCGTAGCGGGACTGCCATTGTTTCCAATCGCGGAGCAACTTGGCGGGACCGTCATCCAATCGGGCGAGTTGCTGATTGAACGCCGTCATCAGATCGCCCTGGCCCACACCGACGCGTTTGATGGCGTCATCGGAAAATCGGGTGCGCTCCGCGTTGTTGGGCCCTCCCAGGACCACGATGGCACGCCTCAGCGCGTCCAACTCCGAGGCTACCTCTGCTTGTTGGCGAGCCCAGGTACGATATTCACGGCAGGCTTCGGCAATTTCACTGAGGTACCGCTCGCGCTGTGGCGGGATGATGTGGTGGCTCGTGTCGGTGACCCTGTCAGCGCCGGCGGCATAGCTGGACTGCCAGTTCAATCCGCAGCGCTCGACGACAGTTTTCATCACGTGTCCGTACAGCTGGTTCACGCCGTGATCGTTGAAGTGCGCGGCACTGGTTCCGAACACCATCAACTCATCAGCGGGAGTGTCGAACAGCTTCTTGTTGCGTTGGATCTGCTTGCGCACGTCGCGCAGAGCGTCTTCGCTTCCTTGGCGTGTGAACTTGTTGATCACCACGATGTCGGCGTAGTCCAGCATCTCGATCTTTTCGAGTTGGCTGGGAGCGCCGTACTCACTCGTCATGACGTAGATGGTGAGGTCCACGAGGTCGGTGATGGCACGGTCACCCTGACCGATGCCGGCGGTCTCGACGAATATGATGTCGAATCCGCTTTGGCGAACGACGCCGATCACATCTTTCAGGTGTTCCGAGATTTCACCACGCGCGCCCCGTGTGGCAATCGAGCGCATGAACACCCGTGGGTTCTTCAGCGTGTTGAAGCGAATGCGGTCGCCGAGCAACGCCCCGCCGGTTTTGCTTTTGGTCGGATCGACCGATAGGACGGCGACCTTCTTGTCCGGGAAATCGTGGAGGAACCGGCGAATCAGCTCGTCGGTGAGGCTGCTCTTCCCGGCACCTCCCGGTCCGGTGATGCCGATAGTGGGGACAGGGTTGGATGTGGCTTGTGGGTGGTCTCCGTTGGTGCCCTGTAGTTCGGCGACGGTGATGCGCCGCGCGAGCGACAGCGCCGTGCCGTTGGGGGAGACCGGTGTGTTGGCGAGGTCGAAGTCGCACCCACGCACCACCTCGTTGATCATCCCCTGCAAACCCATCCGGCGTCCGTCTTCCGGCGAAAAAATGCGGTCGATGCCGGACTCGTGCAGTTGCTCGATCTCCCGCGGAACAATCACCCCGCCGCCGCCGCCGTAGATCTTGATGTGTTCGGCACCGCGGTCGTCCAGCATCTCCCGCATGTACCTGAAGAACTCCATGTGACCGCCCTGATAGCTCGTGACGGCTACTCCCTGGGCGTCTTCCTGGATGGCCGCGTTGACCACCTCCTCGACGCTGCGATTGTGGCCGAGATGGATGACCTCGACTCCAGTCGCCTGAAGAATTCGCCGCATGATGTTGACGGCGGCATCGTGACCGTCGAACAGCGCGGCGGACGTGACGATCCGGATTGGATGTTTTTTTTCGTAAATCGTTGTTTCAGACATACTTACACTGCTGGAGCCGGTACGGGTCGGCAACCGATCCGCGTGCAACGATAACCTTTAAGTATCGTAGTGAGAGCGAGTTACGGCAATGCCGGCTGGCAGCCATCAGTCGCAGCCGCCAGCTTTCAGCCTCCGGCGTTCGACATCCGAACACCCGTCGGGGAACCGCGGATGACGCTGATGGGACGGACAACAGCGGATCTCACCTCCCACCTCCACACCCCAACAAAGTATTTGATCCGTGTTCACCCGCATCCTCCGCGCTATCCGCGGTCTCCTGAAAACGGCGGGACCCGCGGCGCCTGGAGCTGAAGGTGAGCGTCGTAGCCGGAAGCTGGCTGCTGGGCGCTCAGCAGCAGCGGAAACCGCCCTCCGGCGCATGTTCCAACCCCAGCCGGAGGTGCCACTGGTGAAATTGTTCGATCAGCTCGGGATAGAGTTCTAGCGTGTAGAAGCTGACGGGATTCGGCACGCCGGTGAGATCGGCGAAGCTCATCATCAAGAACAAATCTCGCCGGTCGCGGTACTCGCGGTAAATCTGGTCCCGATAGGGTGCGAAGAAGATGCCTTCGTAGATCTCCCGCGCCGCGCGGAGACGGCGGCGTGCCTTGCGCCACCATTTCCCCGGGCCTTGGCCGGCGCTGTTTTGCGATGGTGGGTTCATAGGGAGCCGTTAGTGGTTCGTCGTGAGTCGTTCAACAAATCTAATGCTGACGGCTGATAGCTGATAGCTAGAACCCCACCTACCCCCCCCCCCTCATCAACTCCTTATACGTCCGTAGGTGCCGTAGGGCAGCAAGCTGGTCCCCGGCTCCCTCGTACAACTTCGCGATGTTGAAGTGGGCTTCGGCGCAATGAGGGTCGGAGGCGATGGCCTGAGCGTAAGCCGTGAATGCGTCTTGCTCGCGGGCTTCGTCTTCGAGCGCCACGCCGAGGTTGTATGCAGCCAGAGCATTGTCGGGGCGGGCCGTCAGCACGATACGGTAGTGCTCGATCGCTTCTCCCACCTGGCCTACCGCGTGCAGCAGCCGTCCCAAATTGACGCGGGCGTGGGCATGTGAGGGATCCAACGCCAATGTCCTCCGGTATGCCTGTCGTGCTTCAACGGGCCGATACCCTTCGAGCAGGCACCCTCGGTCGAACCAGGCTTCCGCCTTCATCTCGTCTGCAGCCGGCAGCCCGCCCAGCGATGTGCCGCTCTCGAGTCGCGATACCGGTGTCGAGCGCGCGGCCCCCTTGAAGTCGAATACGAACTGGCCCGATACGGGATACCACGTGGCGTCGCCGTCGTTGGCCACGATTCCGGTCTCGTTGGCGCTGAGGTGTATCTCAGATAGCGGCCGGTCGACAGGTTGCTGACGGTGGAGTTCCCGGAGTGCGCGATACACGAATCGCCGCGAGAATTTGCCGCCGAACAACGCGGTCGTCGTTTTCAGGAACGTGAGATCCTGAAACGAGAACCGGTAGTGATTTTGGGTGGTGCGTTCTGGGGACAGAAACCCCGTCCTGGCGAAGCGCCGCACTTGAGCCGTGGAGAGGCCCACCAGTTCGGAAACTTCACGGGAGCTGTACACTATGGCAGGGAACTCACGTGATGGTCATGGGATTGAGGTTACGCCCTGCTTCCTCCCACCTTGCGTGTTTTCTTTTTCGCCGTCTTCCGTGCGGCACTCTTCGCCGGCTTGCGTTCGCCGTCGAGGTCTCCCTGACCGCTCTTCGCCAAACTGGCCTTGAGTGCCTGCATCAAATCGAGGACCTTTCCCTTCGGTTCTTCCTCTTCGATCTGGGTGATGTCTTCACCGTCGATCTTCTTCTGGATCAGCTCGAGCATGCGGACCCGAACGTCGTCCGTGTACTTTTCAGGCTCGAATTTGTCGGTTTTGGCCTGCTCGATGAGCTGTAGCGCCAACGCCAACTCGGTTTCCTTCACTTCCGCATCTCCGAGAGGCACTTCGGAGAACGGCTTCAGCTCGTCGGCGTAGTGCAACTGCTCCATCGCCAAGCCCTCGCCCATCGGGCGGATGAGCACCAGGTACTGCTTGCCGCGCGCCGCGTAACGCGCGATCGCCGACTGGCCGGTCTTCCTGAGGGCGGCGCTCAGGAGTTTGTACGCCCGGCTCCCACCCTTGTCGGGGCCGAGATAGTACACCTTGTCGAGATACTCCCGTTCGACCTGATCGAACGGCACGAACTCGGTGATGTCGATCGTCTGGGTATTTTTCTCTTCGAGCGCTTTCAGTTCTTCCGGGCTGAACAGCACGTACTTGCCCTTGCTAAACTCGTAGCCCTTGACCATTTCCTCACGGGGCACGACTTCGCCGCTCTCGGGGTGGATGTATTGCTGCTTGAGGCGGGTACCGTGCTTCTTGGAGACGAGATTGAAGGAGACCTTCTGGGATGTCTCGCTCGAGGAATAGAGCTTTACGGGCACGGATACGAGCCCGAAGCTGATGGTAGCCGAACTGATCGGTCGAGCGCTCATGGCCGCAATGATATCACTTAAAGTCAATGGCCGCAACAGATAAGCCCACCTCCGGCGGGCTGGAAGACTACCGTGTGAAGCGGTCTCCTGGGTCCACACCCGAGCCGTTCGGAGGGCGACGAGGTACCGGCGGATCGTTGTTCGTGGTCCAGAAACACTACGCCAGCCGGCTGCATTTCGACTTTCGCTTGGAGCACGATGGGGTGCTCAAATCATGGGCGGTGCCCAAAGGCCCGTCCTACGATCAGCGGGAAAAGCGCCTCGCCATCCAGACCGAGGACCACCCCCTGGAGTACGCCGATTTCGAGGGAATCATCCCGGCGGGCAATTACGGCGCCGGGGCCGTGATCGTGTGGGACCGGGGCTTATGGATTGCGCGGGAGGACTTTGACGAGGGAATGGAGAAGGGCAAGCTCCTGTTCGAGCTACGCGGATACAAGTTGCACGGGTCCTGGACGCTCGTGCGCTTGAAGAAGGGGACCGGCAAAGAGTGGCTGATGATCAAGGAGCGCGATGCGTGGATGACCGAGGAGGAAGAGCCGTTTGTCGAGCAGTCGGTCTTCTCGGGTCTCACGGTCGAAGAACTCAAAGCCGGTCGGGATCTGGCGAGTGAAGCCCGCGATTCGCTGGAGGACCTAGGGCCGGGGCCAAGAAGAAGAAGGTCAAGGTCCGGGACGTCGGGTTGATGCTCGCGCAGACGCGTGACGGGGCGTTCACGGATGACGACTGGGTATACGAACTCAAGTACGACGGCTATCGGATGCTGGCATCTCGCGAGAGCGGTGCGAGTCAGCCTGCGCTCATCTCGAGAAACGGCCACGACCTGACGGTGGTGTTTCCGGAAATCGCGCACGCGGTCGGGACTCTTCCCTATGAGAACTTCGTGTTGGACGGAGAGGTCGTCGTGCAGGACGATTCGGGACGGCCGAGTTTCCAGCGGCTCCAGAAACGTGGACGTCTCACTCAGCGGTTCGACATCGCGCGTGCCACCGTCGAGCTGCCTGCGTCTTTGTATGCGTTCGATCTGCTGGTGCTGGAGGGCTACGATTTGCGCTCGCTTCCCCTGATCGAACGGAAAGCGCTGCTCCAGCGTGTTCTTCCTCCGGCAGGGCCTATTCGATTCGCGGATCACGTGGAGGGGCGAGGAGAAGATTTCTTCGAGCAGGTGCAACAGATGGAACTCGAGGGGATCGTCGCGAAGAAGGCCGACTCGAAGTACCGGGCCGGACGGTCGTCCTACTGGCTCAAGATCCGCATCGATCGCTCCGACGATTTCGTGATCGTGGGCTTCAGCGATTTGAAGGGAAGCACGTCGGGTTTTGGCGCCTTGCACCTGGGATCGTACATCGGCGGCGAGCTGACCTACGCGGGGCGAGTGGGAACGGGCTTCACCGCCAAACAGCGGGATGAGATTCGGACCGAGCTGGAAACGATCGGACGAGTCAGTCCGGCATGCACCGGTGCAGTTCCTAAGGGCGCCGAGCATCACTGGGTGGAACCGGAGCTGGTCGTGGAGGTGCGGTACAGAGAATGGACGGACGGATCCTTGCTGCGGCATCCCGCGTTTCTGCGTTTCCGCGAAGACAAGACGCCAAAAGAGTGCGTACGCCAGGACCAGGAATTCGATCTCCGGCCCCCCGAGGCGGCGGACGAGGCATCGGTCGAGCGGGTGGTGCCGTTCTCGAATCTGGATAAGGTGTTCTGGCCCGAGGAGGGATATACCAAGGGCGACATGATCGAGTACTACCGCGCGGCGTGCGAGTGGCTGCTGCCGTACGTGCAGGATCGCCCGGTGGTGATGACGCGCTATCCGGACGGCATAGACGGGAAGTCGTTCTTTCAGAAGGACGCGCCCGAGTGGGTACCCGATTGGGTACGCACCGAAAAGGTGTACAGCCGAGATTCGGAGAAAGAGACCAACTATTTCATCGGCGACGACGTCGAGACGATCCTCTACATCGCCAACATGGGATCGATCCCGTTGCACGTGTGGTCGAGCCGGTTGTCGTCCCTGGAGCAGCCCGACTGGTGCATCTTGGATCTGGATCCCAAGGAGGCGCCGTTCGAGTACGTGGTGCGGACGGCGAAGGAGATTCGCGCGCTGTGCGATGCGATCGAGTTGCCGTGCTTCGTCAAGACGAGCGGATCGACCGGGTTGCACGTGCTGGTACCGCTCGGCCGGCAGTGCACGTACGACCAGTCCAAGGTCTTGAGCCAACTGCTGGCGACCGTGGCGGCCGCTCGGATTCCGGACATCGCCACGATCCAGCGGGCATTGCCGTCGCGACAGGGCAGGGTCTACATCGACTTCGTGCAGAACGGACACGGCAAGTTGCTGGTGTCCCCGTTGTGCGTGCGGCCGCTGCCGGGGGCGCCGGTGTCGATGCCGCTCAAGTGGAGTGAGGTGAACGGCAAGCTCCAGGCGGACAAGTTCACGATCAAGAACGCGCCCAAACGGATCGCCCGGATGAAGGAAGACCCGATGCGTGATGTGCTGACGGAGAAGCCGGATTTGCCGGCCGTGTTGGATCGGCTCACAGAACTAGTGGAGGCTAGCGGATAACTCGACGCTTTGATCGATAGCCACGGAACCCACGGAATCCACGGACGCACACAACCCCACACTTTTCGTTTTGTTCGTCTAATCGACAATTTCTTCGGCTATAACACATAAGGTAAGATGCCCGCCGGTATCGCGTTTTTCTGCTCAGGGTTGCGTTATCCTGATGACATGGCGTCGTCAATCACATCGTATCTTACGAGGCGGTTCGGCAACGGATGCACATTTCACGCGTATTGCCCTCGGGCATACCACGGTTGGCTGTCGATTGGGGTGCTGGCGTGGCGAAACTGGTAGACGCGACGGAATCGCAGTCCGTTGGGCGAAAGCCCTTGTGGGTTCGACTCCCACCGCCAGCATCGCCGCACCATTGACTCGGCGACAGTTCGAACATAGCGTTTGAAAACGGACTGCGAATCCGCGTGGCCAGTTCGCTACGCACAAAAGCCGGAGGGCGTTTGCTCCTCCGGCTTTTGCTTTCACGGCGTGTTCTGAATGTGAAGTTCGCCTGAACTACGTTGCGGACCTTAAACCTCTCAAGCCATCCGAGGGCGATTAGTCGTCCCCGCCTGCCGTGCCGTATGCTTCCCGCGTCGAGTCGTAACCACGGGTAAACCCGCGGCTCGTCCGCCCTTCGACCGCCTCGTTCGTCCCCGATCGTCTTTGATCGTCCTCGATCGTCCTAGTTCGTCCGGCAGGGCGGTGAAGGGCGGAGTCTAATTCTCGTACTTCGCCAGCAGCGCCTGGAAGCGGGGGTTGTCGCGGAGGGGGTCGTACCTTGGATCGAGGCGTAGCCAGTGGGCGGTCATCTCGCCAGGGATCGACATCAGCAACTCGAGTTGATCGATGGCGGCTTCCACGTTGCCAACGAGTGTGTAGATCAAGACCAGGTCCCGAACGCGCTGGTCTCCATCCTCTGCGTCCAGCTCGAGTGAATACAGAGCGGTTGCGCCCTCGCCTTCGGCAACGGCGCGTGCGCTGTCGCCCAGCAACGCATACGCGATTCCAAGCCGCGCGTGCCGAATCGAGACCCGGCGCCGATTCAGCGGAAGACCGGGACGCTCGATGCGTTCCAGAACCGCCTGCGCCGCTGATCGGAGTGAGTCGCCGTAGGCCCGCGCGAGGCTGGGCCGGCCTAGCCTGCGGTAAAGTCTGCCGATCGGCCCGTAATCGCCTGGAGCAGAAGAGAGAAAGACATCAAGCGCCGCTTGGAAGTCACGCGCGTACCATGCAAGAACCGCGGACCGACCCGCCCGAAAGTCGGCGGGGAGAGTGCTCGGCAAGCTGTCGGCGAACCGCCGTGCGCCCGCGGAGTCGCCGCTCCAGAGATAGGTGTTAAACAGCTGTCCGTAGGCCGTGGTACTTTGTGGTGCGATGGATATGGCTCGGCCATAATAGCGCTTGGCATCGTCGAAACGTCGAAGGGCTCTCATTATTTCGCCGAGGGCTTCGTTCGCCATAATTGACCTGGGGTCCAGCTCCACGGCCCGTTCCACGCTGGATGCCGCCTCCTCGAAGTGCCCTTGCCGTCGCTGGATTAAGCCGACGGCCAGGTGAATGAGGGCGTCGTTGGGCCGGATCACCAGAGCGCTCCGGAAATGCTCCAGCGCGGGCTCGTATTCCAGGTTCGAGCAGTAGTGAAAATAGCCCTGCGCCAGGTGTGTCTCCGGATGGTCCGGTGCGATCTCCACGGCGCGATCTAGCGCATCCTTGGCGGCCGCGACCTGCTCAGGTTCTCCGAAAAACCAGAAGTGATACATTCGGGCGTAGCTCAAGAGAGCATACGCAACCCCGAAGGACGGGTCGAGCTGGACCGCCCTCTCGTACTCCTGAATCATCTGTTCGATGTTGTCGCGGTCGCGGAGTCCGCGTAGAGCTCGACCGCGCAGGTACGCGTCGTACGCGTCCAGATTCTCAGTCGGCTGTGCGGCAAGGACCTGGCGTTCCGGTTCGAGCAGGACAACGTCCATGCTCTGCGTGATGCGTTCGGCGATCTCCGTCTGAATACGGAAGATTTCCCCAGGCACCAAATCAGCGGTATAGATCTCTGACCACAAGTGCGTATCATCCGAGGCCCGGATGAGCTGCGGTGTAATCCGCACCTGCCCACCGCCGTCTGGAGTCCGGTCCGTCCGCACCGTGCCTTCCAGCACGTAATCCACGTC
>JADFPO010000055.1 GCA_022562295.1 Gemmatimonadota bacterium
GACCGGCGCCGCGCGCTGGTCCCACCGGCGTCAGCACCCCTGCATCAGGGACGCCCGATCCCGCGGCGCCGCTGTGAGCCGCAACGCGGCGCGGTGGCGCTGCAATCAACCGGTCGTTAGACCCACCTGGGCAAGTAGATTCGGAACGTCGTTCCGACATCAACCTCACTGTCCAATTCGATTATCCCGCCAGCCTGCTCGACTGCCCCGTACACCATCGCGAGGCCCAATCCCGTGCCTTTGCCCTCTTCCTTGGTGGTGAAGAACGGCTCGAATACGCGCGCCTGCGTCTCGAGATCGATGCCCGAGCCCGTGTCACTCACGGACAGCATGACGTACTTCCCGAGCTTCGCGGCGGGGTGGGACCGGATATAGGCTTCGTCGAGTGTGACGTTGCTGGTAGCGATCTTCAATTCGCCACCATCAGGCATGGCATCTACGGCGTTCACTGCCAAATTCATGATTGTCTGTTCGACCTGCCCGCGGTCTACGTTCACGCGGCCGAGGTTGGGCGTTGTCGTAATCTCGAGCTTGATACTGCTTCCCAAAACAGATGCCAGCATTTCGCTCATGCCGCTAACGATTGTACTCACGTCCAGTACGGTGGGCTGCACGGCCTGCTTGCGAGCGAACGCCAGTAGCTGTTGCGTCAGGGACGTCGCACGCTCTCCGGCAGTCAGGATTTCCTCCACGCGCTGCGCCAAGCGATTGCCTTCCCCGAGCTCGGCCAGCAGCATGTCACATTGCGCTGTGATGATGGACACGAGGTTGCGAAAGTCGTGCGCCACGCCGGCTGCCAATCTCCCGATTGCCTCCATCTTCTGTGCGTGTCGGAGCTGGTTCTCGCTTTCCTGCAGCGCCTTCTGGACGCGCTTGTGCTCGGACAGGTCTCGTACGGCGGCGACTCGAACGACGCGATCCTGGTATTCGATCGCTCTTCCGCGGACCTCGACAGGCAGCGTGGTTCCGTCCGCCCGCCTCGCGACGACCTCGTAAGGCTCCTCGCTGCCGGCTTGCACATGTGCGGTTACGACGTCCTGGGACGTTGGCTCTACGAACTCGAGGACGTCGCGTCCGATCGCGTCATCTTGGTCGTATCCGAAGATCTCGGTGAACGCTTCGTTCACCTCGAGGACGCGTCCGTCGTCGTGAATGATTATCGCCTCTGACGGCGCCTGCAGCGCCTTGCGCAGTTCCAGGGCCGTCCGCTCGAGTTCGAGCTTCGAATTGATCAGTTCTTCTTCCGAGGCCTTCAACCGGCGCGTCATCCGGTTGACCTCGAGCTGCATAGTGTCGATGGTGACGGTGAAGTAAAAGGTGCCGATGGACGTGGCGATGCGCCTCGTGAGACTGGCGACCTTTGGGTAACTGACGACACCGTAAATGAGCTTCGGCGTGAGGATCGTTATCGAGTGGTCTTCGTCGCGCAGAACAGTGAGGCAGTCTCCCGATACGCTGTTCAGCACCTCCAGTAGGAATCCCTCGTATTCTGTGCGCAGCGCGTCTCGCTCGTCCTCGGGTGGCAACTCACCCATGCCGAGGGCATTGGCGATGGTTTGTTCTTCGACACTCACCGCAAGGAATCCCACGACCGAGCCTGTGAAATCCAACATCGCGATCATGTGTCCGGGAGCCGAGAAGGTTGTCTGCCGGTACTCTTCGGATTCCTCCGGCTCGGCCGTGACGCCGGTCATGCCGGCTATCGCGTCCAAATAGTCGGTCGCAAGCCGGCCGAGAATGATCGGCAGTAGCACTCGCGGCGATGCTGCCTGCGGTATGGGGGATGCGGCTGCCGTGGTCATGACCAGGCCCGGGAAATGGTCGTGTTAGAGCTTCGTGATGACGGCTGGCTGGCTTCGGTCAAGTGGGCGTCAGTCCTCGAGCGCTTTTTGCACGGTGCTTCTGAAATCTTTGCAGAACTGCTCGTCGGCAAATTTAAGCGGTTTCTCGACGTAGCCTTTCGCGCCCATGTTGAGACATTCCATGATGATGGAGAGTTCCTTGACCGAACCTGAGACGACCAACACGTGGGCGCTTTGGTCAAACTCCATGATCTCGGCGAGGCAATCGCGACCATCTTTGTTCGGCATCGTGATATCCAAGATGACGAGATCCGGATGGTGTTCCTTGTAGAGAGCAACGCCCTCGAATCCGTCTTCGCCCGTGGCGACCACCTCATGCCCTTCACCCTCCATGAAGCGCTTCACGGCAGTGGCCATGTAGCTGCTGTCATCAACAATCAGAATGCGTGCCATTGTCCCTATCATTCAGAGGTTCAACCATCTCCCGACCGCCCACCGCTCGGTACCGTGACCTTCACTGCGAGCCCCGTACCGACGCGGGACACCAGGGTAAGAGTGCCACCAACTTGCTCAATGTACGCCTTGACCGCGTCCATGCCCACACCCCGGCCACTCGTGCCAGTGGTCCGGGACTTGGTTGAGAATCCGTGTAAGAAAACCAAATCTATCTTTTCTCGCTCGGAGAGCGAGCGGACCTCGTCCTCTGTGATGAGTCCTCGGGCGATGGCTCGGTCCGCTACGAAGGCAGGGTCGATGCCCCGGCCGTTGTCGGCCACCGTTACTGTGGCGGAGCCCGAGGACTCCTCGTACGCGATACTAATCACGCCAGGGCCCTTGCCGCGAGCCTTGCGTTCCTGGTCGCTCTCGATCCCGTGATCGAGGGCGTTGTGAACCAAGTGCACCAGGCAAGCGTCAAACGCGGATCGGTGTGTGCGGTGGATTGGCGCATCGGGCGTCAGGACGTCGAGGTCGGCAATGTCGACTCGATGCTTGTCGCGGTATTGCTCGATGACACGCTGCAACTTCTGACAATACAGGCCGAGCGGCAGCGAATCCAGTGCGTAGAGTCGCTCGTAGATGTGTTTCCCCTCAATGTCGCCCCGCGACCGAACCTCGGCCACCAGGCGGTCGTAGTCGATGCGAGAAATAGACATGCGATCCTTGGCGCTCGAGAAGAGTCGCGTCCGAAATTCCGTAATCTTGACGTATTCGTCTCGTAGGTCCTGAGCCAGTCGCAACCACCCGTCGAATGTGGTGAGACGGTCAGCCTCCCGGGCAGCTTTGATGGCGTCCTCCATTCTCTCGGCGATTTCGGCGAGTCCTGAGAACCCGAACGAACCGGCGTTGCCCTTGAGCGTATGGAGCTCGCGGAGGAAATCGGGTTCAACGTTGATGAGATCATCTCCGGTCTGAATCACGTCGATCCGGCCCAACCACGCTTCCGTGTCCTCGAGGAACGAATCAACCGCCGATCGTTCGTTCTGTACAAATGCCAGGATGCGCCCGACTTCGGCCTCGCGGGCGCGCGTGGCACGGTCCAATGCGTGCTCGGCTTCGCGCTGCGCGGTGATGTCCGTACCGAGCACCATGATCCGACGTAACTCTCCGTCCTCCACGATGGGACGGTAATTGATTGTCACAATCCGGTGTTCACCGCCTCGCTCAGTCTCGATTTCCTTCAATGGGTTGAGTTGCTCGTACTTGGGCCACTCAGAGAGGAATCTCGACTTGGCGATCATGCTGATCCATTGACGAAGGACTTTGGCGGCGTCATCGGCGGCCCCGAATATTTGCTGGAGGGTCGAGTTCGCGAAGTCGCTGACGCCGAATAGCTCCCGCGCTCGCAACGAGTGCTGAGGATTGACCGTCCCGTCTAGATTCAACGTGAAGATGCCTTGATCGAGATTGTTCAGCATTATCTCGACCTCGCGGTTCACCTCCGCGAGACGGAGTTCACGCACTCGCAAGCGCTGTTCCATCCACGTCAGCAGCCATGCGATGGCACCGGTCATGGGGAGGAGGACGATGAGGCCGATGACTGCTGTCAGGACCAGTGCGCGCCGTGCCTCTCGATTCATCGACTCGAGTGAGATCCCGAGTAGAAGATGGCCCATCACCTCGCCGTCGGCATCGACTATTGGCTCGGCCTGATAAGCCAGCTCACCGACGGTCTCAGAGCCTCCGGCGAGAACACGCTGCGCCAGTGCCTCTCCGATCTGAAAATCCGTCGGTACCTGGAGCAACGACTCCCCGTCGGGGTCGTAGAGGATGACGCCGGCGAAGAGCGGATTGGCTGCCATTTCGACCAGGAATGCCTGCACGGCGTCGATACGGCCGGTCGAAAGACCCAACTCCACGTTGTTGACTGCGAAGTTCACGAGTTCGACGTGTTGCTCGCTCAGGGACCTGACGGTCGCCCGGCGGTTCATGTATGCCAGCACCCCAATCGCGGACACGACCGACAGGACGAGCAGTGCGATGATGGATACCAAGATGCGTCGCCGCGCCGCCGGATCCTTGTCCATCGACTCCGCCGAAGATTGCACGTCGCGCGGCGCGTCGGAATCTCGATGTTCAGTCACTACGCCCTCCCAATCCTCCCAAACTCATTACGGATCGTGGGGTAGGCTGCCCCGAGGCGACCGAAAATACGCGAACGGTGTGTACTGCATGAAATTCGACACGCGCGACATGTAGATGTCCGCGTGCCGTTCTATTTGACTGGCCATGTGACTCTTGTCGTTTCCGGCTCGCATCAAAGGTCCCCAACGGTTGTTGGACACCTGTCTATCGGCCCGGGCGAGGGGGGTAATCTCATCGTCCAGTGCTTTGAGTCGATTGCGGCCCTGTGCGATGCTGCGCTCCAGCTCGTTCACAGACCCGCCCGGCGCCGGTCCGTACTTGTCACGCTTCCGCTGGAGCAGCAGCTGCGCTTGGCTCTGAGCGAGCTCGAGTTTTTCTTTCTCCGTCATGAGTCGGCGAAGCTTGTCCCGACGTTGTGAAAATGCCTGCGTCGCGGTGATCTCGTCCTCGAGTTCCCGCACCACGAGCGCCGTGCGCCAGCGCAGCAGGTCTTTGCTGACATGGACATCGCTAAAGATGTGGTCCCCCACGTAGAGAATACGGTCGCCCGATACCCCGAGATACTCTTCGACCGCCGCCGCGTTGCCGCCGAGGAAGATGCCGCCCGGTTTGGGGCCGCCGATCACGGGCTTGAGTAATCCCGTTTCGTCTACCACCTCGAAGAACGGGTTTTTCGCGGAGAGAAAGTCGGGTTTTCGCGCGGAGACGATGATTACGTCGAACATGTCACGCCAAGTCATCTCTCCCGGAAGGAACGGGTCGAACGCATACTGCATCATGGCTTGCGTGTACGGCCATTCGGAGTTGGTAATGAGGAGCAACCGCTTACCGGCCTTCTTTTGATCGAGCAGCGTGAGCGGCACCTCGGCTTCGACCTCGACGAAGCGGTCGGGATCGGCCACGATCTCGGCCTTGAGGATTCCTTCCATGTGCGTCGCGTCGAGTGAATCACGCAACAGCCCGTAGAGGTCGGCGTAGCTCAGCACTTTGGGGAGCTTGTTGCTGTCGAGCAGGTTGACCAGCTGACTGTAGAGGCACGCCGCCGAAAGCGAAAAGAGCGTATTGAGGAACACCCATCGACTCTCCGACAAATCGACGATCGTCCGCCCGTAGAGTTTGCGCTGCATGTTGAAGTCGATCGAGTGGGTACCGTGCCGTGCGAGTTTGATGTAACCGAAACGGTTGGCCTTGACGAGGTTGCCGAGTTCGGTGTCGATAATCAGGCCGCGCATGACCGATGTGGAGTCGAACTCGAGGTTGTCGAGCGACCAACCCTGGTCGCACAGCTTCTGGTGGATGTGATGGTAAGCGCGTCGTTCCCACTGGTCCACGTTGTAGTGGATCAGCGTGTAGTCCATATCGTATCCGATGGCCGCGATTTGGCGCAAGTTCAGCGTTCGGTTGCAAAAGATACCGCGATGAGGTTCGGGTGGCCCATTTATGACCGCCGTGTGCGGTGGTGTCGCACGCTTCCGTTCGGATCGTCCCTTGCTAGCCACGAGTGTCGGCTCCTACGTAGAAAGCGGGTGGGCCGCGACAAAATGATTCAACGGATGGTGCCCGCTTCCGATCGCCGGCGCGGTGGCAATCGCGCGTTGGACAAAATCGATGGCCGTGCTGATCGCGTCCCCCAGGCCCGCACCCGTGGCGAGGCCGGCGGTAATTGCCGCGCTCAGGGTGCAGCCGGTTCCGTGCGTGTTGCGCGCGGGCAACCGTGCGTGTGAGAATCGTGTGGCGCCTTCGGGTGTGACCAGCATGTCCACGAATTCGGCGTCGCCGGCGAGCCCTTTGATGAGAGCCGCGCGCGCTCCCATGTCGAGCATGGCCCGGCCTGCGCGCTCCATGTCGGACTCGCTGCTCACCGGACCATGCATGAGCGCAGACGCCTCGGTGAGGTTGGGTGTGACCAGGGCCGCCAGGGGGAAAAGCTCGTCCACGAGTGCACGCTCGGCATCGACGCTGAGGAGCCGATCGCCGGACGTGGCCACCATGACGGGGTCCACGACGGGGTACGGAAACGCAAACTCACGAATTCCCTCCGCCACCGTGAGCACGAGGTCCTTGGTTGCCAGCATGCCGGTCTTCAGAGCCCGAGGCGGGAGGTCCTCGGCCAGTGCGGCCATCTGGTGCTTCACCATGTTGGCCGAGATGGATTGCACATCGGACACCGATCGCGTGTTCTGTGCCGTGACGGCGACAACGACGCACGTACCGAAGACCCCGAACTGATGAAACGTCTTCAGGTCTGCCTGGATCCCGGCGCCGCCACCCGAATCCGAACCGGCGATTGTGAGGGCTATGGGTGGTGGGTCGGCCGGCGAGCTTTCGGCCCCCTCGCCCCCCCCGTCACTCAACGTTGCGGCTCGGGTGGTGGTGGCATGCGGCCGAGCAGCGTCGTCAAACGCTCGAACGCCGGATGGTCAGTGATCCCGGTTTCCGTCAGTTCGAAGGCTCCGGGGGTGTTGCGGATCGTTTGCCGCACCTCCTCGACACGATCGGCCGGCATCGGATGGGACGAGAAAAACTGCTCCAGCGCTCCGGGATTGCTTTGCCTCAGCGAGCCGAGCGTCTCGAACATGCGCGCGATCCCTTCGGGATTGATCCCCGCTTTGGTGAGGTATCCCACCGCCGCACGATCGGACTCGCGCTCGTCGTCGCGTGAAAATTTGGCAAACGCCGCCCCCGCTGCGACACCCACGGCTGCGCCTTCGACGCCGGAGGGTTCTCTGCCGAGCAGCACGAAGGCGATCCCCAGCCCGGTCTGCGTGGCGTTGGCGGTTCCTATCTGTTTCGCCGAGTGGCGTAAGTCGACATGAGCCATCTCGTGGCCCATGACGCCCGCGAGTTCGTCGTAGTGATTGGCGGCATCGATGAGCCCGCGGTTAACGTAGAGGTGCCCGCCGGGCACCGCAAACGCATTCACGACCGACGAGTTTACCACCCGTACGGTCCAGTCGAGTTGTGGACGGATCGTGTGTTCCAGAATGGGAGCCATCACTTCGTCGATAGCGCGCTGAATCTCGGGATCGTCGATCAGCGGTAACTCTTGGGCGAGCTGTGCCGCATACTGGTTGCCCAGCTCGATCTCTTGCTGTATCGGGATCGCGCAACCTACCGTTAAGGCCGCACAGATCCCCGCACTAACGGATTGCATGATCTTCATGGCTCAGAATCTCGTGAGGTTGATCCGAAATCTACAGCGGCGCAACGCGCGCCGCCGCCTCGAGTTGGCCGTGGCCGAGGGTGTGCGGCTGGTCGAAGAAGCCGTGGCCGCCGGTGTCACGTTCGAGGGCGCGTTGGTGAGCCCGGCACTCGCTCGCACCCAAAGGGGAACCGCGCTCCGGGGAAAGCTCGAGCAGGATGGCGTCGCCGTCGAGGAACTGTCCGACGCCGAATTGGCCGATCTCGCGGACACCGACACGCCGCAAGGGGTGCTTGCCGTCATCGAGCCACGCGCGTGGTCCGTTGACGATCTGTCGATAGACGCCGGTCGCCCTGTTCTCGTGGTGGACGCGGTGCAGGATCCCGGCAACGTCGGGGCGTTGATCCGTACCGCTCACGCTTTGGGGGCGGGCGGAGTGATATTGCTGCCTGGCAACGCCCGGTCGAATCACCCCAAGGTGCTTCGCGCGGCGATGGGCGCGACATTTCGTTTGCCTGTGGTCAACCTGAAGGTCGAGGAATTTACGGCGTGGTTGGAGCAACGGCTGGTCGTGCTCTGGGCCGCGGTAGCCGGGAGCGAGGACGTGGTTCGTGTTGAACCACCGCGGCACTTGGCGCTGCTCGTGGGAAGCGAGGGTTCTGGGGTGAGCAGCCGGCTACTCGAGGTCGCCCATCGCACGGTGTCCGTCCCCATGGCGCCAGGCGTCGATTCCCTGAACGTCGCCGTGGCGGCTGGCATTCTCCTGCATGAGATTCTCCGGAATGACTGACCCGTTCGTTTTGATCACCGCTGGAGCGTTGGGATTGATCCTCGGGAGCTTTCTCAACGTCTGCATCGTGAGGCTTCCAGAGGAGGAATCCGTGCTCACCCCGCGGTCGAAATGCCCGCGGTGCGGGCGGATGGTGGTGTGGTACGACAACATTCCGGTGCTGTCGTGGCTCGTCCTCAGAGCCCAATGCCGCGGGTGCGGTACGCGTATCTCGGTTCAATACCCCGCTGTTGAGTTGGCCGTGAGCGCTATGTTCGTCGCAGCGGTATGGCGTTACGGTTTGAGCGTGACGGCCCTCAGCGCGGCCATCTTCGGATTCACTCTTCTCGGCATCGCAGTCACGGACGCGCGGCATTTCCTGATTCCCGACGAATACACCTGGGGCGGCTTGGGCCTGGGATTGGTCTTGAGCCTCGCGGGCGGTCTCTCAGGGTTCACCATGGCCCTCGTGGGGGCGGGTACGGGGTTCGGCCTGCTCTACCTCGTAGCGTGGGCCGGAGAGAAGGCGTTCAAGCAAGAGGCGATGGGAGGTGGCGACATCAAGATGATGGCCATGGTCGGCTCGTTCGTTGGGTGGACTGGGGTATTGCTCACCCTCTTCGGCGGCGCGCTGTTGGGAGTGCTGATCTTCATTCCACTCACACTGGGGAAGGAAAAGCGGCTCGTACCGTTCGGAGTGTTCCTGGCCGGAGCGGCGGCGATCACCTTCGTGTACGGCCCGGCGATCATCGATTGGTACATCCGGACCCTCGTGGCCGCATGACGCGATGGTTGGGGAAGGCCCTGAGCGTCGGAAACGTCGTTTGCTGTGCCCCCACCTCACCGACGTAAGTTGTTGTCATATCTGATGATAGCCTATGAGTCGAGCGGTGTTTCGCGGCCTGCGCTAAGGGCGGCCCGGGGAGGGGGAGGGGGCTCCGACTCAACCTTTAGCGTGGCATGACTATCCAAATGGGTGCATGGAAGACGCGGGCCCGGGAGTGATCGAGCTGCCAAAGGACACCAGCACGCCGACAGCCGACCGAGACGTGGTGGATGCCACCCTTGCAGCCAGCGGAGATGCCCAGGCGTTCGAGCGGCTGTACCAGACCCACGTAGCCCGGATTCATGGTTTGGCGAGGCGAATGCTGGGGCCGGACGACGCCGACGAGGCGACACAGGACGTGTTCGTCCGGGCCTGGGAGAAGCTCGGGACGTTCCGCGGCGAGTCGGCATTCGGGACATGGCTGCATCGGGTGGCGATCAACGTGGTTTTGGGCAAGCGGCAGAAGCAGGCCATCCGGCGCGATCGCTTTATCGATGCCGACGAGCCGTTCGAGCGGTTGCCGGCGCGAACGGCGCCCGAGGGAACGAGCCTTGACCTCGAATCGGCGATAGAACACCTGCCCAAAGGGGCGCGCCAAGTCTTCGTGCTGCACGACGTGGAAGGATACAAGCACCATGAGATTGCCGAGATGCTGGGTGTCACGACCGGTACTTCAAAAGCGCAACTGCACCGTGCGCGGATGACGTTGCGCAAGCATCTCGATTATTAGGAGTGAAGTGATGAGCGACGAATGGATGGACCGGCTATCGGATTACCTCGACGGTGAGATGAGTCCGGCCGAACGGGCGCTCCTCGAGGGGCACCTCGCCGAGGACGCGGAGTGTGCGGCGGCGCTCGAGAGCTTGCGGCGTGTGAAAATGCGCGCCGCGTCGTTGGACGACAAACACCCGGCACATGCGCGGCAGATGTGGCGAGGCATCGCGCAGCGGATCGGCGCCACGCCCCCCCAGGAGGAAAGGGACCCCGCCGTGGCTGGGGTGATCCGTCTGTGGCGAACCCGTCGGTTCTCGGTATCGGTGCCGCAGCTCGTGGCTGCGGGAATCGCCCTGATGTTGCTGTCGGGCGGCGGTTCGCTGGTTTTTCGTGGAGCGGCTGAGCGCGGCGTGGCACTCCGGGGGGGGGGTGGCATCGCCGATCAGGCCGCCGTCGTGCCGGAGGTGATGCAAGCCGGTTTTGGATCGGTCGCGATCACGCGATTCGATGAAGCGGTGGCCGATCTGGTGCAGGTGCTCGAAGAGGAGAGGGAGTTCTTGAATCCTCGGACGGTTCGCATTGTCGAAGAGAATCTGGCCATCATCGATCGCGCGATCGAACGTTCACGTCAAGCGCTGATGCAGGATCCGGAGAGCGATTATCTGCGTGATCATCTGGAACAGACCATGCGACAGAAGCTGACGTTGCTGCGGCGTGTCATGGCGATTTCCAGGGCGCTGTAGCGCGTCGAGAGAGGTGAGGTTGTGGAGATGTTTCATACGCTGATGGCGCTGTGGGTGACCATCGCAGCTCCAGTGCAGACTTCGGACACCACGATTCGCGTCGAGGAGGGAATGCGTCTCAATCTGCGGAATGAGGCGGGGGAGATTCGAGTCACGACGTGGGAGCGGCACGAAGTGCGGGTGGTGCTGAGCCGGGCACGGGGCGTGCGGATCGATGTCGAGCGTTCGGGCTCGGTGCTCAGGATCCGATCGGCTCTCGACCTCGGGTTCCGTGACGAGTTCCGGACTCGCGGCCGTCGAGGCAGGTTCGACGATGATGAGGTGGACTTCGCCCTGACGGTTCCCGTGTACCTCGATTTGGAGCTGTACGGTGTCGAAACCGACATCAGCGTCGTGGGTATGAACGCAAGTGTGACGGCCGAGACCGTGGAGGGTTCGATCCTGGTGCGCGGCGGGAACGGGCTAGTCATGGTGCATTCAGTGGAGGAGGAGGTACGCGTGGAGCGTGTGCGGGGTCGGGTGCGGGCCAGTTCGACCGACGGTGACGTGTGGATTAGCGATGTGGTGGGCGAGGTGACCGCCGAGTCGGTTGATGGCAATATCGAGTTGAATGATGTGGATTCACGCCAAGTAACGGCACGGACGGTCGATGGTGACGTCGTCTTCGACGGACCCATTCACGACGATGGCCGCTACCACCTCTCGACGCACGATGGTGACGTGACCGCGTGGATCCCAGCCGGGACGAACGCCACGGTCATGGTGGCTAATTTCGATGGAGATTTTGAGACGAGTTTCTCGGTCATGCTCCGCGGGTTGCGGGGACGCCGATTCCACTTCACGCTCGGCGACGGCAGCGCTCGCATCGAACTCGAGTCGTTCGACGGCGACGTGTACTTGCGGCGGAGACGCTAGGGGACGGGGATGATCATGCGGAATCTGTTTGTCGTCTGCGGGCTTGCCGTGCTGAGCGCCACGGCCGTACCGGTGGTGGCTCAGGACTTCGAGTGGCGCGGCCGGATTGCCCGCGGCGACGAGATCGAGATCAAGGGCGTCAACGGCTCTGTGTTTGCGGAGTTCGCGCCTGGGAACGAAGTCGTGGTGACTGCCGAGAAGCGGGGCCGGCGCTACGATCCGGACGAGGTCGAGATCGAAGTCGTCGAGGGGCCCAACGGTGTCACGATTTGCGCCGTCTACCCGTCGCGACGGGGGCGACGCAACGAGTGCAGGCCGGGATCGCGCGGCAGGATGAACGTCCGGAACAACGACACGCGCGTCACGTTTACCGTGCGGGTTCCCGCGGGCGTGCGCTTTGTGGCCCGTACCGTCAACGGGGACGTCGAGGCGATCGACTTGCAAAGCGAGGTCGAGGCGTACACCGTCAACGGCGACATCGAGGTGTCCACGACGGAGCATGCGGTGGCGACGACAGTCAACGGATCGATCGGCGCGTCCATAGGAGCTGGTTGGAACGCCGCCCTCGAGTTCGAGACGGTCAACGGGAGCATCGTGCTCGATCTGCCGGCGGGCATCGACGCCGATCTGGAAGTCAGCACCGTCAACGGCAGCATCGACACCGCGTTTCCCATCACCGTGACGGGCCGGTTGAGCCGTCGCAGATTGCGAGGTCGCATAGGTGATGGCGGACCGTTGCTTTCGGTCAGGACGGTCAACGGGAGCATTCAATTACGGCGGTCGCGATAGGCAGGTAACCCACCCTTCCGGCGTCGGGACCTTCCCCCACGTTCGGTGTATCTTCCCCGCATGAGAATTCTTTGGCTCACGCTGTGTGCGGCGTGCGCCGTGGCGTGCCGCGCCAGCGAAGAACCGCAGTGGCAGGATCGGTTGCAGACGATTGCGACCGAGCTGATACCGGGAGTCGAGCGTGCGATTGGGCTGACTTTCAAGTATCCGCCGAACGTCGCCGTGCGGACTCGGGACGAGGTCCACCAATTTCTGATCGACAAACTGGCATCCGAACTCCCACCGGACGAGATCGAGCGCACGATGCTGGCGTACCGGATCTTTGGTCTCATTCCCGAAACGCTGGATTTGGGAAAATTGCTGCTCGATCTGTACACCGAGCAAATCGTCGGATTCTACGATCCACGCACCGACTCGCTCTACGTGGTGAGTGGGCAGGATGAGTTTCAGGTCCGGATGATCGTCGCCCACGAACTCGCTCACGCCCTGCAGGCCCAATACGTGCCTCTCGATTCCATCCTCGGCACCCGCGGCGACAACGACCGCCAACTCGCGGCCCAAGCTGTGATGGAGGGTCAGGGCGTCATCGCGATGCTCGCGGTGCTGCTGCCCGATCAGGACCTCAACGAGTTTCCCGATTTCTGGCAGGAATACCGCCAAATGATGAGGGACCAGCAGGAGCGGATGCCGATCTTCAGTACGGCGCCATTACTGCTCAAGGAGATCCTCATTTTCCCCTATCTTGGTGGGGCCGACTTCGTGCGCTGGTTCGAACGGACTTACCCGGACACGGTCCCCTACGGCCGACGTCTGCCGCAATCCACCGAACACATCCTCGAACCCAACAGTTATCGGGAAGGCGACGAGCCCGTCACACTGCGCTTCAGGTCTTCGGACGGGCTGGTGCACGACGATGGGTTGGGCCAGTTCGAAATACGTGTGTTGGTGACGGTCGCGGCCGGGAGCGAGTCAATCGGTGCCGCCGCCGCTACGGGGTGGGGTGGCGATCGGTACGGCGTGTTCGAGGTGGGAGAGAGCCATGCCCTGGTGTGGTGGACGGTGTGGGACTCGCCCCTGGATCAGCGTCGGTTTGCCAGCATACTCGAGCGGGAATGGGCTGGTTTGGTTGGGGCTGGACGGCAACGGGAGATCGTCAGGACTGAGTTGGGAGACCACCCGGCGGTGCTGGTGCTCGATGCGCCGGAAGGATGGCACGGCATGGAGAACCCGCCGGCGGTGGACGTCGTACCCCGGCGGCGGTAGGGATGGGTGGCGATGGACGTCGCAACCCGGTTCTTGCCGCTCACCTCACTGCAACAGTACCGACACGAGATAGGCCGCTGCGCCGACCATGGCCCCCAGGACGTACCCCAGCCGCACGATGATGTCCAACTCGCGCTGAGTGGTCGACCGCACGATTTGCTCGATACGCTCCAGGGAAAAGCCCGCCACTTTCCCCTCGACGATTGCCTGAATATCCACCTTGCCGACGAGTGCCGGGATTTGACTCTGTATCCACTCCCACAAGATGGGTGACAACGCCGCGGCCATCCGGTCGGTGCTGCCCTCGGGCAGGAGGGCAGCCGGCCTCCCGATGGGTTTGTCGAGGAGCGCGCTCGCAGCCGCGCCGATCCCTTCTTCGATCCACTCGCGCACGCGATCCGAGGCGACCGCAGCGGAGGTCCACTTCGCCGCATCTCCCGGAGGAATCCGCTTGAGCACCTCGCCCGCAGTGAGCGTCTCAGCGCGTTCGAGGGCGCTGTCGAGCTTTTCCATAGCATAGGATCGCGTCGCCGTATCGCGCAGCGCCGCGACGATTTGCTCTAACGCGGTCTGCTTGAGCCCCTCGAGTCGTTCGGGTCCCAAGGCGGCGAAGTGCTCCGCGATCGGGCGGCGCAAGAACTTCACCATCGCATCGTTCACGCTTTTGGAGACCTGAGCCCGCATCTGGGGCTCGTCCAGCAGCCGGCTCACATGGTCTGCACCGTCGCGCTCGAAATTGTCCAACATCCGGGCGATGGTGTTCTCGGTTACGACGAGTCGCGCCACGATCCGCTCGTGAATCATCAGGCTCTTCACGAATTTCTCGAACAGGTCGTGCAGCGACCGCTGGATATTCGAGCGGGTATCGGGGTCGCGCAGGGCCGCGCTGATTCGATCGATTGCCACTGGGAGATATCCGGCGATCTCCTTCTCGACGGCCGCGACGATCGATGCGGGAAACCGGTCCAACATCGGCGTTTGGTCGGCCGACAGCCGAACGAGTTGACGGTCGAGCCACTGGCTGATGGCCTTCTCGAGATCGGGGTTCATGACGGCTTCCCCGACCCATTCCTCGATTCGATTCCGAATGGCCGCCCGCCGGTCAACGGTCAGGAATTCACTCAGCGGTCGGTCGCCGAGATCGTCGCCGATGCGGACCAGGAATCCGGCCACCGCGCCGTTGAATTCGTCGGTCTTGGCGAATTCGGTGAGCTTGTCGGCAATGCTCGGAGCGATGTGGCCGAAGGCGGTTTCCAGCTCTGCGACGAGCGGCGGTGGCAACTCCGATCGCAGCGAGCCGCGCTCGTTCTCCAGCAGCGATCCGACGAAACCCCCGATGGCGCTCTCGAAGGCGTCACGGAATTCGGGTGCGCTCAGCTGATTTGACAGGTCGTCGACCGTGAGGAGGCGTTGCCCCACGGTTCGTCCGATGGTCTTGGCGAGACGGGCCTTGTTTTTTGGGATCGCACCTTGAAGCTTCAAGCGTCCCAGCCCCTTGGGTGAGTAGGGGTGGAACAGCATCCAGATGGCCACGGCGTTGGTGAGGCCGCCGGCGAGCGCCCCGAAGGCGATAGTGACGAGTGCGCTGAGCAACGAAAGGTCGGAACTCATGCGGCGGTCGTTGGGTTCAATCGATCCATGAGCGCATCTAACCCAGGCTGATCATGAAACTGTACACCAAGATCTCCATCGGTCTCGCAGGCGGCGCCGTCGTCGGCGTTACGGTGAACCTCATCGCCGCGAGCACCGGCGCGACTTTCGGCGTGGACGTCGTTCGCGCCATCGAACCTTTCGGGCTCGGGTGGATCCGGCTGATCCAGATGGTCGTCGTGCCACTGGTGATCGCGAGCCTGGTGGTCGGCGCGGCCAGCTTGGGAGACCTTCGCACGGTGGGCCGAGTCGGCGGCAAGACGGTTGCGTACTACCTGATCACCACGAGCATCGCCGTGAGCATCGGCCTGATCCTCTCGAATGTAATCAAGCCTGGTCGCGGTCTGAGCGATGAGGCTCGACAAGGACTCGGTGCAGCATACGGCGGCCAGGCTGATGGAACGATCGAGCTGGCCCAGCAGACCCCGTCGATCGTAGACCTCCTGCTCAACATGATTCCGCGGAACCCCATCGCCGCCGCAGCGAACACCGAGATGCTCCCGCTCATTCTGTTCAGCATCCTGTTCGGGGTCGCCGCCACGACGATTCGCGAGGATCGCCGCCGCGCGATCATGGGTGTGTTCGAGGGCGTGAACGACATCGCCATCCAACTCATCAATTGGATCATGCTGCTGGCTCCGTACGCCGTGTTCGCGATGATCGCCGCGGTCACGGCCCGGTTCGGGTTCGAGATCCTGCAGAGTCTGATGTGGTACACCGGAACGGTGGTCGTGGGCTTGCTGCTGCACGCCTTTGGCACGTTCTCCCTGATCTTGAGGTTCGTGGCTCGGGTCAACCCGTTCGAGTTCTTCCGTCGCGTCCGCAACCCACAACTCCTGGGCTTCTCCACGTCGAGTTCGAGCGCCACGCTTCCGGTCACCATGCGAACGGCAGAGGAGAATCTAGGGGTGTCCAACAAGATCGCGAGCTTCGTGTTGCCGCTCGGCGCCACCGTCAACATGGACGGCACGGCGTTGTACCAGGGAGTGGCCGTGATGTTCATCGCCCAGGTATTCGGTATCGATCTGAGTATCGGAGCCCAACTCACGGTCGTGTTGACAGCCACGCTCGCGTCGATCGGTGCGGCGGGGGTCCCCAGTGCGGGGATCATCACGTTGACGATCGTGTTGACGCAGGCGGGAGTTCCGGCGACCGGCATCGCGCTCATTCTCGGCGTCGACCGTATCCTCGACATGCTACGGACAGCGGTGAACATCACCGGCGATCTCACCGGCGCCACAGTGATCGCCCAGACCGAGGGCGAAAAGCTCGACCTGAGTAGGAAGATAGGGGATAGGGGATAGGTAGTAGGGGATATGGAACGGTAGTAGGCGGGGTTGGTTGTCCTCTGACGCAGGCCTCAGAAAGACCTATCCCCTATCCCCTATCCCCCAAACATCGACACCTACCAGTAACCTCTCGCCCCTAGTACACTTACAGGCTATATGTTTTCGACCCTTTCGGATAAGCTGACGGGGGTTCTGCGGAACCTCTCCACCCGAGGGGTGTTGACGCAGGAACACATCAAGGAGGGCCTGCGTGAGATTCGCCGGGTGCTCCTCGAGGCCGATGTCAGCTACGAGTTGACGCGTTCGTTCGTGCAGCACGTGCGCGAGAAGGCGGTTGGACTCGAGGTCGCGAGGGCGGTCAGTCCGGGCCAGCAGCTCGTGAAGTTCGTGCACGACGAGTTGGTGATGTTGCTGGGCGAGGAGCAAGCGCCGATCGCGTTTGCGACGGTTTCGCCCACCGTCTTATTGCTGGTCGGGTTGCAGGGGTCGGGGAAGACGACTACCGCCGCGAAGTTGGCGCTGCGCCTGAAGCGGGAAAACAAGGCCCCGTTCTTGGTTGCGGCCGATGTGTACCGCCCGGCCGCCAGGGAACAGCTGGAGCAGTTGGGCGAGCGCGCCGGCGTCGAGGTGTTCGGGGGGGGGGCGGATGATGGGGCGGGGGCGGGGGCGGGGGCGGGCGACGTCGTGGGGCTTGTCCAGGCCGGGATTGCGGCGGCGGAGAGGGCGCGCGCCCGAACGGTAATTGTCGACACAGCCGGCAGGTTGCAGATCGACGAGCAGATGATGGCCGAGCTCGAGGGGCTGAAGTCGAGCGTGCAGCCCCAAGAGATTCTGCTCGTGGCCGACGGGATGACCGGCCAGGATGCTGTGCGGAGCGCCAAGGGCTTCAACGATGCTCTAGGGATCACGGGCGTGATCCTCACGAAGTTGGACGGGGATGCGCGGGGTGGGGCGGCGCTGTCGATATACGGGGTCACGGGAGCCCCGATCAAGTTCATCGGCGTCGGTGAACGCCTCGAGGCGCTCGAGGTGTTCGATCCGGTCCGCATGGCCGGCCGGATCTTGCAGAAAGGTGATGTGGTCGGCCTCGTCGAGCGGATGCAGCACGCCGTCGATCTCGAGGACTCGGAGCGGTTGGCCAAGAGGGCGCTGTCCAAGCGCGGGCTCGACCTCGAGGATTTTCTGACCGCGATGCGGCAGATTCAAAAGATGGGGCCGCTCAAGGGGGTGTTGGGGCTACTGCCCGGCGTTGACGCGAAGATGCTCAAGAGCGCCAACGTGGACGAAAAGCGGGTGAAGCATTTCGAGGCCATCGTGTTGTCGATGACCCCGTCGGAGCGGCGACGCCCCGAGATACTGAACGGCTCGCGTCGCGCGCGCATCGCCCGGGGAGCGGGGCGTTCGGTTCAGGAAGTGAACCATCTGTTAAAGCAGTTCGCGCAAATGAAGAAAATGATGGCGGGCTTGGGAAAACTCAGCCCGCGGTAATCGCAAGGAAGTCGAGATGGCAACACGAATTCGTTTACGGCGAGTTGGACGCAAACACCACCCATGCTACCGCATTGTCGTAGCGGACAAGCGGGCGCCACGGGACGGCCGGTTTATCGAAACCCTGGGCCACTACGACCCATGCACCGAACCGGCCACGTTGGTGGTGAATGCGGAAAAGGCCCGGGAGTGGCTCGCCAAGGGCGCGACGCCGTCCGACACGGTTCGCTCGCTCCTCAAGAAGGCGGGCGTGTTCTCCGATACACCGCCTGTCCCGGTGAGCGCCGAAGCGCCGGCACCGCTCGAGGCGGAGGCCGATGCCTCGGTCACGAGCGAAGCAGTCCCCGAAGCCGAGCCTTCCGCCGAGTCCGGTCCGGCGGATGCATAGGAGACGTGGGAAACTGTGGAGGCGTCCTATCTCGCGGTAGCCAAGTTCCGCAAACCACACGGGCTCAAAGGGGAGGCGCTGGTCTACCCGCTGACGGATGAGCCGGACGAAGTGTTTGTCGCGGGACGGGTGTTGGTGCCCTTGGACGACGAAGGACATGCTACGGGATCGGAGTTGGTGATTCATCACGCGAGGGCATACCAGCGTTCCTGGCTGCTGGGCTTCGAGGGAATCACCGATCGGTCGGCGTTCGATGGTGGGGGGTGGTCGGCGGTGACCTTGGGCGCATCGACCGATGTTCTACGGCCACCCACGGACGGAGAGATGTACCTGCATGAGGTACCGGGATCGACGGTCGTCGAGGGTGACGACGTGATCGGTATCGTGAAAGAGGTCCTCGGCGTGCCGGGCAGCCAGGTCCTGGTCGTCGTGCGAGACGGGAAGGACCACTTGGTGCCGTTCCGGAAGCCGATTGTGACGCGGCTGGATAGGGCCGAACGCCGGATTGAGGTGAAGTTGCCGCCGGGCCTGTTGGAGATTTGAATGCTGCGGGTGAACGTCGTCACGCTGTTCCCGGAGATGTTCGAGGCGCCGTTGAAGACGAGCATCTTGGGGCGCGCCGCGGCGGCGGGACTGTTCCAGACGCGTCTCGTCCACCTACGGGACTACGCGCACGACCGGCATCGGACGGTGGACGACGCGCCGTACGGCGGCGGTGCGGGCATGGTGCTGAAGCCGGAGCCCTTCTTCGAGGCCCTGGACGATCTGGCGCCCAAGGCGCCGGTGGTGTTGCTCTCCGCGCGCGGGAAGTTGTTCTCGCACGACGATGCTGTTCGGTTTAGCGTCGGCGAGGAATTGACGCTCTTGTGCGGGCATTACAAGGATGTCGATGAGCGGGTTGCGCGACGGGATGGTGTCGAGGAAATCTCGATTGGAGACTTTGTGCTCTCGGGCGGCGAGCCGGCGGCGTTGTGCATCATCGATGCCGTGGTACGGCTGCTTCCCGGGGCGTTGGGGGATCACGAGTCGGCGGCAACCGACTCGTATTACGACGGGTTGGTGAGTCCACCGAGTTACACGAGGCCCGCGGAGTATCGCGGCGAGGTCGTGCCAGAGGTGTTGCGGAGCGGTGACCACGCGACGATCGAGGCGTGGCGCCGTGCCGAGGCTGAGCGGTTGACGAAGGAGCGACGTCCAGAGCTCTGGGCCACGTACATGAAGCAACAGCGGTCGGAAGAGACCGAGGTGAGAGGGTAACGGGATGGATATACTAAGTGTCATAGAGCGCGAAGGATTGCGGGACGACATTCCCGAGTTTCGGCCCGGGGATACGCTCCGCGTGCAGGTTCGCGTCCGCGAGGGCGAGAAGGAGCGGCTCCAGGTGTTCGAGGGCGTTTGCATCGGGCGCCGTGGCGGGGGTATCAGCGAGTCTTTTACGCTGCGCAAGGTGTCGTCGGGTATTGGTGTCGAGCGCATCTTTCCGCTGCATTCCCCAGGTCTGGCGGACATCAAGGTGGTGCGGCGCGGGCGCGTGCGCCGAGCCAAGCTCTACTATCTGCGGAAGCTGTCCGGTAAGGCCGCCCGTATCCCGGAGCGCCGAGACTTCTAACGTGGCCGCGCCAGCCCCCACACTCGCGCGCGAGAGCGCGCTGTGGGCGGGCGGGTGCCGATTCGTGGCTGGGTTGGACGAGGTGGGGCGGGGGCCTTTGGCCGGACCAGTGGTTGCGGCCGCGGTTGTGTTTCGGCCCGACTCGCAGGTTCCAGAAGGTCTTCGCGATTCGAAACGGATGACGGCCCGTCAGCGGGATCGCCTGGCGGGTGTTATTCGTAAGACGGCGCTGGCATGGGGAGTCGGCGCCGCGTCTCCCAAAGAAATCGACCGACTCAACATACTGCGCGCCACGGCGCTGGCGATGCGGCGGGCCCTGGCGTTGCTGTCGCCGAAGCCCGACCACCTGTTGGTGGATGGGAATCCCCTTCCTGAGCTACAGAGGCAACACGAGGCCGTGGTGAAGGGCGACGCGACATGCGCGTCAATCGCGGCGGCTTCGGTGTTGGCGAAGGACACCCGAGACCGTCTCATGGCGCTGCTGGGTGCGGATTTTCCCACCTTTCAATGGGAACGCAACATGGGGTACGGCACGGCGGCGCACCTCCTGGCGATCGACGAGCACGGGCTGACACCGCATCATCGTCGGACCTTTACTCCGGTCTCTCAGCTGAAGCTACCGCTTGGTTAGTGAGTCGTGAGTTGTGAGTGGTGAGTGAAGCCCGAGCGACGAGATACTCCCCCACTCACTACTTACCACTCACTACTCACCCGAGCGCGGCGCGACACGCCGCAAGCCGCCGAATACAACATAGGAGAGCGCGAGGGGGAGACCGTTGGGGGCCGACGAGCGCGCCGTGCCCCCTCACGGTTCTCGGGGCTGGTCCTGCAGGTGCTACGGTGTCGCAAGCTCGAAGCTCGAGCCGCCCCTACGACATATGGCGGCTCACGAGCTTCGTCATCTCGAACATGCTGACCTGAGATTTGCCGCCGAACACCGCTCTGAGCGCGGCGTCTCCATTGATCATGCGGCGGTTCTTGCTGTCTTGCAGGTCGTTCTTCTTGATGTAAATCCACAGCCTCTTGGTGATCTCAGTCCGCGGAATCGGCGTGCTGCCCACTACGGCGGCGAGCGCGGCGTCCGGTTGCATAGGCCTCATGAAAGCCGGATTTGGTTTCCGCTTGGACTTCTTCTTCTTGACCTTTTTCTTGGTCGCCTTCTTTTTCTTGGCGACTTTCTTCTTCTTCTTGGCGACTTTCTTCTTCTTCTTGGCGACTTTCTTCTTCTTCTTAGCGACCTTCTTCTTCTTCTTAGCGACCTTCTTCTTCTTCTTCTTGGTCACCTTTCGCTTGGCGGCCTTACGCTTGGTCGCCTTTTTTTTCTTCTTGGCGACCTTACGCTTGGTTGCCTTCTTCTTGGTGGCCTTGCGCTTGGCCTTTTTCTTGGTGGCCTTGCGCTTCGTGGCCTTCCGCTTGGTGGCCTTACGCTTGGTCGCCTTCTTCTTGGCGCCTCTGCGCTTCGCTACCTTTTTTTTGGCTTTCTTCTTTCGTTTCGCAGCCATTTCCCCCTCGAGGAAAGAGTGGTCTCCGTGGATGAAAGCCAGCCCCGGACGCACCAAGGTAAGTGTTTCTGTCAGGAGAACAAGCTTTTTTTTGCGTTTCCCCCTATGAAAATTTGACAACCGCGACATCTTGCAGGTGCGCGACCGACTCGGTTGCGGTATCCGCGAGCGATGTATGAACCTTTTGGAGCCCGGTTGCGGGCACGGCAGCGGGTCGGGGGCACTTGGCTAGACGTACCGTGCGGCCCCGTTCGTGGGTCTGCGAAGACCTGTTTCCCCCCCCCTCGCACGCAGTCGGGCCGCTTGTATTACATGGTGGCCCTGGCGATGTTTTTCCCCACGACCGGGTAGCTCAGTTGGCAGAGCAACGGACTTTTAATACGTTGCCGCTGACGATCCCCTCCGTATTTCCCCACCAACACGAGACTGTTTGTGCGTCAAATGGACCGGCTCGGTCCGGTTTGGGACGCTCAGGACGGCTCGGTCCCATCGTGAGTCCCACTGTGAGAT
>JADFPO010000174.1 GCA_022562295.1 Gemmatimonadota bacterium
TGCGGAGCAGTTGAATGCGGAGTGGGCGGGGAGCGGTGTACGCGTACACCACGTGGCCGACTACTACGGTGCCAACGGCAATGTGGCGTGGCTCGAAGAACAGGGTGAGACGAGAGAGGACATCGGCTCGCACGCCGGCATCAACGACACGTCACAACTGTGGGCTCTCGACGCCCGTCACGTCCGTCCCGACAAGTTCGCCCCGAACGGTGGGTACGAGGGCAGCGGCGTCAGGGGCAACCCCACCCGCGCATCGGTGGAGTACGGCCGGGCATTGCTCGAGCGGAAAATCGAAGCCGCGCTGCGACAGGCCCGGGAGATGATAGGGAACGACTGACCTCAAAATGCATACGACGGCCGGATCGGGTGGGGTGAAGGGGAGGGCTTCGTGGCTGTCGTGATTGCGTGTTTTGACAGATGCGCCGCATCCACCGGCGCCCGCGTATCGCGGAGCTGGTTGCTTTTGCTGTTGTCGTCTCTCGTGCCGGGACGGGCGATAGCCCAGGGCCAGTTCGTCGTGCCCCGTCTCCAGGGTATGATTCAGATCGACGGGGTGGTCGACGAGGCCGCCTGGGATGCTATTCCGCCGCTACCAGCCGTGATGCAAATCCCGACGTTCAACGAACCGCCGTCGGAACGCACCGAGATGCGCCTCACGTACGACGATGAATATCTCTACTTCTCGTGCCGCAATTACGATCGTGACATTGCGGGGATTCGCGCAACGTCGCTCCGGCGCGATGACGGGAGTTTCACAAACGATTGGTGCGTAATAAACCTCGACACGTTCAACGACAAGGAAACGACACTGGGGTTCGCCGTGTCGGCGGGCGGCGTGCGCACCGATGTCGTCTTCTCGGACGACGGGCGGGGGGCGCCGAACTTCAGCTGGAATACATTCTGGGACGGAGCCGTGCATCGCAACCAAGAAGGGTGGTTCGCGGAAATACGGATACCGTTCTCGAGCCTCCGCTTTCAAGACGACGTGGGCCGTGTCGTTATGGGTGTCATCGCCTGGCGGCGTATTGCGAGGAAGAACGAGTTGATCACCTTCCCGGCCATCCCCCCCCGGTGGGGCCTGCTGCCGAGTCTGACCGGTGCCTCCCGCGCGCAGGAAGTCGTATTTGAAGACGTGTACCGTCGGACGCCGCTCTATGTCACACCGTATGGGTTGGGTGGATTTGGACGGACACGATCGCTCAATGACGCCGAGACCACATACGACCTGGCGATCGACAATGCCACCGAAGCGGGCATCGACCTCAAGTACGGTATCACCAACAACCTCACGCTCGATCTCACGGCTAATACCGACTTCGCCCAAGTCGAGGCGGACAACCAGGTCGTAAACCTCACCCGGTTCTCGCTCTTCTTCCCCGAACGTCGCCTTTTCTTTCAGGAACGCGCGAGCGTCTTCGATTTTTCCTTCGGTGGCACCAATCGCCTGTTCCATTCTCGGCGGATCGGTTTAGTGGGAGGGAAACAGGCTCGCATTTTTGGTGGAGTGAGGCTCGTGGGACGAGTAGGTGCTTGGGATATTGGTGTTCTCGATATGCAGACGGGCGAAACGGCGACCTTGCCGTCTGAAAACCTCGGAGTTGTGCGACTGCGGCGGCAGGTGCTCAATCCAAACTCCTATGTCGGTGGGATCTTGACGAGCCGCGCGACGGTCGATGGAGGGTACAACGCCGTCTACGGACTGGATGGGATCGTCCGGCCGTTCGGGGAGGAGTATTTGACGTGGAACTGGGCGCAGTCGTTCGACGATGCCGATGCCGACAGCATCGACGTGTTCGATCGGTCGCTCGCCCGGGTGCGTTGGGAACGCCGCGGAGTCGACGGCTTCACCTACGGGTTCGACATCTCCCGCGCGGGGAACAGTTTCAATCCGGAGCTGGGGTTCCTGACGCGGTCTGATTACGTGCGCGTAGGTGACAATATCTCGTATGGTTGGCGCCCGGGCGCGGAGTCCATTCTCTTGCGGCACACACTCACTATCAATGGCTTTGCATTTCGACGCAACGCCGGGGGACGGGTGGAATCGGCCGAAGTGGGCCCCCAATGGGCTTTCGAGTCGAAGGCCGGTCACATATTGACGCTCGCCGGCGCGACGATATACGAGGATCTCGATGAGTCGTTTAGCCTATCCGACGACGCCGACGTGCCTGCTGGGAGTTACATGTTTCACACCGGGTCGTTGCGCTACCAAGCGCCCAATGCGGATCTGTTCCGGCCCAATGCGAGAATCGAGGCTGGATCGTTCTTCGACGGCTGGAGGGTGTCGGCGTCCTTCACACCGACCTGGAACGCGTCACGAAACCTCCTGTTGAGCGGCACATACAGCGTGGACCGGGTCCGGTTCACACCGCGCGATCAGGACTTTACGGCTCATGTGGTTCGCGGGCGGAGTCAGGTCATGGTGAACCACGCATTGTCGGGCGTCGCTTTGATCCAGTACAACAGCGCGGCCGACATAGTACTCGCTAACTTTCGCATTCGGTACAATCCCAGGGAGGGGCAGGATTTGTATCTCGTATACAACGAACTTCGGAATACCGATCGCTTCGGCTCGATTCCCGTGTTGCCAATCGTACCCGAACGGACATTCCTAGTGAAGTACTCGTATACGTTCACGCTGGAATTCTGAGTAGCTCCGCGACACATGGCACGCGTAAAATCGTCGATCGATAATCGCGGCGGTGCCGGCTCTCTTGTGGACCCCGGGTGGAAGCCGAGCGCGCCCTTCAGGGCGGGACCTCGTCACTAGACGGGCGGTAGTAGGGTGGTAGGACGGTAAGATCTGCGATCGTTACTCTCCACTCTCCACTCTCCGATCGAAACCGTCCTAGTCGGACCTGTGTCGAGACGATACCTTGGCTCCAATTACCAAAGGACTCCATATGCCCAAAGCGACTCAATTGAACCTCACCCTGGACAATCAGACCGGACAGCTGGCTCGCCTGTGCCGCGACTTGGCTCACGGCGGTGTGAACCTGCTCGCACTTTGTGCGGAGGAAAGGGAGGGGGCGAGTGGGCTGGTCCGGCTCTTGGTTGCCAACCGGGAACTCGCAGAGAAGGAACTCGCCAAAGCTGGGTACTCGTTCTCTGTCGAAGAAGTGATCTTCGTCGAGCTGAAGCACCGTCCTGGAACACTGGCGAAACAAGTTGAGAAACTGGCCGACAAATCGATCGGTGTCCGCTACGCGTACGCGACGGCCCACGCCAAAGGCCAAACGACGGCGGTCGTCATTGCCGTCGCGGAACAGGATTTCGACCGGGCATTGAAGCTGCTCGGTTAGGCAGCGACTAAGCGGTGGACATAGGCCTGCATCTCACCAGCTCTCGCGCCTGGCTCTAACCGGCCCGTCGTATGGGCCGCCCCGGCTTCGCCCCGTCGCGGATTGCGCCATCCTCAACCACCACGATTCCGTTGACCAGCACGTGGCGGACGCCCGTTGAGAACTGGGCCGGGTTCTGAAACGTGGCGTTGTCGATGATGGTGTTCGGGTCGAACACGGTGATGTCGGCGTCCGCCCCCACCTTGATCCGTCCCTTGTTGCGCATCATCGGGGCGGCTTGTTCGAGCCGGCTAGCGGGCATGATGGTCATCTTGCGAAGCCCGTCCATGAGCGAGAGATGGCCTTCGTCCCGCACGTAGCGTCCCAATACGCGTGCAAAGGTGCCCGCCCCTCGCGGGTGCCCGCGCCCGTTGTTGATGACGCCGTCACTCCCGACCATCACCAGAGGATGTTGCAGGGCGGCGACGATGTCGTCCTTGGGCATCGCGTGGGCGATGACACTCACGTTGCCCTCGGCTCGGTACTTGTTGAACGTCTCCTCGGTTAGCCGCTCGCCCGTGGACACGAGTTCGATGTCGCTGTAGTCGATGCGGAAGTTTTCGAGAAACCCGGGGTCGAAGCGGGTAGTGCTCAAGCCCGTGCTCCAGGCCTCGTACGGATACACGTCCGCCATGATGTCGATGCCCCGCATGCGGGCTCCTTCCAAGAGCCCGAGGGACTGCCTCATGGTCCACGTGCCACCGGTGCTGTTGATGTGCACGACCTGAGCCGAGGCGCCGCTTATGGCCGCTGCCGCTATGACTTCCTCGAGGGCCTCGAAGTTTGTGCCAGGCGGCTTCGGATCGGAGAACCGAATATGCAAATGACAGGGCACGTTGTATCGCGCCGCCACTCGGAACAGTTCGAATGTTTCCATGCGCGACGCGCCGGGAACGTATTCCAGGCCAAAGCCGATCCCAATCGCTCCTTGCTGAATTCCTCGCTCGGCCAAGGAGACCATCTGCTGAATCTGCTCGTCGGTGGCGGCGGCATAGCGATCGGTAACGCCAACGGCGGTGCGCAGGGCGCCGTGCCCGATCACAGTGCCGTAGTTGGTCAACGACCCTGCCTCACCGCGCTCCGCGTACCATGCAGGGACGTCGACAGGACCGCCGTGCATGCCGAGGACGGTGGTAACCCCGTCCATGATCTTGAAGCCCTGGCCTTCGACCTGCCGCGGCGGACCGGCCAGGATGTCGATGAACCCGGGGGCCACGACGAGTCCGGTTGCATCCAACGTCGACCGGCCCTGGAGTGGCCCGGATGAGATGGCCGCGATCTTGTCGTCAAGAATCCCGATGTTCGCGATCATGTCCGTGCCCGATGCGGGGTCCATCACCCGTCCGTTCCGAATGACGACGTCGTACTCGGCATCGAGCGCCGGTACGGCCGACGAAGGCTGCCCAGCGGTTGCACACCCAGCGGCCAGGAGAACGAGGTACAACCCGGGACCCGCCTCGCGTAACAATTCCGTAGCGTTCACTGTCAGCTCCTTCTTTCGGGCTTTTGTCTTCACAGATCCACGCAGGATGCATGGACCCATCCGCTATCATTGTCAAATATCCTCAGGAGGCATGAACCGCAATGGGTCAATCTAGATGCAGAGACACCCACGACTTGTAGTACCTCGCGTCGATCATGGTTGGTCTGGATCTGCTCGTGCCGAATACGATGGCCGCGCAACCCGGGCGGACACCGCTTGCGGACTCCGGTCCAGTCCAACATCGTAAAGGGTGTCAGTGGCCGGTTGGGCCGTCCGGCGTGCTAACGGCCGCTATCCCGAACGACGGCGAGCCCCTGGGCTTACTGTTAGGTTGCATAGTTGTTCCCGTTCCGGAGGCGATCCTATGGTCAAGCTCCAACAGGCACCATCGGTCGGTGCGCGATATCAAAGCGGTGCCAACAATTCGGATGAACACCGCGCCCCGTTTTGTCTGTCACGTGGCGACTTGACGGTCCCTTCGTGGACGATGCTGGCACGACGGTGTTTCCCGTGGCGAGCCGGAGTGATGGGGGTCGCGTTGATTCTCATGGCGACCGAGGCTCACGCGCAGGTGCCCAATAACATCGACTATCCGATTCCGAGAACGGGCACCGGCGTCACGTACGCGATCGATTTTGCCCGAGGTAACCGCGACGCGGGAGAGGCCACTTACGCGGGCATTCGCATCGCCCCGCCCTGGAGAAAGATCGGAGTGTGGGCCGGCGTGGGGGTTTTTGACGCGGCAACCACGAATTTCGGCGCTGGCGCCGGAGCGGGCGTTTTGCTGCTGGATAGTGAGGCGATTCCCTTCACGCTGGTAGCCGAGGCCGGCGCCGGGTATTCGGAAGTGGCCGGGGCTGCGTTTCTTCGAGTCCCGATTGGTCTGACGGCCACCATCCGGACTCCCGCAGGCACGGGTTTCGCGCCATGGGTCAAACCGGTGGTGGTGCTCCAGCGCACCCAGGGCGAAACGGATTCAGGTGTCGGCGCGGCGGTAGGATTTGACCTGGTTGGCGACACCGGTTTCGGGTTTCACGTGACGGCGGAGTTGGTCTCGATCAATGGACGGCTCCCCCTGGTCGTGGGAGCGGGACTGCAGTACCAGGTGGGAGCCGGCCAGTTCTTCCGATGACCGAGCGGGTGCCGCAAAGAGTCGCGGAGGGCGCGCTGGATTGCACGTAACCTAAACCCAGTACGTACGCCGCAGCGTGCTGCCCAGGCCGATCAGCCCCATGAGCAGCGCCAGAGCGGCCCACAACTCGTCCAACCTCTCCCCGTCGGCGCTGCTACATCCGCCGGGCCCGGGGTCGAAAGTCCCATCGATCCCAACGG
>JADFPO010000175.1 GCA_022562295.1 Gemmatimonadota bacterium
TCTTCGATGCGGTGCTCCCGAGCTGGTCGCCGAACGGTCACCGCATCGCGTACTCGCGACGCGTGGACTATCCGGCGCGGGGGGTGTGGACGGTACCGGCGGAGGGCGGTGAGGCGACCGCGGTGACGAGTCACCTCGCGACTGACTGGAATCCCACGTGGTCGCTCGACGGCAAGTATCTCTACTTTGCCAGCGATCGAAGCGGGAGCATGAATCTCTGGCGCGTTCCGATCGACGAACAGAGCGGTGAAACGCTCGGCGACCCCGAACCGATCACGACGCCCGCCGTGTCCCTCGGACACATCTCCCTCTCTGCCGATGGACGCCGCATCGCGTACAGCTCTGCCCTCGTCACCTCGAACATCCAGGGGCTCGGGTTCGACCCCGAGAGCCAGTCGGTAATCGGAGAACCCACGTGGATCACCAGCGGCTCGCGTCGCTGGTCGTCGCCGGACCCGTCGCCCGACGGAGAGTGGGTTGCGTTCTACTCGCTCGTCGCACCGGAGGGAGACGTCTACGTGATACGCGCTGACGGTACGGAATTGAGGCAGCTGACGGGCGACGACGCCATCGACCGTGTGCCGCGTTGGTCACCCGACGGGGACTGGCTGGCGTTCTTCTCTGACCGCGGCGGACCGGCCGATATCTGGAAGATTCGCGCCGACGGGAGCGAGCTCACGCAACTCACCAGCGGTGCCTCAGCGGTCCCCGTCTGGTCTCCCGATGGATCGCGGATGGTGGGAAGACCTAACGCCGGTCAGGACGCCGGTCAGGACCCGCGCACGTTCCTCTTCGATCCCGCTCACCCAACGGCTTCAGGGACGCCCGACCGACTGCCCGACCCCGAACCGGCGCTCACGCCCTTCATCCCGCACGCTTGGTCGCCGGACGGGGAGTACTTGGCCGGCGACATCGGCTACAAAGACGTCGGCATCGTCGTCTACGCGTTCCGCACCCGCACGTACGAGCGGCTGACGGACTTCGGTCAGTGGCCGGTTTGGCTACCGGACGGCCGGCATCTTCTGTTCGTGTCAGGGGGGAAAAAGTTCTTCGTCATCGATCGGGAATCGAAAGAGGTCCGGGACATCTATAGCGCGACCTGGGATGTCCTCGGCCCACCGCGCCTGACGCCCGACGGCCGCAAGATGTATTACTCGCGGCGGGTCAATCAGGCGGATCTCTGGCTGCTGACGTTGCAGTGACTTCGGGGGACGGAGGGCGATGGTGGGGAATTGAGCTGCGGGCTACGAGCTGCGAGCGGGGGAACGAATGATTTCAGATTGCAGATTGACGATTGCAGATTGGCGATTTGACGGCGGTCCCAATTTGCGATCGCCGATCGCCGATCTGAAATCTGCAATCAAAACGTCTTCGACCGTCCTTGATCGTCCTCGACCGTCTTCGATCGTCTTCTAAACCATGACTGAAATCACCGCCCCGCTCTCCACCGCCCTCGCCGACCGCTACAAGATCGAACGCCACTTGGGCGAAGGCGGCATGGCGACGGTCTACCTGGCCGAGGCACGCGGGACCGAGGCCAATCCGTGAGCCTCAAGTTTGTGAACGCGCCCAGCCAGTCGCTCACCCCACGGTGGGTGTTGTCTTCGACCCTTCTACACTTTTGTGGTGGAAATCAGCTTCGAGAGCCTCACAGACTTCGAAAAGGGGCTACAAAACATGCTGGGTGCGGAGGAGTGGGGTAAGTGGTATCAAAAATTCGCAGTCCTGCTCGCGTCCGGTCGGCGCGAGGTCTTTACGATCGTCGAGTAGCGTGGGTGCCGCAACTGCTTGCAGGGAGCATGGTAATCCACTCTCCCACTGCAGATCCACCTCTCGGTGGCTTCCGTACACGCGCTCGCCTCCGGTTCGAGTGACTCGGTCGGAGCGTGACATCCCGCTAGCGCCACTGCCAACCAGCCCAAGATCGCTGCTGACCTATCCATCCATCGATCCCGCATCCTCACGTTCTGATTCGATTGCACCGGGATGGGTGCACTTCTTGTATGGCGCCGAGTGATCGATGAAACGCGCTGACCGGAGCGCACGGGTCGACCCGGCCGATTTCCGCGCGCTCCCGCTCCGTGTGCACGAGTTCCTCGCGGACGTTCCGTTGCACGACGTGTGGCGCTTCCGGCTCCGCGGTGGCGGTCCGGGCGTGACGGTGCGAGACGTGATCGAGCTGTTCGTCCAGATGGACGCCTCGCGAATCACCCGATCCGCGCGTCTGCTATTCGCGCTGCGCACCGCGTTGGGGCGCGTGTTCGGTTGGGATCGCGAAGACCCAACCGCGTGTCGGTGTTCCTACGTTCACCGGCTCTCTGAGGAGGACCGCGCGCGATCGTTCGACGAGCCGGGCTCGCAGCGCGGCTTTTGGAAGTCTGTCTACACCTTCGAGCATGAGGCGCTGGGTGAGATCATCAACCGCACGGTGCACGCATTCCTCCTCTTCGCACTCGAGTCGGCCGGGAGCGAACACACGATGTACTGGGCGATCTACGTCAAGCCGGTCAACCGGTTTACTCAGTTCTACATGGCACTGATCGATCCGTTCCGTCGGCACCTGATTTATCCCGCGCTCATTCACCGGTTCGAGACGGCCTGGCGCGAACGATGGGAGAGCGGTCCGGTACTGGAGGAAGGATGAAGACATTCTATCTCGTAGCGGCCATCCCCAACGGATGGCGCGTGAGGTGGCCACGATATTCCGGCCGTCAGGCCGCCGCGACCGCCGCCGGCCCCTTGGGCTGACGGGCCTTGGGGGCAGGCATTGGACAGGTCGCAACCAACCACCGAGATTGCAGTAGTGCCACGCTAGGTAGCGGAGACAGATTTGCGACAGGCATGACCGATACGAAGAACACACGAGAGTACCGCCCCGACACAGGTGAGGAGTGGCGGGCCCTCGGGTTCTACCACGAGCCCGACCAGGCGCACCGCGTGTGGCGACTGGTTGGCTCCGTTTCAGGATTGCGTACGATCGTACGCATGCTCGCCTCGCAGGCGGACAAAGCCAGCGGCGAGACCGAACCCGCGGCGTTGGTAGTCGGTCCGTTCAACGATTTCTACATCCGGATCTGGGAACGGGCCGGTATCGATGACGAGAGCATTCACGGTTCGGCAGATGACCTCCGGCGCTTGAGCGAGATCATCGAACAGAAGCTCCGCGGTGCCGCCGTGGGAGCGGAGATCGCGATCGGCAACGAGTACGCCGCCGGCCTGGAGTACACGCTGCTCCTCGCAGTCCGGGACGAGGAGTTCGATCCGGCGTCGCAGGTGCCCGCGATCGTCAACGTCCCGACGGCGGACGTGGAAGTGATCGATGATGACGGCGGCGAAATGGTTGGGACAGAGGTTTTGCCGACGCTGCCGTTCAAATTCTACGATCCCGAAGCATTTGCCACGGTGGGTGAGGGTCTCATTCGGCTCGAGAGCGACCGCGTTGTCATCGAGTTCCAAACGAAGGCTGCCTTCTTTGGCCTTGTAGAGTCGGAGGTCAAGGAAGTCAGCCTTCCGTTCGATACGATATCGTCCGTGCGCTTCAAGCGAGGAGTGTTCAGCGCCGAGATCGCGATCCAGGGCAGGGACATGAAAACGATGGACGGCTTGCCAACGGTGAAGCACGGCCGCGTGCGGCTCCGGTTCAAGCGCGGCTTGCGTGGTGATGCGGAATGGTTCGCGACGGAACTCGAAAGGCTGGGCGGATAGAGGCGGCGGCGGAGGCCACCGATTTGATCGTGGTCGAGAACTTCTTCGAGGAGTTGAAGGCGAAGGTGGGGAACTAATCTCCACTGTGCCCAGATTGTGCCCGTACCATCCGTAACCAAACGTGCTAAACCGGAAAGGGCCGGGTTCGTTCCCTGTCCTAAGGCGTTGAAGAAGTAACGGATAGACACGAATGGTTACGGTTGTTCTACCCCGGCTTCAACCCGCTCCGCACTCCGGGCACGTGCCTTTGAGCCATTCGGCTACGGCAAAGCGGTGTGAGTAGACGCGCGCCCGTGTTGTGAGTTTTGTTGTGAGTTTCGTACGACTTCCTGGCCACCACGCGACTCCGATGTACGACCCCGATGCGCAAAACACCGCGTAAATGCTACAAGTTGTCGTACCTAGTCCTCCCCGCAACCTGAATGGGGTTCAGGGGGTCGCTCGCGGCGAGTGAAGATGCGCGCTGCCGCCGCGCGCGTGCTCGTAGAACTTGTCCCCCAGACTATTTTACTACCCACGTCCCCGTTGAACGCCCGTCAGGTGCATCGCCGGTTAGGCGGCACGTAAACCACGCGTCTCCGCTGTTACCGTTTGCGGCTGTCATCAGCTTTCGCCTTTGGCAGGCGGCCGAGGGGTCGATTCAGCTGACGCCAAGTTGAAGCGTTGCTCAGTCGCTCCTCAATGTCCTCTAGGAACGTCTGCACCAGGGGCATGAACGTCTGCAATCGGTGATCGTAATCACGTCCTCTACCACGCATGTCCTCAATTAGTTGGGCACATCGCGCCGGATCGTTTGTGCTGCGGTACTCTGCGACGTCTTGCTCAAACATGTCAATCGTGTCTCGGAACATCGCGCAGCCGTCAAGTATCCCGAGTAATCCTTCCTGTGTCACAGACTGGTCATTTTCGTCCGTGAGGTAGAAGTCTGTCTGAGTTAGAAAATCAGCGAACCGCGGACTGACCGATGGCGGCCGCGGGATTGTCTGCCTTTCTAGCGCGGTCTCGTCGCCAAAGTCGAACGTGCCATTGTAAGTGGCGACGCGCCGGAGTTCCGCCCGCAGAACCCGGAGATCGCCTCGATGGCGGACCCGGCGACGGACCCATGCGATCGCGAGAATCTGCGCTGTGCCCAGCGCGTAGCCAACGAGCAACGTCAACATGGCTGCCGCCTACTATGTGGCCGCATTTGTCAAGCTCCATGATTGTGGACACACCACGTCCACACGGATCGCAGATCCCGTTTCCATATATGATGTACCTCCCGACAAGCTGGCGGCTTCGCATCGCGTCAGGGTCAGGTGGAATGCGTTGCTAGCCAACTCCTTGACTAGGTGAGCACGTCCCGACCAAGCCGCTGAAGTTCGTCGTTTGAGTTCGGCCCATATACTGTGCACAGAAAATTGCTCCGCACCACCGTAACGGCCCCCCCGTGGACCGCACTCGTAACCTGGTCCCGATATACTCCGCACTTATGTTTACCGGCCACTCTGACCAAATGGCCAGTATCGGCACCGACCGTTGACCCGGCTTCTGGCCAAGCGTGCCAACTCGCTTTCCCAGCGAGCAGCACACACCGGGGCCGCAAGAGTCGCAGGACGATATCGTGCACAATTGCGTTCAGCGCGCATACGAAGACACTCGATTGGAGTGCGGCTGGCGCCGGGCCGAGGGGAGGGAGTGCAAACTTCGGTGACCTGGTTGGAAACGCCTCGATGTACAAGGAGCAACGACGGTTGATGGCTGTCCAGTTTGCCACTGGAGGTAACTGGCGAACGCCGATCGCGGAGGCGTACGCATGCAGAACGTGGGCACGTGGCCGGAAGAACTTGGCGTATGCGTATGGCCGAGTGAAGTACTCCGCATGGGCAGCGAGCGCCGCCGCTGCCCCCTGCTGGTCCATGAGCTCCTGCGCGAACGACGTGTTCGTTGACGGCAGGACAGCATGGTTGAGCGACATCGATGCAACGAATGACTCCTCAAGCGAGCTCGGATCACCACAGAAGAACTTTGGCGGCATCAGTACAGCGTTGCCGCGAGACGGTTGCCAATAGGCAACCTGTGCGTGGGGCCCCGCCCATCCCGTGAGTGTGTTCAGGCGGTTGAGGTCGCGCCCGTAAGCGTTTGGGTCCCGCGCGTGAACATTCCACCAAGTCTCGTATACACTTTGAATAAGCTCCTTCGCTGTATCGCGGCGCGCTGGCCACGAGTCGCCCACTGCTGCTTGGATCCGCGTGGCTAGGTGTACAGTGAGAGCTGCGATCTTCTGTCGTTCAACGGGATCCATGTCGATCCATGTGGCGCCCCTTGGTCAGCGGGCCGCATGCCAACAGACGTGCCGATTGTGCGTTAGACATCACAGGCTTGCCGACTCAGAGCTATAGTCAAGCGCCCACCTCGGCCGCTCGCGCAGGTGATGCCCGTAA
>JADFPO010000056.1 GCA_022562295.1 Gemmatimonadota bacterium
TCGACGGGACGCCGCGTTCGATGGACAACGCGTCCCACTCCGCGGCTTGCCTCGCGTCGAGCACGGGAATCGGGAGGAAATCGTTCACAACGCCTCTGGAACGCTCGTGGTCACCGGATGACGACGCCGGCATAGGCCACAACTTGGGAATTGTCGCCGGTCACCCAACCGCTGTGGCGGTAATCCACCACCGAGCCCTCGGTGCTCCCGAGCAGCCGGGCGGCTTCGAGTACCGTGGCCGCCGGGGCACGCCCGCACATGGTAATCGCCTCTCTGCGGCAGGCCGCGAGCAACCCCTGGCCATCGAGGCGTTGCACGTGGTCGAGCGCCACGCGATCCTTGCGAGCGGCCACGTCGGCGCTCTCGAAGTGAGTCATGTCGGACGACGCGAGCAAGCTGACGGGTTCGGGCCAGTCCCTCACGACGGTCGCGATCGCTTCCGCAAGCGCACGGCAGCGATCCCAATCGTCCCAGGCGAGCACGATGGGCACGATCGCGGACCGCGGCGCGAGAAGCGCGAGGAAGGGAAGCTCGACCTCGATGGCGTGTTCGCGCTGGTGCGCGGCCGGGTCGTGCGACACCAGATCACAGGCCTCGCACAACTTCGCCGCGAAATGCTCATCCACCGGTACGTCGCCCAGCGGCATGCGAAAGGCGCCCTTGGTCCAAGCGCTAGCGCCCCCAGGCGCCGTGACCGTCCCCGTATGGTTGGGGGCCAGAATGACCACGGTGTGTGCGAGCTGGATGCGCTTGAAGACTTCGGCGGCACACGCACCGGAGTAGACGAGACCCGCGTGTGGCACGATTGCCGCAGTTGCGGGGGCAGAGACGGGGGCGGGGGCGGGGGCGGGGGCCGCCGTCGCATGCACGTCAGCCAACTGGCCCTCTACGAGACTCCGCAGGGCTTCTGGGTCTCGCGGGTAAAACTGTCCCGCAACCGCGGGAGCGCGGATGCTACTTATTTGTTGCTCTGTCCGATCGTTCGCCCGAGGGATATTTCACCGTTGTCGATGCGGATATTGAATCCGCAACCTGGATTCGAGCACACCCATGCTTTGAACATGATAGACGCACCATCGCGTCCATAATCGGAAAGCGGAATCAACAAACCCTCTCCGCATTTTTTGCAGTCTGGCCAGTCTCTGCCTTCGATCATGTCCACCCCCTTCATTCCTGGAACTGAGGAGCTTTCCAGTTGGCCGTATCTCGCTCAGTTCTGGACTTGTGACACTCCGGCCCATGGATACGACCGGTCGAACGCCTCGGCAAAGTGGAAGACGGCATCGAAATCCGTGATCTGATCCGACTCGTCTTTCATGAAGAGACCGATCTCGATCAAAATGAATACAATGCGACCGATGTCTTCCGTGCCGTGTAATCCCCAGTGCGTCATGACGGTCCGCGCGGTGAGTCCAAACTGCTCGACGGCAAAATCACGACAGGCCCACGCCAATTCTCGACCCGACATGTGGCCGCGTTCCGCACGCCGCTGCTGGCCGTACTCCAACGCCGCCAGCACGAACAGATATGCCCGCTCGTGGTAACGCCCATCCAAGCCTCGGATGCGCTCCAGGATGTCGTCAGCCAACTGTAGATCACTCACACGTCAAAGGTGGGGGTCGGGGGGAGGGGTTGGCAAGAGGGAATCAGGGAGTCGGCGCGGCAGCGTAGAGCGGGAAACCCTCGGCGAGGTCGCACACCTCGGCCGCGACGCTTGCGATCGTCGCGTCGTCTGGTGATACCAACACACGATCTATGAAATCGGCGATCTTCACCATCTCGTCTTCCTCCATCCCGCGGGCCGTCACCGCCGGCGTCCCGATGCGCATCCCGCTGGTCACGAACGGCGAGCGCGGATCGCCGGGCACCGTGTTCTTGTTGATGTGGATACCCACCCGCCCGAGCGCTTCTTCCGCGTCCTTGCCGGTGTAGGCCTTCGACTGCAGATCGACCAATATGAGGTGGGTATCCGTGCCGCCCGTCACCAGGTCGTAGCCCCGATCGAGCAGGGTTTCGCCGAGCTTTGCGGCATTTCGAATCACCTGCCCAGCATATTCCTTGAAACTGGGTTGCTGCGCCTCCCAAAACCCCACCGCTTTGGCGGCAATCACATGCTCCAACGGCCCGCCTTGCCCTCCGGGGAATATGCTCTTGTCGACCGCCTTCGCCAATTCCTGGCGGCAGAGAATAAATCCGCCCCGCGGGCCTCGCAGCGTCTTGTGGGTCGTGCTGGTGACGATGTCGGCGTGGTCCACCGGATTCGGGTAATGACCCGTTGCCACCAACCCTGCGACATGCGCCATGTCCACGAGGAACGTGGCGTCGATCTCGTGCGCGATTTGCGCAAACCCGGCGAAGTCGATAATCCGCGGATAGGCGCTCGCCCCGGCCACCACGAGCTTCGGGCGCTCCTGCAACGCGATGTCGCGCACCCGGTCCAGATCGATCAAGCCCGTCGTTTCATCGACCCCGTACTGAACCGAATCGAAGATCTGTCCGCTGTGGTTTACCTTCGAGCCGTGGGTGAGGTGCCCGCCGTGCGGTAACGACATCCCCATCAGCTTGTCACCCCGCTTCAGCACCGCGAGATACGCACCCATATTGGCTTGCGCGCCACTGTGCGGTTGGACATTGGCATGGTCGGCCCCAAACAAGCTCAGCACGCGGCTGATCGCGAGCCGCTCCACCTCATCGACGACTTCGCACCCACCGTAGTAACGTTTACCCGGGTACCCTTCCGCGTACTTGTTGGTAAGCGGAGAGCCCGTCGCTTCCATCACGGCGCGAGAGGCGACGTTTTCGCTGGCAATGAGCTCGAGTCCGCTCTCCTGCCTCTCGGTTTCGCGCTGGATGAGTTCAAAGATCTGCGGATCCAAATCTTCGAGGCGATCCGTCAAGGTCATGTGTCACCCTCGATCTTCGCAACACGCCGCTCGTGGCGGCCGCCATCGAACGGCGCCTCCAGCCAGCGTCGCAGGATCTCGATTCCCTGCGCTGGTTCGATAAAGCGGGCCGGAAGCACCAATACGTTGGCATCGTTGTGCCGCCGTGACAACTCGGCAATCTCCGGCGTCCACGCCAGCGCCGCGCGCACACCAGGAAACCGGTTGGCGGTGTACGACATTCCCAGTCCCGTGCCACACATCAGCACACCGCGCGCCACCGACCCGTTGGCCACCTCCGATGCCACGCGCTTTGCATAATCGGAATAATCCACGGACTCGGCGGAGTGCGTTCCCACATCGACCGGCTCGAAACCCAACTCCTCGAGTTCGGCCTTGAGGCGTTCCTTCAGATCGTACCCCGCGTGGTCGGAACCGATCGGCACTCTCTCGGTCATCGGACCGCTCCCGCAACCGGATTAGACACCCCTACCGCTCTTCACCAGCTTACGTGATTTGCGTGGGGTTCCCGCTTTTTGCTTCACGTCCTCCAACCGGCGACGGGCGAGACGGCGTGCGGCTCTGTATGAAGGAATACCCTCGTCGCGTGCGATTTCCAGAACGCCCAAGACCGTTCCGTAGATCTCCGACGTTTTCTGATGGGCCTGTTCGAGCGTCCACCCCGCCAGCTCCGCATTCACGTTGATCAGGCCCCCGCCGTTGTTGACATAGTCCGGCGCATAAATCACGCCACGCGCGTCGAGGGCGTCACCGTGGCGATCTTCGGCGAGCTGGTTGTTTGCCCCGCCCGCCACAATATCGACCTTGAGCACTTTCAGCGAGTCGTCGTTGATCACGGCACCAAGCGCACACGGTGCGAAGATGTCCGCGGCAACCCCGTAGATCTCATCATCTCGAATAGCCTTCGCACCGAACTCCTTCACCACTCGATCGACCTTCTCATGATCGATGTCCGCCACGACGAGCGTAGCACCTTCTTCGTGCAACAGCTTGCACAGGCAATACCCGACATGGCCAACCCCCTGCACGGCCACGATCTTGCCGACGAGCGAATCGTCGCCGTACCTGAACTGAGCGCACGCTTTCATACCGCGGTACACACCGAAGGCCGTCACCGGAGACGGATCTCCCGAGCGCCCCTTCAGTCCGACCACATGATCCGTCTCTTGGCGGACGAATTCCATGTCGCTCATCGACGTGCCGACATCCTCCGCAGTGATATACCGGCCACCCATGGCCTCGACGTGTCGGCCGTGTGCGCGAAGGATCCGCTCCCGATCCATCGTCTTGTTGTCGCCTACGATGACGCTCTTGCCGCCCCCGAGATCGAGTCCGGCGATGGCCGCCTTGTACGTCATACCACGCGAGAGTCGCAGCACGTCGGTCAACGCCTCGTCCTCGCTGGCATAATTCCAAAACCGCGTGCCGCCGAGCGCCGGGCCGAGAATCGTACTGTGAATGGCAATGATCCCGCGGTACCCTGTGTCGGGATCGTACACGAAACTGACTTGTTCGTGTTGGTCCACGCTCATCCGCTCAAAGCACACTCGATCAACCCCGTCGCTGGTCGGTTTCAGAGAAGAGCCCTCGGCCAATGATCACGCGTTGGATCTCGCTGGTCCCCTCGTAAATCTCGGTCACCTTCGCATCACGCAGCAACCGCTCCACAGGATAGTCCTTCATGTACCCGTACCCCCCGAAAATCTGCACAGCGTGATTCGCAACAAACATTGCCGTCTCCGAGGCAAACAGCTTGGCCATGCTGGCGCGTTGCGTAATTCCTTCTCCTCGTTCCTCCGCGCGAGCCGTGTCGTGCACCAACGATCGCGCCGCGGCGAGCCGCGTTGCCATGTCTGCCAACATGAAGCTCACGCCCTGAAAGTCCTTGATCGGTTTGTTGAACTGTTTTCTCTCGGCGGCATAACGCCGCGCATGGTCGAGCGCCGCACGGGCAATGCCGACGGCCTGGGCGGCCACGCTCAATCGGCCGCGATCCAACCCCTCCATCGCGTAGCGAAACCCCATCCCTTCTTGGCCGATCAAACAATCCGCCCCCAAGCGCACGTCGTCAAGCACAATCTGTGTGGTGCGCGAGCTGCGGAGTCCCATCTTGTCTTCCGGTTTGGAAGCTTGCACCCCATCAGCGTCCGCCGGAACGATGAAGAAAGACAGCCCGCGAGATGGCTTCTCCGCTTGTTTCGATGTGCGCACCAAAATCAGCAGCACGTCCGCGACACCACCATTCGTTACCCATGCCTTGGTGCCGTTGATCACCCAGGTCGATTCCGTTCGGGTGGCCGTCGTCGAAACACTCGCGAGGTCCGATCCGCTATCCGGCTCCGACACGCAAAATGCGGCGAGCAACTCCCCACGAGCCATCGGTTTGAGCCAGCGCTCGTGTTGCTCCGGCGTGCCATAGCGCTGCAAAACGTACGACGGGAGCGAATTGTGGACACTCAACGTGATCGAGACGCTCGCGTCCGCCGCGGCAATCTCCTCCATCATCATGAGATAGGTGAGCGCATCCAGCCCCAGCCCGCCAAGATCCTCGGATACCAGCAGTCCGAGAAAACCCAGCTCGCCCAACCGGCGGATGACCTCCCGCGGAAATTCCTTTCGCCGATCCCACTCGGCCGCGTACGGTGCGATCTCTTTCTCCGCAAATTCGCGCGCGAGCTGGACGAACTCCTTGCGCTGCTCATCCAACGGATCGGCTATCATGTCAACCATAGTCATAAAATCCACGTCCGGTCTTTCTTCCCAACCGACCGGCACCAACCATCTTGCGGAGGAGCGGACACGGACGGTACTTGTCCTCGCCGAGCCCCGCGTGCAGTACTTCCATGATGCTGAGGCACACATCGAGGCCAATAAGGTCCGCCAGCGTCAGCGGTCCCATGGGATGACCCATCCCCAACTTCATCACGGCATCGATGGCCTCCGGTTCGGCTACCCCTTCCAACACGCAAAAGCACGCCTCGTTGATCATGGGCATGAGCAAGCGGTTCGATACGAAACCCGGGTAGTCGTTGACTTCGACGGGCGTCTTTCCCAGCGACTTGGCGAGCTCGAAGACGGTCTCAACCGTTTCATCCGCCGTTTGCAAGCCACGGATGACTTCGACCAACGGCATCACCGGCACCGGATTCATGAAGTGCATTCCGATCACTCGCTCGGGCCGTTCCGTTCTCGCGCCGATCTCGGTGATCGAAATGGACGAAGTGTTCGTGGCAAGGATGGCGCCGTTGCTCGCCGTTCGGTCGATATCCGCAAAAAGCTGGAACTTCACCTCCGGAGTCTCGGTGGCGGCCTCCACCACGAGTTCGGCACCATTCACCGCCGCGAGGTCGGTAGAGGTGGTGATGCGACCCAGCGCCGCCTCGCGCTCCGGTGGGGTCATTTTTTGTTTCTCCACTTGGCGATCCATGTTGCCTCGAATGGTCGCCAACGCGCAGGCGAGCAGGTCATCCGACACGTCGACAAGCTGCACGGCACACCCCGACTGCGCCAACACGTGGGCGATCCCGTTGCCCATCGTTCCGGCGCCCACCACCGCCGCTCGTTTCACATCGGTCATCGGCAACCGAAATACCGGTCACAAAAAAGCGCTCTCATCGGAGCGCTTTGAGTCGCCGACCAAATTTATGAATGAGCAGCCCAGCGAATGTCAACTTGAGCACGTCACCCGCCCAAAACGGTAGCGAGCCGAGCCGCATCGCATCGGACATGTCCAGCCCCAACGCGCCGAGTTGCGCAACTCCCCCCACGTGGATCACGACCACGCCGACGACCACGCCCAGCGCGACCCTACCCCAGGAGCGTCCCCCGGCCGCGAGCAGGCCGGTGAGGCCCGCCGCAAGCGGCATGGCGAGCAAATAACCGCCGGTGGGCCCCAGCAGCCGGGCGAAACCCGGTGGGCCTGCCGGTGCGAATACCGGCAGGCCACCGATGCCCATCGCGAGGTACAACACCAGGCTGGCCGCGCCGAGCCGCGGGCCCAACAGCCCACCGACCAACAGCACCGCCGGAACCTGGAATGTGATCGGCACCGGCGTTCCCGGCAGCGGAACGGCCACCTGTGCGGCCAGCGCCACCAGCAGCGCGCCGGCGACGACGGCAACCGCCCGCCGAAGGGTGAGGGAGCGGGGGGGGGCCACCATCGAAGTAGCCGTCGAGACTGTAGTCATTCCTATTGCTCCACGCTCAGCGCGACCGCGTTACCACCACCCAAACACAGCGTGGCGAGACCGGTCGCCGCACCCCGGTCTTGCATCGCATACAGCAAGGTGGTCAGCACCCGCGCCCCGCTGGCTCCAATGGGGTGTCCCAACGCAATGGCGCCGCCGTTCACGTTGACGCGATCCCAGTCCCAACCCAGCGCTTTACCGTCGGCAAGCGCCTGAACGGCGAACGCTTCGTTCGCCTCGATCAGATCGTAATCGTCGATTTGGCTGCCGGCTTTCGCCATGAGGTTCCGGACCGCTTGTATCGGCGCAAAAAACAGATCCCTCGGTTCTCCACCGCCGGTGGCATAGGCTGTCACACGAGCCATGATCTCCAAGCCGTGCGCCCTCGCGAACGCCTCCGACGCCACGACCAGCGCGCTGGCGCCGTCGTTCAAGCCCGGCGCGTTTCCCGCAGTCACGCTCCCATCCTTCTGGAACGCCGGTTTCAACTGTGCGAGCGCCTCCAACGACGTCTCCTTACGGGGGGATTCATCCCTATCCACCACCGTGACTCCCTTGCGGCCCGGCACCTCGACGGGCACGATCTCGTTCGCAAAGCGGCAAGCTTCCATTGCCGCCACCGCCTTCTGGTGGCTGCGCAGGGCGAATTCGTCCTGTTCGGCCCGGCTGATGCCGGCCTTGGTGGCCGTATACTCGGCGTGGCTGCCCATGTGGCATTCGCCAAACGAGCACCACAATCCGTCGTGGACGAGGCCGTCCTTCACTTGCTGGTGTCCGAGCTTGACGCCCGAACGCAAACCCCACAGGTAGTGTGGAGCGTTGGACATCGACTCCATCCCGCCGGCAACGACGCACTGCGCATCACCTGCGCGGATCGCCTGCGACGCCAGCATGACGGCCTTCAGACCGGACCCGCAAACCTTGTTGATCGTCACCGCCGGGACGCTACTGGGAATCCCCCCTCCCATGGCAGCCTGTCGCGCCGGGCCCTGGCCCTCCCCACCCTGAAGCGCGTTGCCCAAGATCACTTCTTCCACGGCGCCGGGGTCGACGCCGGCCCGCCGAACCGCCTCGCGGACAGCCACGGCGCCGATCTCGGTCGCCTGCAACCCAGCTAATCCGCCCAAATAGCGGCCTATTGGGGTCCTCGTGGCGCTCAGGAGGACCGGTGATTTTTCACTGTTCGACACGACTCACCTGGCTCATAGGAACGAAAAGCGAGTTCCGGCCCATGGGGGTCGGCGCTCAAGCATAACCGGATGGACCCTACCCCCTCAACCTGTCGGGGAGATCGAGCGTTCTCGGATTTGCTGCCGCACGCGCTCGAGAAAGGCCGCGACCGGCATCACCTCCTGCTTCTTCCCGGCCCCTCGCACGCGGACGGCCACGGTGCCGTTCTCGGCTTCGCGTTTTCCGACGATCGCCATGAAAGGGACCTTCATGATCTCGCCGTCGCGAATCCGGTAGTTCAACGTCTCGCTGCGGTCGTCTAGGCTGGACCGAATGCCGGCTCCGCGGAGCTGCTTGTTTATACTTGCCGCCGCGTCGTCGAGGGCATCGGTAATCGGGATCACCCGGACCTGCTCCGGCGAGATCCACACCGGGAATGCGCCGGCAAAGTGCTCGATGAGCATGCCCACGAAACGCTCTATCGTGCCGAGAATCGCTCGATGAATCATCACCGGTCGATGCGGTTTGTTGTCCGAACCGACGTACTCCAACTCGAAACGCTCCGGAAGCTGGTAGTCGAGTTGGATCGTGGCTCCTTGCCATTCCCGGCCGATGGCGTCGCGGACCTTGATGTCGATCTTGGGACCGTAGAACGCCCCGCCGCCTTCGTCGATCCCGTATGACAGGCCTCTTCGCTTGAGGGCTCCCTCGAGCGCGCGTTCGGCCACGTCCCACGCCTCGTCGGCGCCGATCTTCTTGTCCGGTCGGGTTGCGAAGTCGAGTCGGTACTCGAGACCAAAGGTGTTCATGACCACATCGACGGTGTCGATCATGTCGTAGATCTCGTCCTCGATCTGGTCCTCCCGGCAAAAGACGTGCGCATCGTCCATGGTGAGGCCGCGCACCCGCAACAGGCCGTGGAGCGCACCCGACCGCTCGTTGCGATAGACGGTGGCGATCTCTGCCAGTCGCACCGGTAATTCCCGATACGACCGCTGCCTCGACGCGTACACCAGGGCGTGCATGGGGCAGTTCATCGGTTTGATCCGGTATCGCACGTCGTCGGCATCACCGGAGGCTGCCGCCATGGCGGGAAACTGGTTGTCTTCGTACAGCGGTATGTGTCCGGAGCGAACGAACAATTGCTCTCGCGTCACGTGAGGCGTGTAGACGAGTTCGTAGCCCCGACGCATGATCTCGTCTTCGATAAAGCGCCGCAACTCGAACTGCAACGTCGCCCCCCGCGGGTGCCACAGGATTTGGCCGGCTCCCACGTCGTCCTGAATGCTGTACAAGTCCAGCTGCTTGCCGATGACGCGGTGGTCTCGCTTGCGTGCTTCCTCGAGCCGCACCAGATACTGATCGAGATCCTTTTTCTTGAACCACGCCGTTCCATAGATGCGCTGCAGCATCTGGCGTCGCTCGTCGCCGCGCCAATACGCTCCGGCCGTGTGAAGCAACTTGAAGTGTTTGAGCTGTCCGGTCGTCCTGATGTGGGGACCGAGACAGAGATCCACAAATGGCCCGTCCGTGTAGACCGTAATGACTTCTTCCGTCCCGAATTCGCGCAACCGTTCGAGTTTGAGCGGATCGTCTTGGAACCGTGCCTCGGCCTCATCCGGCTCGACCACTTCACGCACAAACGGGTAGTCCTGTTTTACCACCTTCTGCATCTGCGACTCGATGGCCTCGAGATCGCTCGGCGTAAACGGCGTATCGACGTCGAAGTCGTAGTAGAAGCCGTCCTCGATCGCGGGGCCGAAGCCGATTTGCGCATCCGGGTACAGCTGGCGGACGGCGGTCGCAAGCACGTGGGCGGCCGAGTGCCGCAGCACGGCCAACGCTTCGGGTTGGCGGTCGGTGAGAATCTCCAGCTTGGTACTTCGCTCGAGTGGTCGGGCGAGGTCCTGAACCTCCCCGTCGACCTTCGCCGCGAGCGCCGCACGGGCGAGACCTGGACCTATGCTCTCCGCAATTTGATAGGCCGTGGAGCCCGCCTCGACCTCACGGACCGATCCGTCTGGAAGCTCGACAGAAATCATGTCGCTCACGGTCGGAACCAGACGGCGCGGAATCGGCGCGCGCCGGCACATCCGCTCACGCAAACCATCCCGTTCCCCGGCCGACGGACCGGCGTGACGGAGCGGTTCGGTTGTCTGATGGAACTCGAGGAAACCATACGTTGATTAAGGTGCAGGGTTCGTACATTCTTAGGAGAATGAAGTTTACCATGTACCCACGACCCATGGGAGGGGCTTTGCGGCATCACCACGGAGAAAACGACGACACGTTGGGCATCGCGCTCGTCGGAGCGCTCGGATTCGGGGCGGGCCTGTTGGTGGGGCTCGTGGGCGGCAGTCTCCTGGGTGACGTGGACGCCAATCGCGTCCGGAGCGTCGTCCACCGCTTTCGGTCGGACGAGGAGAGCAGCGAAGACGGCCCGGACGAAGAGCCGGAGCGCACCGAGAACGATCTTCTCGCCATGCTGGAGAGCAACCCGGCGACGAGAGGGTTGAATCTGGAAGTGCACTCGCTGGGTGGAGGACTGATCGAAATCACCGGCATCGCACCGGACCAGCGCACGCGTGAACTCGCCGGTGAGCTGGCACGAGGTGTCGTACGATCGGCCGTGGTGGTGAATCGCGTCCTCGTCGAGGGAACCGACACGAACGGCGAGACGGCAGTTTCCCCGTAGGGCGGAGGAGGAGGGCGGAATGGGTTTCGCCGATCGGGCACGACCGGCCTTCCCGTCCTCCCTCCTCGTTCGTTACACGAACCACTGGAGTTAGATGGCGACCACACAGCTCGCCCCCCAATACGATCCGGCAGCGATCGAGTCCACCGTGTATCAACGGTGGCTGGATGCCGGCGTATTTGCCGCCGATCGGACGTCCGACCGCGAGCCGTATGTGATCGTCATCCCCCCACCCAACGTGACGGACGTCCTTCACATGGGACACGGCCTCAACAACACGCTGCAGGATGTGTTCATCCGGTTCGAGCGGATGCGCGGCCGCGAAGCCTTGTGGCTGCCCGGTACCGACCATGCCGGCATCGCAACGCAAAACGTCGTGGAGCGTGCCGTAGCGGCAGAAGGTAAGACGCGGCAGGAGCTGGGACGCGAGGCGTTTGTCGCACGGGTGTGGGAACACGTGCGCGACAAGGGCGGGACGATTCTCGAGCAACTCAAGGCGATCGGCTCATCGTGCGACTGGTCGCGAACGCGATTTACACTGGACGACGACTACTCCGCAGCGGTGCGGCGCGTGTTCGTGCAGCTGTACCGTGAGGGTTTGATATATCGCGGACATCGCGTGATTCATTGGTGCCCACGTTGCCTTACCTCGTTGTCAGATGAAGAGGCAGGATTTCACGATCGCGAGAGCCGGTTGTTCCACATCCGATACCAGCTCGTGGGTGAGGAGGGCCACGTCGTCGTCGCAACAACGCGTCCCGAAACGATGTTCGGAGACGTGGCGTTGGTGTTTCATCCCGACGACGAACGGTACGCCGAATTGAGGGGACGAACGGCACGTATCCCCCTCACCGACATCGAGATTCCCATCGATGTGAGCACGGCGGTGGAGCGAGACTTCGGTACCGGTATGCTCAAGGTAACGCCCGCCCACGACGCGAACGACTTCGACATCGCCAACGAGCTGGAACGCGATCTCGGGCAGCCCGTGGTGATCGACGAAGACGCGCGCATGGTCGACACCAATCGCGTCCCGCCGGCGCTCCGCGGGCTGGGTCGGGATGTTGCGCGCAAGCGCATCGTGCAAGAGTTGGAAGACGCCGGCCAACTCGAGAAACAGGAGCCGTATCAGCACGCCGTGCGCCAGTGTTATCGCTGCCACACCGTGGTCGAACCTCTCCTGTCCGATCAGTGGTTCGTCAGGATGGCGCCACTGGCGGAGCCGGCGCTCGAAGCGTATCGAACCGGCGCGGTGCGGTTTCTCCCCGAGCGCTGGGGCAAGGTGTACGAGAATTGGTTGACCAACATTCGCGACTGGAACATCTCTCGCCAGCTCTGGTGGGGCCATCGTATCCCCGTCTGGTATTGTGAACGCGAGGGGTGTGAAGAAATCACCGTGTCGGAGGGGACGCCGCAAGCATGCGGCGCGTGCGGCGGTGCGTTGCGTCAAGACGAGGACGTGCTCGACACGTGGTTCTCCTCGTGGCTGTGGCCCTTTGCCACGTTCGGGTGGCCGGAAGAAACCGAAGACCTCAAGAAGTTCTACCCGGGGCATACCCTGGTCACCGGTGCCGACATCATCTTCTTCTGGGTCGCGCGCATGATCATGGCGGGCTACCACTTCTTGGGCGAAACGCCGTTCAACACCGTGTTCTTCAACGGCATCGTTCGCGATCCGCAGCATCACGCGTTCAGCAAGTCGCGCGGGAACGGCATCGATCCGCTCGACGTGGTCAAGCGGTACGGAGCAGATGCCTTGCGCTACACGGCTGTGGCGGGTACCGCGGCCGGCACCGACATCATCATGGACCGGAACGACCTCGACTCCACTTTCGCAGCCGGGCGGCATTTTGGAAACAAGCTGTGGAACGTGGCGCGCTTGCTCCTCGCGAATCTGAACGGGTCGGCGCCCGTATCTAGTGACTTGGATCGGTCTCACCATCAGCTTGCCGACCGGTGGATTCTCTCCAGGCTGCAGCGCATCACGCGAACGGTCACCGATCACCTCGACGCGTGCCGCCTCAACGAGGCGGCCACCGGAGTCTATCACTTTCTATGGGACGAGTTGGCCGACTGGTATGTGGAACAGGCAAAACCCCGTCTCCAGTCGCCGACACCCGAAGGCGACGCCGCGCGGGCAACGCTGCTCATGTCTTTTGAGACGACGTTACGGTTGCTTCACCCCGTGATGCCCTTCATCACCGAAGAGCTGTGGAGCTTTCTACCCGGCGAACGTGAGCCGCTCCTGGCCGGCGCGAGGTGGCCGGTGCCCAACATGGACTTAATAGACGCCACGGCAGAAACGCGTTTCGGGCAAGTGCAAAGCCTGGTGACCGCGATACGGTCGATCCGTGCCGAGTACGGGGTGAAGCCCGGAACGTCGGTGCGCGCATTCTGCGAACCCGCCGACGGCGAAGCGCGCGACGCGTTCGAGGCAGAACGCGGGACGATCGAACGGCTTGCAAAATTGGATGCGTTGGTGTTTGGCGGTGCTGACGAAACCGTCGGAGCCCACGCGGTTCTGGCCGACGGTTCGGCCGTCTTCGTCCCACTGGGTGACGCCATCGACGTTCAGGCCGAATGCGTGAGACTGGCGAGCGAGATGGAGCGACTGGAGAAACAACTCGCGGCGGTCACGGCGAAGCTGGCGAACGAGAACTTCACCACCCGTGCACCAGCCGAAGTAGTGGAGCGTGAGCGCCAAAAGGAACAAGCGTGGGGCGAGCGGCGCGACACCCTGGCGGCGAAGCGGCGCTCGCTGGGGTGTTCATAGGACAGAAGGGTATGAACCACCTTCCGCTCACACCACAACTGGTCGGACCGGTAGTGGGGGCCATCGCTGTCGGCCTCGTGGGGGCGTGCGCAAGCATGCAAGCACCACCCGGCGGGCCTCCCGATCCCGATCCACCGGTGCTGCTCGCTATCACGCCGGATTCCGGCGCGGTGCTGCCCGACTTCGACGACGACGTGGAGTTTCGATTCGACGAAGTCATCACCGAACGAAACATCGAGCAACTCGTGACCGTCTCCCCGCGGCACGAGGAGATCCGCGTGTCGTGGAAGCGTCGCGGGCTCGCGGTCCGGCCCCGCGACGGATGGCATTCGAATGTCGTGTACATCGTCAGTGTGCTGCCCGGAGTGACCGACTTGCGCAACAACCGTAGCGACAGCACGCATACGGTGGTGTTCTCCACCGGTGGCCCCATCCCCGACACTCGCCTGTTCGGCTCGGTCGTAAACTGGGAAGACGGCCGGGTGGCGACCGGCGCCCTCATCGAGGCCATTCTCCTACCGGACTCGCTCACGTACATCGGAACCACCGACTCGTTGGGGGATTTCGAGCTGGCATTCTTACCAAACGGGACCTACCACGTGCGTGCATCCATCGATGCGAACAACAACCAAACGCTCGATGCGCGCGAGGCATACGACTCCGCCACCGTCCAATTTGGTGGTTCTTTCTCGGTGCAAGACTTCTGGACCTTTCGCCACGACACTCTCGGCCCGAGCGTTACCGCCGTGAGTCAATTGGACAGCCAAGCCATATCCGTCCGATTCAACCAAGCGGTAGATTCGAACTCGCTCTCGGTCGATGCGTTTCGCGTGTTGCAACTGCCCGACTCGACAGCCACGTCGATCGATCGCGTCTTGCTACGGTCGGTGTACGACTCCCTGCAGGCGGAGGCCCGCGAGGCAGCCCGCATTGCCGCGGAGGACTCCACCGCAGCGGCGCTGCAAGACTCCCTCGCCGCGCTCGGTGTGGATTCCGCAGCCGTGGCCGATACGGCGGTAGCTCCGGAGCCGCCCGCCATCGACACCATCGTACCGCCCGAAGCCCAACCCGACACGACGGATATTGCAGTCCCCGACAGCACGCGGGCCATGTACATGCTGGCGGAACGCCCGGCGTTGATCTCGGACGTGGTGCTGATGATGGTGGATCCCCTGCAACCCGGCACCCGATATTGGGTCGATGGGAATGTCTCCAATCTCCTCGGGGCCCTGCTGCAATCGGGTCGGTTTCTCGTACTCCCCGAGGCGGTTGAGCCGGATTCCACATGACTGATTCGCGAAGCGCATTGCCTGCGGTGCACAAGCTTCTGGCAGAGGCGGAGCAACACGGGCTGACCGACTCCGCGCCGCGTGACCTTGTGGTCGGCGCGATTCGCGAAGCGCTCGACTCCGCGCGGGAACGCGGCGGCGTGCCGCCCAGTGACAGCTGGATGACGGACGTGCGGCGCAGACTCGAACGAAAGCAAAAGCCGTCTCTCACACCAGTCGTCAACGCCACCGGCGTCGTCCTCCACACCAACCTCGGGCGGGCACCGCTGGCAGAAGTCGCGCGCGAGGCGATGGTTCGCACCGCAGGCTACAACAACTTGGAGTACGACCTCGAAACCGGCGACCGCGGTTCGCGACAGACGCACGTGCGCGATCTGCTGCGGGAAGTGACGGGAGCGGAAGACGCCATCGTCGTAACGAACGCCGCCGCCGCTCTGGTGCTCGCGTTGAACACGGTGGCCAACGGGGGTGAAACCATCGTGAGCCGCGGCGAACTCATCGAGATCGGCGGCGCATTCCGTATTCCTGCCATTCTCGAGAAGAGCGGTACCGTCCTGGTCGAGGTCGGGACGACCAACCGGACCAGGCTCCAGGACTACTTGCAAGCGCTGAGCGCGCGCACCAAATGTTGCGTGAAGGTGCATCGGTCGAATTTCCGTCTCTCGGGGTTCGTCGCCGAAGCGGATACGGCGGAACTCGTGCAGGCAATGGCACCGCGGGACATCCCGGTGATACACGACGTCGGAAGCGGCTTGCTGATCGACCTGACCTCGTACGGATTGGCCGGCGAGCCGCTGGTTCAAGACAGCCTCGAAGCCGGCGCCACCGTCATCTTCTCAGGAGACAAGCTCCTCGGCGGGCCGCAGGCCGGCATCATCGCCGGGTCGGCGGCAGTCATACAACAAATGGCCGTCAACCCGCTCACTCGGGCTCTGCGACCCGGAAAGACCGTGTTGGCGGCGCTCGAGGCCACGCTGGCACTGTATCGCGACAGGGAAACGGCGCTGCGCGACATTCCCACACTCGCGATGTTGACGGCGGAGCCCGGAAGTTTGGCGGCGCGTGCCCAATCGCTCGCGTCGCGCATCCCGGGGGCCACCACCGAACCGGGCACGTCCTCGGTGGGTGGAGGATCGTTTCCCGACGCGGACCTTCCCACCACGCTGGTCTCGGTTGCCACCGATCATCCCGATGCCTTCCTTGCCGACCTGCGCACCCAAACGCTGCCGGTGATCGCGCGCGCAGACGACGGTCGTGTGCTGCTCGACCCCCGGACGATCCACGACCGCGATGTAGACGATGTGGTCGCCGCCGTGGTCAGCGCCCAGAATCGCTGATCAGGCACCGAACTCCACCTCTGCCACCGGCACCGCCGGCACCTTAGATTGTTCGCAACACCGGCTCCCTTTGAGCGACCCCTAATAATCAGGAAAAGTCTTCAATAAATGGGAGAGGTCCTTCCTTGAACGCACTTCGACGGACGCCGCGCACTCGCACACGGGCAAAACCCGAGCGATGCGTGTAGCCGTCTTGACTTCGGGAGGCGGTACCAACCTCCAGGCCCTGCTGGATGCGTGTCGCCCGCCACAACCGGCGTCGATTGTGCTGGTCGCGAGCGACAAGCCGGCCGCCGGCGCGCTCGCGCGAGCCGAGGCCGCCGGAGTATCGACGCACGTCATCACCGACCCCACCGATGGGAAGGCGATCGTTGACGCACTGCAAGATGCCGCCGTCGACCTGGTGGTCTTAGCGGGCTATCTTAAGCTTGTCCCAGCAGATGTCGTGCGTGCATACGACGGCCAGATGATCAATATTCACCCGGCGCTGTTGCCGGCGTTTGGCGGCACGGGGATGTATGGCATTCGTGTGCACCGTGCGGTGCTCGAGGCGGGAGCCACAGTGTCGGGTGTAACGGTGCACTTGGTGAATGAGGAGTTCGACAAGGGAAAACCGCTGGCTCAATGGCCAGTCCCCGTGAATGACGGTGACGTCCCGGAAACTCTGGCCGCGAGAGCGCTCGAAGTCGAACACCAACTCCTGCCGGTGGTGGTGCTGGCAGCCGCACGACATGGGAAGCCGGTGCGGTTACGCAGTTCTATGAAGGCATTTGCGGGCGCCGACGCACCGGACCTGGACAAAACCCTGCGGGGACCGTAAACCGATCGCAACAGGAGGATTCGTGCCGCGTGCACTGATCTCAGTTTCGGACAAAAGAGGAATCGAGCAGTTTGCCAAGGGGCTGTCGGAGCTGGGGTGGGAAATCATCTCAACCGCGGGAACTGCTCAAGTGCTGGTCGATGCGGGAGTCACAATCACTCCGGTGGAAGAGGTCACTGGATTCCCCGAGATGCTCGACGGCCGAGTCAAGACGCTGCATCCGGCCATCCACGCAGGTCTCCTGGCCCGGCGCGACGTCCCGGAGCACATGGAGGCGCTGCGGGCGCACGACATCACTGCGATTGATCTCGTCGCGGTCAATCTCTACCCCTTCCGCGAAACGGTAGCCGACCCGAACGTCACCCTTTTGCAGGCCATCGAGCAGATCGACATCGGTGGACCGTCGATGCTCCGATCGGCGGCAAAGAATCATTCCGGCGTGCTGGTGATCGTGGATTCGGCCGATTACGATCGCGTACTCTCCGCGCTCCGAGAGGATTACGTGGACGATGCCCTCCGTCAGGAACTTGCCTCCAAAGTGTTCGCCAGCACGGCCGCGTATGACGCCGCGATCGCCGAGCACCTCGCGAGGTCCACCGAAGAACTTCCTCCCTTTATCGGACTGAACTTGAAGCGGTCGCAACCTCTGCGATATGGAGAGAACCCCTCACAACTTGCGGCGTTGTACTCCACCGGGGAGCCGAACGGATTCGATGACATGTGGCAGCGCCAGGGCAAGGAGTTGTCGTTCAACAATCTGCTCGATATGGAAGGAGCCATGCAGACGGTCGCGAGCTGGCCGGATCGACCCGTGTGCGCGATCATGAAGCACTCGACGCCGTGCGGGCTGGCGCTGGGATCGTCCGCGCAGGACGCGTACCGTCGCGCGTTGCAGACCGACCCGACGTCGGCATTCGGATCGGTCATCGCCTTCAATACCCTGGTGGACGAGGCAGCCGCCGAAACCATGGCCGATCTGTTCATCGAGGTCGTCGTCGCGCCGCGGTTTACGGAAGGCGCGATGAACGTATTTGAGAAAAAGAAGAATCTGCGCGTAGTGGAGATGCCCTTCGAGTTACCCGGCGAAGCCCGCAGGATGGACTACAAGCGCGTCCGCGGCGGTTTTCTGGCTCAACAACGTTTCCGCTTCGACTCGGACGAGTCACATTGGAAAGTAGCAACCAGCCGCGAGCCCACGGGCTCTGAATGGCGCGATCTACACTTTGCGTGGGCCGCCGTGGCGAGCGTCAAGTCGAACGCCATTCTCCTCGCAAAGGACGAGCGAGCGATCGGAATCGGGGCCGGCCAGATGAGTCGCGTCGACGCCTCTTTCCTCGCCGTGCACAAGGCCAAAAAGGAAGGACACGACACCACCGGGGCCGCGCTCGCGTCCGACGCATTCTTTCCCTTTGCCGATGGTATCGAAGAGGCCGCGAAGGCCGGAGTAACGGCGATCATTCAGCCGGGTGGATCGAAGCGAGACGAAGAAGTCATCGAGGCTGCGAACGAGCACGAAATGGCGATGGTGCTCACGGGGGTCAGGCAGTTTCGGCATTGAGGATAGGGGATAGGGGATAGGGGATGGGGGATAGACAAGGTGCGTTCCTTCGAAAATCAGCTCCCCGATACCCAACAACGCCTATCCCCCATCCCCCATCCCCTATCCCCTATCCCCTCAATCCCTAATCCCACCCCGGCGACAATTCCAACCCGACATAGACATTCCGCGGCGGTGACGGCTCGAAGAAACGACCGAAGCCGGCATTTACCGAGACCGAGCCGACGTAGGCGGCGTCGAACACGTTGAGGACACCGCCGAACGGCGCCAGTCGCCAGCTGCCCGCGTTCCCCTCCCAACCCACTCGAATGTCCGTGGTAAACCATCCATCATTCTTGCTCGCGGCGGTGTTCGCGTCGTCGACAAAATGCGCGGATGCGATATGGTGATCGGTAGCGAGCCACCAACCGGCAGGTGAGGTGAGCCGTACCGACCCATAAAGCTTGTGGCGCGGCACACCCGGAATGTCGTTGCCGTCAAACGTTCCACTCGCGGTCTGAAAATCGACGAATTGGTAGTCGGCGAGGGTGTATGCGGAAACGAAGGTCACACCCTGCGTCGGCCGAAGGGTGGCGGAAAGCTCGACGCCACGATGTCGGGTTGACCCGGCGTTTTGGAAGAAACGACGGCTCGGCTCGCTCGGCACTTCGAACGGAATCAGCGCATCCTGGATCTCGATATTGAAGAGCGCCGCCGAGTATTCCAACACGCCGTCCGCGGCGGCACCCCGTACCCCCAACTCGACACTCACCGCGTGTTGGGGCGCCAGGGTCGGATTGAAGCCACCCGGCCCCTGCGGCCGGTTGGCAAGCTCGGTCGTGGTTGGCGTTTCGAACGACGTGCTCACGTTTGCGTAGGGCTGAAATGCGTCGTTCAGCCGCACCGTGACGCCGGCCGACCCCGACAACGAGGACATTTCGCGGTCACCCGAATCGTCGGGGTTGGTCGCCGTCACTAACCGGTCTTCGACGCTGAATGTGATGCGGTCGAACCGCGATCCGAGCGTTACCGTGGCACGATCGCTCAGATCGAACGCGATCTGCCCAAACGGGCCGATCTCAGTTACGCGCTCGAGTTGGTCGCGGGTGATGGTAGCTCGATCGGTGGTCCTGTGAACTCGATCGTCCCGTTGTCGTTGCAAGTCTACCCCGAAGGTCAGGCGAGGGTCGAGCGAGCCAGACAGCGGCACCGCCACCGTTGCCCGCGCGCCCAGGGCCTCGCGATCGATCCGGATGAAAGCGAACGACAGCGGGTTATTGAGATCGCGCTTCAGCCCGAACGCGGTTACGCCGATCGATGCGCCGCTCCGGAACAGCTTCGTGAGCGTGACACCCAACTGCCCCTGCTCGACCGCCTTGCCCGCATCGGCACCCACGTTGCGCGCATTCGCCTGCGAGGGAAGTGTGTCAACCTCGCCTCGAGTGAGCGACCCCGGGTTGTCCAACGTCGGGTTCTTCGCCCAGTGCGTCGAAACCAAGACGCTCATCCCCGCCGAAAGCTCCTGCTCGAAGCGGACCCCAACGTTGTTGATTTCAGCTTTGCTGTGATCCCGAAAGCCGTCCGTCACCGTACGGGCGCCGGAGACCACGATGGTTCCGCGGCCCGCGGGTGCGGCAACTCGCCCTGAGAATTTTACCATCCCATAAGCGCCCCCGACCATGCGTCCCGAAGCTTCCGTCCTGCCGGGCTCGGGAGTCGCCGTGCGCAGCAAGATCACTCCGCCTGACGCGTTCCCGTACAAGCTCGACGAGGAGCCGCGCAAGACCTCAACAGCCCCCAGCGACGAAATCTCGACGTTGGTTAGCTGGCCCTGGCCGTCTGGCAGTGTCTGAGGAATACCGTCGAGGAGGATTTTGACACCGCGAGCCCCGAACGCGGATCGCGATCCGAAGCCGCGGATGGAAATCCGTTGGTCGAGCGTGGGATTGTACCGGTTCGCAATGAACAACCCCGGCACGCTCGCCAAGGCCTCGTCCAATCCCAACGTAGCCCGTCCCCGCAGCAGCTCGTCACGGTCAACGATGGCAACGGCAAAGGGCACGGCAAATAACGACGTCTGCCGACGCGTGACCGACACCTCGATAGGACGGAGCACGACCGTAGAATCGCGCGTCGAGTCA
>JADFPO010000176.1 GCA_022562295.1 Gemmatimonadota bacterium
TGGGGTGGAGCGGTGCCTAAACAACCCGGCTTCGGAATGGCCACAGAACCCACGGAATTCACGGACCCCTTGCCGTCGAGGAGTCACATGGACGCCTCCCAACCAATTGACCCGCGAGTGGATATCGGCCACGTACACCTCAAGGTGGCCGATCTCGATCGTGCCCTCGCGTTCTACTGCGACGTACTCGGATTCAACCTCATCCAGCGAATGGGCTCCGAAGCGGCGTTCATAAGTGCCGGCGGATACCATCACCACATCGGTCTCAACACGTGGGAGAGCCATGGTGGCACACCACCTCCGCCGGGCGCCACCGGGCTGTATCACGTGGCGATCCGTTATCCGGATCGTCCGGCGCTTGCCGACGCATACCGGCGTTTGAACGACGCCAACATCCCGCTGGATGGTGCGGCCGATCACGGCGTCAGTGAGGCGCTGTACCTGAAAGATCCGGACGCGAACGGGATAGAGCTCTATTACGATCACCCGCGCGACGACTGGCCGCGCACCGCGTCTGGCGCACTCGCCATGTACACGCGACACTTGGATCTGGATGCATTGATGCGCGTGGCGACGGCCACAAAGTAAGAGAAAGTCGTTAAATGACCCCTACTGAGCCGTCAGCACTCACCTCCCGCGACTGGGAGCTGCGGACCGCCGTGTATCGGCATTTTGTTGACACCACCCGGGCGCCCACAGTGGCTGAACTCGCGCAACAGCACGCTCTTTCGGAAACGGATGTCGCCGCGAGTCTGCGCCGACTCGGCGATCACCACCAGCTCGCGCTCACACCGGCCGCCAACGCGATCTGGATGGCGCATCCGTTTTCGGCGGTGCCCACCGAGTATCCGGTGGAAACCTCCCACGGGCGGTACTGGGCCAACTGCGCTTGGGACATGCTTGCCATTCCCGCCGTCTTGGGGTTGGACTCGCGAACGACCACTCGGTGCGCCGAGACGGGGATCACCGTACAGCTCGGTGTTCGGAACGGACGGCCCACCACCAACGACGGGGTCGTGCACTTCGCAGTGCGACCTCCGGATTTCTGGGAAAACGTCGGTTACACGTGAGCTACGATCCTCTACTTCCGGTCGGAAGCGGACGTCGACGCGTGGTGTGAGAGGCGCTCGATTACACGAGGCGCGGTTGTGGGAATGGCCCAATGTTGGGAACTCGCCCGGCGGTGGTATGACGGCCGGCTCTCATCGGATTGGCGGGGGTGGTCGCCGGAAGCGGCGGAGGCAATCTTTCGTGAAGTCGGATTGACGGATGCGTTCTGGCGCCTCTGAGCGAGCACGCGTCGCCGTCATCCGTCGATTGAATGCTACGGGACATTGGATGTCCCAAATGTGGGTCTCTGCAGTCGATTTGAATGGCCACGGAACCCACGGAATACACGGACCCCATCCCCACCATTCCTTCTTGATGTCCTCCACTCCACCCCGAGGTATTGGCCGGACTCCGCACCTGCACACACACAAAAAGGTTCTAAAGATCGGCGAGTATCGTCTTCCGTGGATTCCTTGGGTTCCGTGGCTATAGTTGGGGTGGCGCGGTGCCCAAACAGCCGAAAGCCGGACAACCCAATGGCTCTCCGGCTCTCGAGCGCAGCGAAATGGCTGCGCGGCTCCGCAAACCGTTATCATCACACTATCCAGGATTCGACGCCGAGTCAATGGTGCGGCGGTGCTGACGGTGAGATTCGAACTCACAAGGGCGTTTGCCCAACGGTTTGCGGAACCGCCGCGTTTACCAATTTCGCCACGCCAGCACCAATTCCAACAGCGAACCCTGGTAACCCGAGGGCAAGACGCGTAGACCTCACAACCGTTTCGGACCGCGGAGTGCAGTATGGCGGGACGACTCATAGATCACGTCATCAAATTCGTGCGGTAATGACCCAAATTTTGCGATCGGGTGCTCGTGGTGCCCGGAAAGGATGCCTATCCCGCTTTGGAATGGCCACGGACCCCACGGAATCCACGGACCTCCTCCCCACCCTTCTTTCTTGAGTTCTCCACTCAACCCCGGGCATCGGCAGGACTCCGCGCCGCGCACACACAACAAAAGAGAATCCAAATGGAGGCGAGTATCGTCTTCCGTGGATTCCGTGGATTCCGTGGCTATCTTTGAGGTGGAGCGGAACCAAGTTGGGTCGAGATCAGCCATATGTGATGGCGATCAATCGAAGCTACAGTAACTGACACTCAGATACCCATACTCGGACATCGAAAATGAAAAACTTCAAGCAAGCCATTGCAGCGTTGTTCGTGGCCTCGTTGATCCCGGCCGGGACGGCGGCACAGACCGGCAAGGAAATCGTTGCCGCGCACATCGAAGCGGGACGCGCCAACTACGCAAAAGTCGCGCAACAGATCTGGGATCTGGCCGAGGTGGGGTATCAGGAGGTAAAGAGCTCGGAGTTGCTGCAGAGCGAACTGAAAGCTGCGGGCTTCACGGTCGATGCCGGTGTGGCGGGGATGCCGACGGCGTTCGTCGCGAGTTACGGCTCGGGAGAACCGGTGATCGGTATTCTCGCCGAGTTCGACGCACTGCCCGGCATCATGCAGGAGCGTCAACCGTCACGCCTCGTGCGACTCGGCACCAGCGCAGGCCACGCGTGCGGCCATCATCTGTTCGGCACCGGCTCGTCTGCGGCGGCGATTGCCGTGAAGCATTGGCTCGAAACATCGGGGACGGCCGGAACGATCCGGCTCTACGGCACGCCCGCCGAGGAGGGCGGTTCCGGGAAGGTCTACCTGGTGCGCGAAGGATTGTTCGACGACGTGGACGTGGTGTTGACCTGGCACGCCAGTGGCGCCAACAGCGCAAGTCCGAGCACCTCCCTCGCCAACAAGTCGGCCAAGTTCAGGTTCCACGGCGTCTCGGCCCACGCAGCGGCTGCTCCGGACCGCGGACGATCCGCCTTGGACGGCGTGGAGGCCATGAACAACATGGTGAACATGATGCGCGAGCACGTACCGCAGGAGACGCGCATTCACTACGTCATCACGTCGGGAGGCTCCGCGCCGAACGTCGTTCCCGATTTCGCCGAGGTGTACTACTACGTGCGGAACCCCGATCCCGACAACGTCCAATCTCTCTTCGACAGGGTCGTCAAGGCGGCCGAGGGAGCGGCCCTCGGGACCGAGACAGAGATGGACTACGAGGTGATTCACGGTATCTATGCCGTGCTTCCCAACGAGTCGGCCCAGCGGGTGATGTATGAGAACCTCGTGGCAGTCGGCGGGATCCAATACAATGCTCAGGAAATAGAATTCGCCGAGATCCTGCAGCAGTCCCTTACCGATCCGCCGCCGATCGAGAGCGCTCGAGACATACAGCCCTACCAGTTCACCCGTTCGGGTGGGTCCACCGACGTGGGGGACGTGAGCTGGGTGGTCCCCACAGCGAGCCTGCGCACGGCAACGTGGGTGCCCGGAACGTCGGCCCACTCATGGCAAGCGATCGCCGCGGGCGGGATGAGCATCGGCGAGAAAGGCATGATCAACGCAGCCAAGGTGCTGGCGATGACCGCGGTGGATCTGTTCACGAGCCCTGACATCGTCGCGGCTGCAAAGGCCGAGCTTCGAGAAAACCAAGGCGCCGATTTCCAGTACGTGCCGATGGTGGGCGATCGGGATCCGCCGCTTGACTATCGGAAGCCGGCGACGGGGCGATAACGCTGCAGGGGTCGAAAAAGGACGATCTGAGACGAACTAGGACGGTCGGGGACGGTCAGGGACGGTCGTAAGACGTCGCTTTCAGCGACAGACTAGCCGAGCCTCGAGTTTACTCGTGGGAGACTGGGCGCACCGACCCCGCGTCAGGCCTACGACCAGTCCTTGCGCAATACCAGCTCCTCAATGCGGTAACCATGGAACAAGTCGTGCAGGGCTAGATGCCTGAACATGATGAACATGTCGTAGTGATCGTACTCCCCGTGATCTGCGGAGCGCGACCACATGGCATCGTCCAACCCTCGTAACTGTGCCACCAGTTCTGCGCGGTCGCGGCCAAAACGGTCCAACGCCTCATCCAAGTCCATGTCGATCAGCACGTCGTCCGGGTCGTCAACGGCAGGATCGTATGGCTTGATGACCGGCCTCTCCTCCGAAACAAACTGCTCGAGTCGACCCTGGAATAGGGGATGCACCGCGGCAAGATGACAAGCGTGCTCGTGAACCGACCACCGGTCCGGATGCGGCCGGCGTTTGAGCCATTCATCGCGCATCTCGCGCACAAGCGGTATGACGATGTGCGGGGCCCTCTCGAGTGTTTCTAGGACAGTTGCGATCGATTCCACGGCTCACATCTCCTTATATGAAATACGACCTTTTCTACATCTGTCATCGCGTCGTGTGAAGCTACCTAGCCAATCCCGTCGAGTCCAAGCTCCATTGCAACGACCGCCCTACCACCTTACCACCCTTTGGGGACTCAAACCTTGCGCGCCACAAGCGCGAACGCTCAATTCCATCCACCTTTTCTCCGCGAGAATAAGCCGATGCCCGCCGCCCACGCCATCCTCCTCCTGTACGCTGCCGTGTTGCTCTCCGTCCCGCCGACCAATCTTCTCGCCCAGGGGGGGGGCACGGACTGGCCAGTCCACGGGGCTGATCCCGGGGGCACGAAGTACTCGGCGCTCACCCAGATCAACCGCGACAACGTGAGCCGGCTCGAGCTGGTGTGGACCTGGGAGACGGGCGAGAAGCCGATTCCAGCTGCGCGGCTGCCGTTTCGCGGGCAGAACATCGTCCCCGGCAAGTTCCAGGGCACCCCGATCGTCGTGAACGACACGATGTACGTCAGCACGTCTTACAGTCGGGTGGTTGCCCTCGACGCCCACACCGGCCGCGAGATCTGGAGCTACGATCCCCGGGCCTACGACTGGGGAATGCTTCCTCGGGGATGTGGATTCTGCCACCGTGGCGTGGCCATGTGGACCGACGGCACCGAGCGGCGGATCTTCATCAACACCCGGTGGCGCCTGATCGCCCTCGACGCCGCCACCGGCAAGCCCATCCCATCGTTTGGACAGCGCGGCGAGATCGATCTCACAGAAGATCTCGTTTGGGAAGTGAACAAGCTTCACTACACCAACACGTCACCGCCCGTCGTCTACAAGGATCTCGTCATCCTCGGCAGCGGCATGCCCGACAACAGGGTCTACGAGCGCAATCCCCCGGGTGACGTGCAGGCGTTCGATGTGCGCACCGGCAAGCGCGTGTGGAGCTTCCACACGATCCCCCAGGCGGGTGAGTACGGAAACGAGACGTGGGAAGATGGCTCGTGGGCCTACACCGGCTCGACGAACGTATGGGCACCGTTCACCGTCGACGTCGAGAACGGGTTGGTTTTTCTTCCCGTCACGACGCCAAACAATGACTTCTACGGGGGACGCCGCAAAGGTAACAACCTCTTCGCCGAGTCGATCGTCTGCCTGAACGCCGACACCGGAGAACGGATCTGGCACTTCCAGACCGTACATCACGGCGTGTGGGATTACGATCCTCCCGCTCCGCCAAACGTGGTGACCATTACCGTGAACGGTCGGACCATCGACGCCCTCGCCGTCGTCTCCAAGACGGGCTTCACGTATGTGTTCGACCGGATGACGGGAGAGCCGGTCTGGCCCATCGAGGAACGCCCTGTCGCCGCCAGCGACGTGCCGGGTGAGCGCCTCGCGCCCACACAACCGTTCCCCACGAAACCGCCGCCCTTCGGGAGACAAGGCTTCACGGAAGACGACTTGATCGACTTCACGCCGGAATTGAAGCAGCAAGCCTTGGAGGCCATCAAGGATTACCGCATCGGTCCCATCTTCACGCCGCCTTCTTTCGAGGGAACGTTGTTGATGCCCGGTGTATGGGGTGCGGCAAACTGGGGCGGCGCAGCGTTCGATCCCGAAACGGGAATCCTATACGTCAAAGCGCTCAACTGGCCTTTC
>JADFPO010000177.1 GCA_022562295.1 Gemmatimonadota bacterium
GTCGAAGGCGGGCTTCTCCCACAGGAACTGAGGTTGCGACGTATCCATCCGGTGGTACGTGAAGTCTCCCGCCTGCACACGGACTCGCGCTTCGACGATGAACGCGAACGCCAGGTCATCGGGAACCGGCTCGGACCATTCGGTGACCCAGGTGCCGCCCTCTCCTTCACGAGCCATCGGGAGAGCGTCCCATTGGCCTCCTTCGACCTCGGTCCACCACCGATTGTGGCTCTTAGCCGTCCACGCTCGAACCTCGAGCCCGGACAGCTCCGGCGTTCGCACCGCCGCGCGGATGCGCACTCTGCGCCGTCCGTCCGCTTCCGCCTCCGCGGAGACAACCTTGGGCCAGAGTCTCTCGTGATCCTCGTTCACGAGCAGGTCCGCCACCATCGACCATCGGGGCATCGACTCCGGTTCCACGTTCCCGCCGGTGAATCGAAAGTAGTACCACGGCACCGAACGAAAGCCGTTCAGAAACGGCGTCTCGGCTCCCAGCGCATAAGTCCCGTCGTGCATTCCCTTCTGAGCCACGTCACCCCACACCAGGACGACGCGTGGGTAGAACTCATCCGGGAAGTGCGCCGGTAACAGCGTTCGGTCCACGATCCGTCCCAACTCGGTGTTCTTGGCCCAGTCACTGAACGCGAGGACGAGGCCGATGATACCGCCCCCACCCCGGTCTTCTCCGCCCCACTCGCGCCGATAGGCGTCGGCTAGCGCGTGCATGTCCTGGTAAAACATCCCGCCGGGCCCCACCACATCCAACCGGTCATCGATGGCTGCCAGTGTCCACAGCGATTGGCCTTCCTTGGAGCCACCCCAGGCCCCGATGCGTTCCAGGCTGCCTCCTTCCGCCTCCACCAACCGCTGGAACAGCGTATTCGCCACCAAGTCCGCTTTTGTAAGCGGCGACGCGTTGAATACCAGGCTCCCATCGAGCGGAAGATCTCCCCACTCGCAATAGCTCCCGTCCAACAGGTGAGCCAGCAAGGGAAACTGCATGGGATGAAAATCACCGAACCCCGCCGGCCTCGTCATTTCCGGGGTGCGCCACCCGTGTACCATCACCGGTATGCCGAAGGCCCTGGCCAGACCCGCCCACCCTTCCCACCGGTTCTCCGCGGCCCACTCGCTCATCGGATCACCCTCATGATTGCTGGCGATCACGCCACAGGGGCAGGAGTCATCCGCATCGTCCGGAGAGTCGGGCGGGAGAAACAACGCGGCCCGTTGGAGCCACCGTAGCGTGATGGGTTGGAGTTCCCGGGAAAAGGTCGACCAGTCGAACGCGTCGAACTCGCCCCCGATGACCGTGACGTCGCCCAGCTTGAATCGCCGCGTCTCGCGCCAGTTCAGCTCGCTCAGGGTCAACCCCTTCATGCGGTCGACCTCGTACCACTCCACCTCCCTGGGTGACGAGGGAGGTGGCTTCGCCTCCTGTGCCTGGCTCGCAGAGACCCCAGAGAAGGTCAGAGCGAGCATCGAGAGTGCGCATATCGTGCTACGACGGGCCATCGGTTCCTCCTGTCACATCAAGTGCGGTAACCCGCGCCGAATCCAGGGCGCGGGCGAGGTGCGCGATGTCAACGCGGGCCGGGGGCGAGGGACAAAGCCTCCCGCGACTCCAGGTGCGCCTCGACCTCGGCTCGCGTCAGCCACGCCTCCCGCAGCTCCTTGCGGGCGTAGAGTTCGAGCTGGTCGTACAGGTGCGGCGAGTGCGGCTGCGTCGCGTTCCCGTAGGTGAGTAGAACGCGGGCCCGCACGGGGTCGGCGAACTCCACCGCCGCCACATAGGTGTCGCCGCCCACGGCGACGAAGTGTCCGTCTTCCGCGGGTCGGTAGAAAGTCGCACGAAAGATGCCCCACGGATCGTCCCCGCCATTGGCCGGCAGATCGAGGCCGTTCCCCCGCAGCCGGAACACGTCGCCCCACGCTACATCCAGGGCGCCGTAGTCACCCTCTACCCTACGAGCCGCTGTCTCCAGGGCGCGCACCGCCTTGGCGGGATTCGCGAGGCCGTCCGGGGTCGTGAAGGGCGCGTCCAGGCTCCAGGGCGTGGAGAAAAGAGGTACCGGCCTTCAGCCCCAGAAACCCTGCAGGTCAGCGAAGACCTCGCGTCCCCATTGGATGAAGAGCACTGCGCCGCGGCTCTCGGCGTCGACCGCTCGGTCCCAGACCTCGAGCGCATCGGCCGCCCTGCGGGCCAGCGAACCGCCGTGTTGCCTGGCTGCCAGGACGAGGTCGTCGAGGATCAGGTCGGCGAGCTCTATCCGGGTGGAGTGTTTGTACTCGATGAGCTCATCGAAGGTGATCTGGTCGTCATCAGCCAGCATGCGAGCGGAGCGCTGGGCCCGGGCCCAGAACACGGGGCGCGCCGGCTCCGTTTCTCTGCTCCCTAGCCCGCACCGATTCGATCAGTGCCGTCGTCTCCGGCGCCGGTTCCGCCTCGTGGTCCTCCCGCAGCCGCTTGGCGAACGCCTCGTACTCCCGGATCGCTCCCGCGCGATCGCCCGCCCGGTCCAGCAGCTCGATTACGCGCTGCACCACCCCCTCGTCATAGGGTGACAGGGCCAGGGCCCGCCGGCCCCAACGCGCCGCCTCCGCCATCCGTCCCCCGGCCAAGGCCTGCTGAGCGAGTGACCACGCGGCCTCCGCCGCCCGCTGCTTCAATCGCCGCCGCTCATCCTCCAGCCAGCGTTCGAACTCGAGACACCCCGAGAGATGAAACCCCTCCAACAGTTCGCCCCGGTAGAGGGCCAGCGCCTCTTCCACCTGCCCCTCGTCTAATAGCTGCTCGAAGGCCACGGCGTCGCACCAGAACGCGTCCCGGTCGAGGGCGATCTCGTCGTCGCCTTCCGCGAGCAAGGCGCCATCGGTCATGGAACGGCGGATGAGATGCAGCGCCTGCCGCAGGGCGCCGCGGGCGTGCTCCTGGTCCAGTTCGGGCCACAGGAGGGCCAGCAGCGTGTCGCGGCGGTGAAAGCCCCGGGGCGTGGCGATGGCGAGGTAGGTCAGGAGGGCGGCCCGCTTCGAGGCCGCAAAGATCACCTGAAGCTCACGGCCCTGGGAATCGTGGAGGTCCAGCCCCCCCAACGTCCGAAGTTCGATCATCGTGCGGCGCTGCGAGCTTCCATCCGGGCTCTTTCGGCGGTGTGACACCCATGTGACGGCCATGTAACGGCTACCGCCTAGAGTTGTGACCCTACTCAGCAAGAAGCTACGGCTGGGTCCGGGACCGGGCAACCGGGGGAAGGACGGAAAGTTACTGTCGCGGATTTTGCGGATTCGTGCGGATGAGCGCGGAAAAAAGCGTCTGGCTACCGCCCTACCGCCTTACCGCCGTACCGCCATTAGATACCGCCTTTAGATGGAGGAACGCATGAAATCTCATCTCGCGAAGGTATCCCTCGCACTCCTGTCCGCCGCGTTTCTGCTCGGCTGTCAGGAGCAGGGATCGGAGCCCGTGGGGCCTGAGGGTCCGCAGTTCAATAAGCCAGGTAGTGTTAATCAAAACGATTGCCCTGTGGCGCTGGATAAGGACCACTGTCATGGCGACGACGGCGACCCCGGCACCAAGGTCACCTGGAGCGTCGCCGACCTGACGGCAGATGGTGTAGACGCCAGGGACGCTTCCACCCTGCAGTCAACCTGCGACGGCACTCCCGCCGGGGCCACCCTCTCCAATCCGACCGTGGAGTGGAAGGACGGCAACGAGGACGAGTTTGAGGAGGAGGATGATGGCGAGAACGAGCACTGCGTGACCGTTACGCCGGTTAGGACGGACGACCTCCCGACTGTCACGCTCGGGAACGATGCTCACCTGATCGTGGCGACGAAGAAAGGAAGCACAATCGTTACGGTCCAATTCTTGATTCAGGACAAAGCCGGACCCGAGGGCATCCAGTACAGGACAGATCGGTTTTCCCTCGACGTGACGGGGTTCGAAGGGTTCACAGGGGCGGGCTTCATCCTGCACCTTCACGCCACCGACGTCCCCATCTATAGGCTCAAGGGCCACATGGGCGGCCCGAAGGTAGAGAACGTTGGCACCATCAACATCGGCGACATCGTGTACCGCTGAAGCTCCGTCCGAGCACTGGTGCGCAGGTAGCACAGCGACTTGCCCTCCAGCGGGGTAACACCAATTGTTATTGTGGCGAGCCACTGTGTACCCGGAGCTGGCCCATGCGTAGTCCAAACCGCGCGATGGGGGGGCGATGAACTACGATCGGACCCGTTGGATCCTCGCAGCGGCGAAGGCAATTTGTGAGTGCCGCCGGGGTGGGGTGGAGGTGCGGCGCCCTACCCCTTCGGCCGAATCAATACCTGAAACGGCGGATAATCCCACAACGACTCGAGGTTGCGGTTCGAGTGGAACGCCAAGCCCCAGTAGGCCTTGCTGCCGGCGATCGTTTCCCGCAGCAGTTCCACCGCTCGCTCCCGTTCACCCAGGGCTGCGGCAATCTGGGCCGGCCCATAGCTGTAGTGCCATATCGACCCGAGCCTCCGGTAGGTTGGGCGCACCCGGCCCCGCTCCTCGAGCAGATGGCAAAGCTCACCGCCAGCGACGCGGCGGGGGTGACGAGTTCGGGGGTGACGGGCTCGGCCGTTCCGTGTCCATCAGCGGGGACCTGGCCATCGTCGAGGCTGCTGGTGACGATGCCTTTACAGGCTCGGCCTACGCGTATGATCTACCAGCTTGCCTTAGACCCGGTATTGCAGGGGCCGCGCCCACAGCTAGATCGGGGCCATGTAACCTCCCCCCACGGGGGGCGTCATAGACCAGTTGAGCACATAGCTGTGCCGAACATCGAAAGAGACCGGCCCCGAGCGTCCCAGCGGCGTTCGGGGCTTTCAGTTCCGCGACGATGTCCTGGGCAGAAGGTGTGTCATGGGCCAGACGCGACGGGCCCGGGGCCCTTGCCCGCATATGCATGAATTGGCCATATTGATGCATATGCGCACGACGATCAACATTGACGACGCCTTGCTGGAGAGGGCACGGCGACTGAGCGGGCTCGCCGCAAAGACCGCGGTGGTGCACGCCGGCCTCGAGGCACTGATTGCCCGGGAGAGTGCCCGGCGGCTGGCAGCCCTGGGCGGTTCGGAGAAGCGGCTTCGTCCGACCCCGCGTCGGCGACCCGCAACGCGCCGGACAGCGTCCTGATCCTCGTCGATACGTCGGTCTGGGTCGATCATTTCCGCCGCGATAACCTCACGCTGAGGGCGCTTCTCCACGACGACCTCGTCGTCACACATCCCTTCGTTGTGGGCGAGCTGGCCTGCGGCCGTCTTGCCAATCGCCCGGCCATCCTGGCCTACCTCGTGGAGTTGCCCGCCGTCGCGGTCGTAGAGCATGAGGAGGCGCTGGCGTTCGTCGAGGCGCGACGGGTGATGTGTGCTGGGATCGGCTGGGTGGACGTCCATCTGCTTGCTGCGGCAGCGGTGGACCGCGCCGACCTGTGGACGCTGGACAAACGGCTCGGGGCAGTGGCGAACCGTCTGGGCCTGTCGGCATCACGCTGAGATCCATTGAATATTGAATGTCCAACAAGGAATAGAGAATATCCAAATTGAATATCCAATATCCAATATTCGGTATTCAATATTCATTTACTCATACCGCAACGCCCGCATCGGATCCACCCGTGACGCTTTGAGCGCCGGAATGTAACCCGCACCCAGCGCAACGCCGCCCAGCAGTAACGTTACGATCGCGATCACCAACGGGTCGTTTCCCTCGAGACCGAACAACAGCGACTGCGCCGCGCGGCCGAGTCCCAGGGCGGCCACGATACCGATGGCGCCGCCGATGAGACTCATCATCCCTACCTGCTTCAAAATCATGCTGCGTATCTTGGCTCCGTCGGCGCCGAGCGCCATGCGGAGGCCGATCTCCCGGGTGCGCTGCGCCACAGTGTAGGCCAGCACGCCGTAGAGGCCGACG
>JADFPO010000178.1 GCA_022562295.1 Gemmatimonadota bacterium
CGTGTAGTCGGCCGAGTACTACCTGGTGCCAGGGCCGTGGAGCCGGTGTCACGAGTAGCTCCCCGTGAACCGTTTCGTACCGGTTGCCGTCGTCGGGGAGGGCGCGGACCATGTCGGCCGTGTAGTACACAGGAGCAGCCATACCCATAAGCTCACCTCGGCGGGAGAATTTGCGCAATACCAATTCACCCGGCGAATTTAGGCCTGCGGATCGCACAGTAGGTAACCCGATTATTGCGGGAGGTGGCAATTTGTTTGGGCTATGAGCTGTGGGCTAGGAGCTGTGGGCTACTGGTTACCAGGATTCCCCGGGCTTCCGCCCGGGGTCGGCATTACGAGCTACGAGTGACGCTCCGTCTTTGATCGTCTTCGATCGTCCCAGATCGTCTTCGACCGTCCTTGACCGTCTCCAACCGCCCGCCTGCCCGCATCCCCACCACCCCTCCCGACGGTACCCCTGACCCCACTCGTCCACCCGACGGCCGGACGGTAGCGTACATACCGTCCTACCGTCCTACCGTCCGCCCGTGCGTCCGCCCCTACCTTGGTATCACCGGCAGGATGATGTGCGACGGATGGTCGCGATCGTGATAGATCGTGTTGACGGCGGTCACCATGCGCCGGTGGTCGTTGAGCGGCTCGCCGGTGTTGGGGTTCACGTCGAACCGGGGATAGTTGCTGCTCGAGATGTCGATGCGGATGCGGTGCCCCCTCTTGAACACGTTCGACGTGGGGTACATCCAGATCTCGAACTGGTACACTTCGCCGGGCTCCATCAACTCCTCTCGCTCGCGCGAATTGCGGAATCGCGCGCGGAGGATGCCGTCGGCAATGTTCATGTCGAACCCGCCGGGATAGTCGGGGCTCGCGGGATGGACGTCGACCAGCTTCGCCGTGAAGTCGGTGTCCAGGGCAGAGGATGACGCCCACAACCGGACGCGAAGTTCACCCGTCACCTCGATGTCCTGTTCCAGCGGCGCGGTTTGGAAGACGACCACGTCGTTACGGGCGGAGAGCGGGACGGGGGTCTGCCAGTTCCATACGTGTTCGCCACCCGTCTGGTCCCAGGCTCCTTGGAGCATGATCCCCCCGCCCGATGAGATATTGCCGCCGATGGTGGGGACGGGGTCCCGCGGGTCGAACTCGTACGACGTGGCGGCCTGTGAGACGGAGGGCGGTTGTGTCGAGAGCGTGCCATCGCCGTGCACGTAGAAGTTGGTGTACCGCGTGCGAGCGAGCGGCCACTCGTTTTCGTTGCGCCAGTAGCCGCCGTGGTTCTTGTAACCGTGCTCGTCCTTCTGCTCGTCGCCGGTCCCCATGACAAAGATGCGGACGGGAGTGGCGAAGGGATCGGCCCGGCCCACCGAGTTTTCCATTCCCTTGAGCCAGTGGTCGTACCACTCGAGCCGCCAGGCCTGGGGATCGGGGATCGCGGCCTCCGGCCCGAAGCTCACCTGGCCGTGGGCCCCGCTCCCCTGCCGTCCGTGAATCCACGGCCCCATGATGAGGTAGACGGGTCCCTCGATGGTCTCGGTCAACGCCGTGAAGTTGTGCGTGGTGTTGATGGCCCACGAGTCGTACCAGCCGCCCACCAGGTAGACGGGGATGTCCTTGTAACGGTCGGCGTGGTCGAGGATGCTGTTCTGCGCCCAGAACTCGTCGTTGGCGCCGTGCTTCATCGCCTCGACCAACCACTCCTCGTATTCCGGCATGTGCTTGAGCGGCGTGGTGCCGCGGCGGAGCGGCAGGTGGGGAAGATAGGCGCGCCGGTTCGCGACGAAATCCGCGAGCATCGCCCGCACCCCGGGATCGCGCGACTGCCGGCCGCCGCTCGATCCGGCCGTGTGGATCCAGTTCCAGAACCGGAGTTCGAACGCGCCGCCATTGCGCAGACTCCAGTAGCCGAGGTTGGACATGGCGTCCACCGGGATCACGGTCGTGAGATTCTCGGGCCGCTCCAGCGCCGTCGCGTGCTGCGTGCCGCCCACGTACGACGTGCCGATCATCCCGATCTTGCCGTTGGACCAGGGCTGCCGGCCGATCCACTCGACTGTGTCGTAGCCGTCCCGCCCGTCGTCGTTCAGCATGCTCCACACGCCCTCCGACTTGAAGCGGCCGCGCGTGTCCTGAAGCACCATCGCGTAGCCGTGCGATGCGTAGTACTCGCCGGTGGGCCCTTCCTTGTTATAGGGGGTGCGCATGAGGATCGTGGGGAGCGGGTCTTCCAGCGGCGCACCGTTTCGCGTGGGCAGGTAGATGTCCGTGGCGAGGCCGACGCCGTCGCGCATCGGCACCATGACGTCCCGGATGATGGTCGTGCCGAGGGGACCGCGGGAATCCTGTGCGGCGAGGAAGGGAGCGGGCAACGCCTGGAGCGCCAGCGCCAGGCAAGCCACCACGAGCCGAGGCTTAAGAGCGGAGCGGGACATGAACACCTCCACGGGGACGGATGCCGAGCCTGGGCGGATCTCCATTAAGTGTCCGCTCAACCATAATAATACGCGCGGCGGGGCCGAGTATCCAACCGCATCCCCGCACCCTCTCCCGGCGGACCCCAACCGCACCGCTACCCCACCCGGCGGGCCCCATCCCCACCGCCCCCAACCCGGCGGTCAAGGCGGTCCGTCCGCTTCGTCCGCCTCGTTCGTCCGCCCGTCTACCCTACCGCCCGAAACAGCTCTTCCAACTCAACGGTAAATGGCTCGTCGCTGCCATGTGGCGACCAGGCCACCCGTTCCGTCTCCACCCGTGGCGACTCCGCCTCCGGTATCCAGACTTCCACCTGGTGTTTGTCCGCGTCGACGATCCAGTACGCCGGGATGTTCACCTCTTGATAGAGGCGTCGCTTGGTGAAGCGATCGTAGCGGCTGGTGGAGGGGCTCAGGACCTCGATCACGAAATGCAGCGTCTTCATACGCTGCCAATCCATGGTGCGCGCCTCGTCGCGATCGACCACGAACAGGTCGGGTTGAACGAGTATGTGGTCGCTCCATGAGATGTCGGCGGGGGACTGCAGCACGACGCCGAGGGCACGCTTCTCCACGTAGTTAAAAAGGGCAGCGTGTAGTCGGCCGAGTACTACCTGGTGCCAGGGCCGTGGAGCCGGTGTCACGAGTAGCTCCCCGTGAACCGTTTCGTACCGGTTGCCGTCGTCGGGGAGGGCGCGGACCATGTCGGCCGTGTAGTACACAGGAGCAGCCATACCCATAAGCTCACCTCGGCGGTTGGAAGTGCGCAATACCAATTCACCGGCCCAGTTTAGGCCTGGGGATAGCACGGTAGGTAACCCGATTATTGCGGGACGTGGCAATTTGTTTGGGCTATGAGCTGTGGGCTTCTGGCTGCCAGGATTCCCCGGGCTTCCGCCCGGGGTCGGCTTGGCAACTAGTCTCGATCGGCCCGACCGAGCGGGCGGATCTCGCCCGTTACCTCGAGTTCCACCGGGAATCCCTCGAACTCCGACGGCACCTGCTCCGCAAGCTCATCCGTCTGGCGCACCACCAGCACCTTGATGCACGGCGTTCCGTCGCATTCGCCAATCATGATCCCCGTCACTCCTGCGAGGGACATGACGCTGTCGGTGAGGTGTTGCTGTGCTTCCTCGATGGTGCTGGCTGTCACCGTGGCTTGTTCCGGAGTAGAAGGAACGGCCTCCTCCGCGGGCCCGCCGCACGATGCTGCGCCGGCGAGCAGGCCCACCAAGAAGGCCGCGACGTGAACTGTTTTGTGTGGCATCACGGCTGACGCCCCCTCGGACGCGTTCTCCTAGTTGCCGTCGATCGTCAAGGTATTCCCGATGAGCGCGCCGAGCTGGCTGAGCACGTCGTCAATGGGGTTGGCTATCGTAGCGTTGATGGCGCCGGCAAACAACAGACCCACCGCTTTGCCTTTGTCCCCCCCCTTCTCGACGACGATGAGCGATCCGGAATCACCGCCGGCGCTGAAGCCACCGCCACCGATGACGATCTGACGGATAAAGCGTGCAACTTGACCGTTACCGTAATTGACGTTGACAGTCGCGTTGATACCGCTCACTCGCGCTTTGGTTTGGCCGGTGGTGCGCCCGTACTTCATGACGCGCAGGCCAACGCCGGCGAGGACGGTCGTCGACTTGGGAATACCGTAGCCATCGGCCGGTGTTGCATTGCCGAGGTCCGCCGTCGAGGACAGAGCGATGGCCGCGTCGATGACGTTGGTGGTACCATCACTAAAGTCGATCGGCTCGAAGTCGAAGAGCGTGCCGATGTCGTCCGCCGGACTGGTGCCCCCGTCGAACGTACCGGGCTGAATAACGGCGTCGCCGATTTGCGCGGCGTTCCTATTGGCGTAGACGTGATTGTTGCTCAGGGCATATACGGCGTTATTGGCGTCAATGACGCGCGCGCCGATCGTGCCGGCCGTGATGTCCGGATGGCCGGTGGAAACCCCGATTGGCACCGGCCGATCAAAACGAGCGGTCGGATCGACTTCGTCATCTTCACCCCCTCCGCCTCCACCACCACCGCCACAACTTCCCGGGTTATCACACCTCCTGCCTTCCTGCTGCAGCGCGAAGATCTCACCGATGACCTCGACGACGACCGGAATCCCGTCCAGGCTAACCGGCAACCCACCCACGCCCTCCGTAGCAAGGAACAGCTTCACCACGGGCTGGCCGTTTTCGGTGAGTCCCACCGCCGTGCCAATCAGGCCCTGGGTGGTCAGCAGTCGGGTGGTGTGATTCTCCTGGGCCGCGATGGCGAGCCCAAAGGCGTCCTGACTCACCACCGAGATGTCCGGCACCAGACCGTCCGGCGCGGTGAGCGGGTTGTTGCCATCGGTACAACCGAGCCACACCAGGCTGACGAGCAGCGCGGCAACCAGCGAGCTTCTCAGGCGAAACAGGCCCTTCGTCATGGTGTTTTTTGTCTTCCCACTGTGAGGAACAGAAGGCTGGCCGACGATTACTGTGCAGCCGTGACGGAGTTGTGGGAAACCGCAGGCTCTCCGGCTTTGGCGTCGAAGACCCCGAGGCACCTACGTTTCAATAATGTACATTTTTCTTCATAAATTGGGAATAGCTGGGGCCTCTGACCATTCTACCATGACGTCGGCCAGCGAGGCGGGCCAATCGTCTTCCCTGGTCTAAAGACCGGGCTCGGCGCCTGCGGCCCGCGTCCTCTAAAGGACGTGATTGGTCCCAACGTCTTTCGAGACGTGCACCAAGTGCCGAGCCCGCCTTTCAAGGCAGGGAAAACGACACCAGCTGGTCGGCATCTGGGATGCAACCAGGAACCCGCTATCGCCGCATGACAATACGTCATCGAACCGTTCATGAGCACTGCAGGAAGTTCACAAATCCGAGTACTAAAAATTGCAGGTTCCCCCCGGTGTCCAGGTCGTTTCCCCACCTTCGACGTGATCCACGCGCAACACCTCGATGGGATCAGTCTGCGAATACCAGACGTACTCGAGGTGGTCTACGTCCTGAATGAAGACTTCCGGGCGGAAGCCCGACGACGAGCACCTCATGCGCCATGCATCGCTTCAGTCCCGGCTGAGTGACGGGGGTGACAATATTCAGTATTCCGTATTCGATATTCATTATTCATCCCCTCCCCACCGCTACGCGCGATCACTCGCCGTGTTCCTCGTGTTGTCGGCGGGGGAATCTCCCGAATCGATTACGCCGGCGGTTGACTGAAATGCTCCCCACATCGACGCACATCACGACGGTGCGGTGACCCTGATCACCAAAACGATCCACACAGGCACAGTCGCAGATCAAATGCTTTTTGTGCGTTACTTCCTCAACCGTCGCGGTGTCTTTACATCCGATAAACGCAGCGAA
>JADFPO010000179.1 GCA_022562295.1 Gemmatimonadota bacterium
TCACGACACGCGGCTGCTCAGCCAGCCGGCGGTGAGTGCCGAGCACATCGCGTTCGCCTACGCCGACGATCTTTGGGTGGCCGGGCGGGACGGCGGCGGTGTCCGACGGCTCACCAGTCATATCGGGACGGAATCCAATCCCCGCTTTTCCCCCGACGGACAGTGGGTCACGTTCAATGGGGCGTACGACGGCAACACCGACGTTTTCGTGGTCGCCACCGAAGGTGGAGTGCCGCGCCGCATGACTTGGCACCCCGGAGCTGACCGAGTTCAGTCCTTCACGCCAGACGGCTCCGCAGTGCTGTTTACCTCCGCACGCACGGTGCACACCAACCGGTTCGTCCAGTTGTTCACCGTATCGCTGGAAGGCGGCATGCCCGAGCGCCTGCCGATCCCGCACGCGTTCAAGGCGACCTATTCGCCGGACGGCTCGAAGATTGCGTACGTGCCGTTGGGCGAGCGGTTCAATCAGTGGAAGAACTACCGCGGCGGTACCGTCTCCCGAATCTGGCTGTACGACACCAGAGATCATTCGGTGGAGCAAATTCCGCAGCCGGCCGGCCGAAGCAACGACACCGATCCGATGTGGTTCGGTGGGCGGGTGTACTTCCGCTCGGACCGGAACGGCGAGTTCAATCTCTTCGCGTACGACCCGTCCACGCAGCAGGTGCAACAGCTCACTCGGCACGATGACTTTCCCGTCGTAAATGCCTCGGCGGGAGCCGGAAGAATCATCTACGAGCAGGCGGGATATCTGCATCTGCTGGATCCCGGCTCGGCCATGGCGTCCCGTCTCGTGGTCGGGGTAGCGCCCGACTTGAACGAGACACGGGCGCGGTACGTGTCGGGCGACCGATACATTCGGAACGCCACCATATCCCCGTCGGGCGCGCGGGCGGGCTTCGAGTTCCGAGGAGAGATCGTCACGGTGCCGGCTGAGAAGGGCGACTACCGCAACGTCACGTCCAGCAAAGACGCGCACGAACGATCTCCCGCATGGTCGCCGGACGGGAAGTGGCTGGCGTATTTCTCCGACATGTCAGGCGAGTACGAACTACATGTCGCGAGCCAAGACGGCAAAGGGGACGTGCGGCGTTTCTCCTTGGACGGCGCCGGTTTCTACAGCGACCCCAAGTGGTCGCCCGACGGCACGATGATCAGCTATACTGACAACTCGTGGTCGCTGTACTGGCTCGACGTCGCATCCGGCCGCACCAAGAAGATCTCTTCGGAGCCCTACTACGGCCCGGTCAATACCTTGCGGCATTCGTGGGCACCTGATTCGCGGTGGATCGCCTACAGTCGCAACTCGAACAGCTATTTCCAGACAGTCTATCTGTACAACGTCGAGGATGACGAATCTCACGCCATGACGGACGGCTTGAGCGACGTAGGTGAGCCGGTGTTCGATGCCGGTGGCAAGTATCTGTATTTCTCCGCCTCGACGAACGCCGGCCCCCTGCGCCAGTGGTTCGCACAATCCAACGCCGACGACCGCGCCACCAACAGCTTGTACCTCGCCGTGTTGCAGAAGGGAGTGCTGTCGCCGCTGGCCAAGGAGAGTGATGAGGAGCTGATCGCCGACGACGGAGACGACGGCGAAGACGATGGTGACGACGGCGACGCGGAGGAAACCAACGGCGTCCGAGTGGTGGTCGACTTCGACGGCATCGATCAACGGATCGTCGCGCTGCCCATGTCACCGGCGGCCTACACCAATCTGCAACCTGGCGCAGAGGGACAGCTCTACTATCTCAAGAGGGACGCACTCGGCGGGTTCGGGTCGGAGGTGGGGCCACCGAGTCTCAACCGTTTCACACTCGAGGAGCGCGAGGAGGAGACGTTACTCGAGAACGCCGACAGATTTGTGCTCTCGGCCGACACCAAGAAGGTGTTGGTGCGGTCGCAGGACCGGTGGCTCATCGCCGATGCCTCGGAAAGCATCACCCCGGGCAGCGGTCGGCTGGCAACGGACGACGTCCAGGTTCACATCGATCCGAGGGCCGAGTGGGAACAGATCTTCCATGAGGCATGGCGCATCAACCGGGACTACTTCTACGATCCGGGCATGCATGGTGCGGACTGGCCGGCGATGCGCACCAAATACGCGGCGTTCCTACCCGACGTCACCACGCGGTCGGACCTCAATCGGGTGATGCGCTGGATGTTCTCCGAGTTGTCCGTCGGACACCACCGAGTTGGCGGAGGCGATCGGCTGCACGATCCGGAAGACGTTCCGGGCGGTTTGCTGGGCGCCGATTACGAAGTGAATAACGGTCGCTATCAGTTCGCCAAAGTGTACGGGGGTTTGAACTGGAACCCGGGAATGCGATCGCCGCTCACCGAACCCGGCGTTGATGTTGCGTCGGGCGAATACCTCCTGGCCGTGAACGGACAGGACCTGATACCGCCGGACAATATCTACAGTCGTTTCGAGAACACCGCAGACAAATCCATCGAGATCACCGTCGGCCCGAATGCCGACGGCAGCGGCTCACGTACCGTGAATGTCGTCCCGGTGGACAGCGAGGCGGCGCTCCGCAACCGTGACTGGGTCGAAGGCAACCTCAAGAAGGTCGAAGAAGCCACCGGCGGACGCGTCGGGTATGTGTACGTCCCCAACACGGCCGGCAGCGGCCTCACGTATTTCAAGCGGTACTTCTACCCCCAGGCCAATAAAGAGGCAGTCATCATCGACGAACGGTACAACGGTGGCGGTTCCGTGGCGGATTATTACATCGACATCCTGCGGCGCCCGTTGATCAGTTACTGGGCCATGCGATACGGCGCGGATATCAAGACGCCCATCGCTTCGATCCAAGGACCCAAGGCGATGATCATCGATGAAACCGCGGGCTCGGGCGGGGACTTGCTGCCCTGGATGTTCCGCAAACTCGAGTTGGGCCCCCTCATCGGCAAGCGTACGTGGGGTGGATTGGTTGGCACGCTTGGATTCCCCACTCTGATGGACGGTGGTTTTGTGACGGCGCCCAACTTGGCCATCTGGACCGAAGACGGTTTCGTTGTCGAAAACGTCGGAGTGCCACCCGACATCGAGGTGGAGCAGTGGCCGGCGGACGTCATCGCCGGACGCGATCCGCAACTCGAACGGGCCATCGAGTGGGTGATGCAGGAACTAGAGGCCAACCCGCCGGTGACGCCGCGACGCCCGCCGTTCCCGATCAGGGTGAGGAGGTAACGGTCTCAAAGGTGCCTCGATGTGCCAGGGACCCGTGATGAAGCGGCGATGTGCGGTGTACATGTGGTTCATACATGTATTACATTCAGTAATAACATGCCGAAGAAGAATACGGGATCGAGGGTTCGCGAGCCGGTTCAGGTCTATCTGGATCGGCAGGACCGCGACTTGCTGGAAAAGGTGGCGAAGACGACGGGGCTCTCTCGCGCAGAGGTGCTGCGCCGCGGCCTGAGAAGCATCGCCGAGCAAGCGCTTGCCGAGCGCCCACCCGGTTATTCCCTCGAAGGGCTCGTGGGTTCATTGGGTGACGACGCAACTTTGCCGAGCGACCTCGCCGAACGACACGACGAGTACCTCTACGGTGCCTCGGGCCGCGACTAGCACACTGGTCGACACGAGCGCACTGCTCGCGCTCGCAAACCGGCGCGACCAATATCACGATCGCGCCGTCGAGACCGCACGCCGGATCATCAAACAGGGACAGCGGCTCGTCGGAACAACGCTGGTGCTTGCGGAGTTGCACGCTCATCTCCTGCACCGAGCCGACGAAGGCCGCGCGCGTGTCGTGGTTGGTTCCCTTTTGGACGATCCCATTTACGAGTGGCTCGACGTTCCGGTGAGTCTCGTGCAGGCGGCGCATGGTGCCTGGCTCGAACGCTTTCGGGATCAGCACTTTACACTCACGGATGCCGTGAGCTTCGAAGTGATGCAGCGCCGGGGGATCGGGGTGGCCTTCGCTTACGACCGCCATTTTGAAATCGCGGGGTTCCGGCTCCTCTGATTGAAGCGCGTGCGGGTGACCCGGCGGTGCTATCCGGCTGACGCGTCGAACATCCAGTTCATGATCCACCATCGCTCGCCGTCGTGGAACAGCGTGATGCTGTTGACGCCGCGGGCCAACGGCGTGCCGCCCCGTGTGCGGGCCGAAGCGTAGCTGCTCCACACGTGGACCATGTTGCCTGACACCTTCGTGACCCGGTTGGTTTCCCATTCCCAGAAATCGCGTCGTCGGGGCGCGTTATCCCCGTGATACTCGTCCAACGTCATGACGTTGACGATCGGTGTCCCCGAAGAATCCACCCTCGCGACGGCCATCCAGGCCTGCGCATGATGCAGCGTGCGATCGCGCTCCAGGTCGGCCGACTCGCCGGCCGGCCCCGAGACGACTTCGTAATACGCGCTAATGATGCCGTCGAGCGTCGCGACGTCCTCCGGTCGGGCCGCTTGTTGCGCACTCGTGGTAGTGTGAATCAAGACGAGACCCGCAATGATTCCAATCAATCGGTACTTCATACACATCCGCCTCCGGTTGCGACCGTCGCTTGCTGAGGTTGTCTCAAAACTCGCTAATCGGCGATGTCGGTTGTTCGAGCGTTAATAAACGCTCGCTCGGCGCTTCGCGGCGCGCCTTGACGAAGGCGCTCACTACGACTCGTGGCTCGTAGCTCAAACCGCCTCACCTCAGGGCCCGCAGCAGCATTCGGCCGAGCAGATCGTCGAACAAAGCCGAGTCGGTGCCGAGCCGCTCGGCGACCTCGCCAATATCAGCGCCACTCTCCGCGGCGCGTATCATCTCGGTCGCGAATCGCCCCACGTCCGTTTCGTCATCTCGCCACATGGCGCGGATTGCGTCGGTGCGGCCCAGCGCGACGAGCGACGGAATTGCCAGGAGGTCCAGTCGGCTGGCGTTCGAATCCGTTTCGCCCGTGGCGTCGACCACCGCCTCGAACGCCTCCCGCGCCCGCTCGCGTTCGCCGAGTTGTTGCTCGACCCGGCCCAACAGGTATTGCACGAGGCGTTCTTCGGGGTTGTAAGGACGGCCCTGTCCCATGCGTTCGGGCCACTCGAGGGCGGCGTGCAAGTGGCGCCGCGCTTCATCGTACTCGGCGCTTTCCAACGCGTCGAGTGCCGCCAGCGTGTGCGCCTCCTCGTACAGTCGATGGCTCTCGCCTGCGTTCTCCGACGGAAGCACGTGTGTGGCGTTCAGGATGTCGATTGCGTCCCGCGCGCGGCCGAGCTGATTGAGGGATCTGACGTGCAGTAGATCGAGGTCGAAATCACCTGGGAACAACGCGCGGCCTGCGCGCGACACGGCCAACGCGTCCTCCCACCGTCCCGAATCTTGAAGGTGTCGAATCAAATGCATGCGAATCGTGCGGTCAGCGCCGTCGAGCTGTACCGCTCGACGCAGGTCCGCTTCCGGATCGCGCCGGCGTAGCTGTTGCAGTAGGTGGGCGCGGCTCACGTACAGCGGGGCGAAGTCAGCTGTTTCATCCATCCCCTCCAGGAGCGAGGCCGCTTCGTCTGCGCGGTCGCGCGCCCAGAGGTTGAGCGCCAGCAGGTAGTCCCAAGACCAATGGTCGTCGTGTTGTGTTACCCACTCGAGCACCGCGAGCGTTTCCCTGCGGAAGGGAAATACGAAAGACAGGTCTGCGACTGGGGCCAGCTGTGCCGGATCGTCGTCGAGCCACGCCAGCCAGGCACCGAGGATTGGGTTCGACGTAACGCCAACCCCTAAGCGCAACAGCGCACGAGCGTCGTCGCGTGCTCCACGGCGCACATAGTCGACTACCAGTTCCAGGATCGTCTGGTCCGGGTACTCGCTCCGCAATGCCGATG
>JADFPO010000008.1:0-34033 GCA_022562295.1 Gemmatimonadota bacterium
CGCGAACATGTGGGAGCAGCGGCGGATCGGTTTATGAAGGCGTACGATGTGGTGAATCGGAGGCGGAAACGGCCGCTTTAGCATTTAGCTATCGCTGACAGCTATTGACATTTGCTTCGGAGCGCCCAGACGTTTAGCGTCGGACTCACAACTCACAACTCACAACTCACAACTCACAACTCACAACTCACAACTCACAACTCACAACTCACAACTCACAACTAACGGCCACCAGCTGCCCTGCTCCTCGCCTCGGCCGTATAGACGAGATCCCCGAGCGGCGAGTTGTCGCCGTTCGCCGAGTTCGCCGCGACGTGAATCATCACGGGATCGCCCGCGTTCGGAGCCGTCCAAACAAAACTCCAACTCGCGAGCTCCGGTTCCGCGAGCTCGGTGCCGCTTGCGGAATGATGAACGTACTCGACGGCGGGGGCCGCCGAGGCGCTCACCGTTACACGCGTATCGATCGGCTCGATCCGTCCGGCCTGCTTGCCTTGGGTTTCACCGTCGGCGAAACGGAAAGCCGCTTGGAAACCCGCCCGAGTCATCCCCTCGCTCACGAACACGATGGTGATGCGGTAGCGCCCGCCGGGCTCGTAGGCGTCCGGCATGCCGTCTACTCCCAACACACCGCCCGGCAAGTTCAATTGAGCGTCGGTATGACAGGCCTGACAGGTGGGTTCGCCGAAACCCCCGGTGTGGCCCAATGGGGGACCGTCCGCATTGTGACGTAATGTCGGTGGTGCGGGCGCATGGAGCGCGGCCGCGACGTTCCCCAGGAGAAGAGAACGAGGGCGACTCCGGTTGCCGGAGCCGCCCTCGCGTGTGACACGCCCTTGAGGGCATTCATGGTTCGAACGTATCAGCTTACGCTGCGTCGCTTCGGTGGGAGCTTGGCCTTGCCGATCGTGTTGGCATCCGTCCCGAACCACACGGTGTTGTTGGCTTCATCGTAGTACATGTGACGGATGCTGCCGCCGCCGCTCTCGACCTCGGTGATGCTGAAGAAGTCCTCGGTCTCCGGATCGAATCCCACGAATCGGTTTGGCCGGAGACCCGTTTCGACGAACCAAATCCGATCGTCCTTGTCGACCGCCATGCCGTAGCCGCGGGCTCGCTCGCCACCCGGACTCGGCCATTCCGTCACCTCACCGGTCGTCGGGTTGAGCCGGCCGAGATATCCGCGTGCGTAGTCCACGTAATAGATCATGTCGTCGGACGTGATCACCAAACGCCGGGGCCTGGCGCCCTCAGGCAACTCGTACGTGTGCAACTCCATGGTCTCGGGATCCACCATCGCCAGCATGTTCGTGTTGAACAGCGTGGCCCAGGGGCGATTCTGCGAATCCATCTTGAGTCCATAGGGTCGGCTGCTGGTGCTGCGGCTTCCCGTCACCTCCGGCGCTTCGATCAGGTGCGTCTTTCCAGTCGCCGTTTCGAATTTGCCGATGTAGTTCCCGCCCTGCACGGTGAACCACAGGTCGCCTTGCCTGTCAAAGGCCATCGTGTGCGGATCGCGCGCACGCTCATCCGGCATCATGAACTTCTCGATGTGACCGGTCGCGGGGTCGAGGCGTCCGATATGGTTCGCCCTGTTACCCGTGTACCAGACGATCCCGTCGTCAGCGACGACGAGTGTGTGGGGTCCGGTCCCGTCGTCGAGGTCGTATTTCTTGAACTCGCCGGTCTCCGGATCGAGATACGCGGCGTAATGGGTCCGCTGTCCTACGAACCAGACCTTGCCGTCCGGGGCCACATACGGATCGCGCGGCCGGCTTTCCTCCCAGGGGACGCGCCACTCGTTGAGTTCGGGGTCCGTGGTGTATTGGGCTGCGACGGTGGCGGGCACCAGGCCCAGAGCCGTCGCGGCCAGCAGCAGGGTGGGGACTCGGCGCATCGTTCCCTCCGTTATTTGTGGATTTTCTTCACATACGCTGCGGCCCCGGCGGGCGTTGCGCAAGGAGGAGTGCGATCGTGTCCATCGCCGCGACGAGAACCCCCGTGGCGCCCTGACCCCTGACACCTATCCCCTATCCCTATCCCCTACATCACTCCGCTTTCAGCGCCTCGACGGGATCCACACCGGCAGCGCGCCGCGCCGGAACGTAGCATGCCACGAGCGTCGTGGTCAGCAGTATCGTTGCAACAGCGGCAAAGGTAATCGGATCGGTCGGTGAGACGCCGAAGAGCAAGGCGTCCATGAGTCGCGTGAGCGCCAGCGCACCGGCCACGCCGAGCGCCACGCCGAGTGCGGCCGCCGTTCCCCCCTGGCGCAGCACCATGCGTCTCACGTCCCGTTGCGTGGCACCGAGGGCGATTCGTATCCCGATCTCGTTACGGCGCTTACTGACCACGTACGAGATTACCCCGTACACCCCGATGGCACCGAGAAGCAGGGCGACACCGGCGGCTATTGCGAGCAACAGCATCGTGAACGTCGTTTGGATGCTGGCTCGGGAAATCAACTGTTCGAGCGTCCTCACCATCGCCAAGGGAAGACTACTGTTCAGCGTCCAAACCTCTCTGCGCACTGCATCGACGAGATCGAGTGGAGGCGTGGTGGTCCGTAGAGTAAACGTCATGATGTGGGGAGGGGGCCCACTGTTCGCCGTCGAGACCAGTGGGAAGTAGACGAGCGGGGATGGTCCGTCGGACAGTTTCCCCGTTTGCACGTCTCCGACGACGCCGACGATCGTGTACCACTGATCGGGTTCTGGATCGCTGCCGGGGAACACCTGCTTGCCGAGTGCATCCTGCATCGGCCAATACAGTTCCACGAGTCTTGCGCTGACAACGACTGCATTCGTCATCTGTTCGTGGTCTGAGCGATCGAGCAGCCGACCTGCCAACAGTGGAATGCGTGTCGCCTCGAAGTAACCGGGAGCGACGGTGCGGCGCGCGACGATCGGTGGAATGATTCCCGGATCCGGCGGCGCACCCCGCTCGTAGAGTGGATCCCCACTGCACCAGCCCAACAGTGGAAGGCACGAAACCGCGCCGGCCTGCTCGACGCCGGGCAGATTTTCCAGTCGGTCGAGAAGTTGCTGTTGAAACGCGGCCGCCCGTTGGCGATCCGGATAGGCGGCGCTCGGAAGGCCAATGTCAAACGTCAACACACTGCTCGCGTCGAACCCGGGATCTACGTTTTTCAGATACCAGAAGCTCCTCACCATCAAGCCGGATCCCACGAGCAGCACCATGGCGACCGCTACTTGTGTTACCACGAGCGCGTTCCTTGCAGAGAATTGCCCGCGGCCTGCGGACACGGTACGACCGCCATCCCGGAGTGTCGCACCGATGTGGTGCGTACGGTGGAAGACTGGGATGACGCCGAACACCACCGCCGCAGCCACAGTGATGGCCGCTGTAAAGGCCAGCACCGGGCCGTCGATCCCAACTTCGTGCAATCGCGGAATGTTGGGTGGACCCCACCAGACGAGTCCGCGAACGCTTCCCCACGCGAGCGCCAGCCCTAGCGCGCTTCCCGCGACCGTCAACACGCAGCTCTCCGTAAGAAAAAGTCGAATCAAATGTCCCTGCGACGCACCGAGGGCGGTGCGAACCGCGATCTCGCGCTGCCGAACCTCCGCGCGCACCAAAAACAGGTTTGCCACGTTGGTGCATGCGATGAGTAACACGAAACCGACTGTCCCCAACAGAATCCACAACGTTTGTTCGATGTCGCCGACGACGTAGTCCTTCATCGGCTGCAGGAGCACGCCGATCTTGGCATCGTCGATCACACTACGAGCATTGGGAAATCGGTCGGGCAGGCTGGGGAGCCGTGCGTTGAGATCCGCCTGGGCTTCGAGAGCCGAAACGCCAGACTTGAGTCGCGCCACGCCGTACTCACCAAATCCCCCGAAACGCGTGTTCTCCGGTATCACCCGCGGGATCCACAACTGCGTATCGCGGCTCGGGAAGGCGAAGTCGCTGGGCATCACGCCGACGACCTCGAAGGGAACGTCGTCGATCCGAATTGACCGTCCCAGGATGTCAGGATCGGCTCCGTACCGGCTCTGCCAGAGCCCATGACTCAACACTACGATGCCCGTCCCGTCAGCGTAGACGTCGTCTTGCCGTATCCAGCGACCGAGCAGCGGTGGCACGCCAAGCACATCACCGAGCGTGTACGTCGCCCTTGCGGCCGGAACACGAATAGGTTCTCCGTCGTCGGTGATGGTGAACTCGTTTTCGCGGTAGGCAGCCACCTCGTCCAGTAAGCTGCCCTGATCGCGATAGAACACGTAGAGGCCGCGCGTCAGCTCGAGCCCCCCCGTGAGGCCGATCCCCGGGGCGCGGTGATGGATGCGAACGCCGCGATCGGCTGCCGGAAACGGCAACGGCCGCAGCACGATAGCGTTGACCAGACTGAAGATGGCCGTGTTGGCCCCGATCCCGAGACCCACCGTGACCACCGCGACGCTAGTGAATCCAGGGGTCTTTGCCAACCGGCGAATCGCCAAACGGATCTCCTGCAGCATGGTGGCTATTATCTCCCGCTTGTCGCGTGGTCCTGAGCGTGTCGGAGGCGGTCGCTTCGGTGCGTCGATAACCCGCTGTCGCGCTACCCCGGCCAAGAGTCCCAGGTACTCCCGCGCGACCAGACGGAGCCACCCAACAATCCCGTGCGACCGGGCCGACTCGGTCAACCGGAGCGAAAACATCTCGGCCATCCCGGTGCCGTAGCCCCGGCGAAAGGAGGCCGGATAGAGCCGGAGAAGAATGCGGTACAGTCGTATCGCTAGCGGTGTCATGAATACGCGGTTGTCGAGCCTGGCTACACGGAACCGGTGAAGAGTTTTTTCGCGCGCGCGTCGGCCACCAATTCGTGCAACCGCTGCGCTTCCAGGGCCGCCACTCGGCGACCTAGCGTGGTGAGCTTGAAGTATTGCCGGCGGGCGTCGGTGGAACGGTCCGCCGCTGCAGGAGCGTGTTCTACCAGCCCGTCTTCGTCGAGTCGCTTGAGTGCCTGGTAGAGACCGCCGGTCGTCGGGTTGAGACGGCCACCGGAGCGTTTCTCGACATCCTTGCCGATGGCGTACCCGTGGCACCGCCTATCGCCGAGCGCGAGAAGCACATGAAAAGACAGGTTGCTGAGCGGCAGAAAGCCACTCGGATCGGGACGTTGAGTGCTCATGGTTCTCCTGGCCCCCAAGGCGGATGACAGTAACTGATCGGATACTATAGCGTTGATTACTATAGTATACGAAGCACGAGAACGCGAGTTTCCAGCCCTCGGCATCGGGACGAACACCGCCCGGTTCACCGTGACGCCGCTGCTGCAGAGCACCGCGGCGTGGCGTGTTTATCGGCATCCATGTCCGAGCTTGGCGAACGCGTCCTCTTGACAAATAAATAAATGAATGGTTCATTCATTATATGGTCAGGAAGTTATCACCGGAACGCTTCGATCGAATGATTGAAGCGGGTTTGGCTCACTTTCTCAGGAAGGGATACCGCCGCACCCGAATCGATGAGGTCGCGGCGGACGCAGGTGTCTCGGCAGGAAGCATCTATAACTACTGCACGTCCAAGGAGGCACTCTTTGACCTCTGTTTGGACCGCGCGTTCGGATGCTCGGAACTGCCGACCGTGCTTCCACACGATGCCCATCCCACAACGAATGTGATCGACCAGGCTTGGGAGCGATTCCTTTCCAGTACCCGTTCCGAGGTGATGGTGGCCGTTCACGAAGGGCGAGCCGCCGGATCTTACACGCTCGTTGAAATCGTCGAAGTCCTCTACGATTGGCTTGACGCGAACGGAAAAGGCATTCGGCTCATCGAACGTTGTGCGAGCGAATGGCCTGAGTTGGCGAGCTACTTCTACGTGAGTTTCCGGCGAAGGGGCGTCTTGGGGTTGGCAAAAGTGGTGGAGGCCGAAACGGAAGCAGGACGGGCGATTGCGGCCGGTCCCCCGGAGATCACTGCGCGCATCATTGTTGAGATTTGCTCCTACTTCGCGATGCATCGCAGGAAAGACCCCGACGACATGCACTATGACGATCATGTGGTACGTGCGAGCGCGCTCGAGTTCATCCGACTTGCCCTCCGCCCAAGCGTTCCATCCACCCGCACGGCACGGCCAGAAGGTGCCCACCCATGATTCTCGTTCGTCTCGGTATGCTCTTGCTCGCCGCAAACGTTCTGGGATGTTCAGCCAGGAACCTCGCCGACGTCATCAAGGAAAATGGTCCGTCGAGGGTGCTTGGATCCCTCACTGTAACGCCAATCGAATTCAGAACTTTAGAGAACGGCACAATCGAAGCGGAGCGGGGTCGGCTCACTGTCCCGGTCCGCCGTGACCGAGAGGGCTCTTCCCAGCTGTCGATACACTACGTGCGGTTTCCTGCGCGAACGCCGACGCCGGCCGCACCGATCGTGTATTTGGCCGGTGGGCCCGGCGGATCGGGTACGGCCTCGGCGGCCGGTGACCGCTTCTGGTTATTCGACGCCCTGAGAGAAGTGGCGGACGTGATCGCTCTCGACCAGCGTGGCACCTGGAACGCCGATCCATACATGGTGTGTCCCGGCGAGTGGGACTTCCCTCTCGACGAGCCGATGACCGTGGACGCCTTAACTGCCGCGATCGAGCCCTGGGTAACGCAATGTCATCAACACTGGAGTGAACAGGGAGTCGACCTCGACGCCTTCAATACGCGCGAAAGCGCAGCCGATCTCGAGGATCTTCGCGTCGCCCTCGGCGCGAAAAGGCTCAATTTATGGGCTATCAGCTACGGTACACACCTGGCTCTCGAGTTCGCCCGATCCTTCCCAGAATCCGTTGACCGACTGGTGCTGGCTGGCACAGAAGGGCCAGATCATACGCTGAAGTCGGCGGGTGCGATCGAAGCTGCGCTGGAGCGGGTCGACGAACTCTTCGCGCAGCGGGGCATGGCCCCCATTACGCTTCGCGCCCGCCAGGTCATCGAACGCCTGGAGACGACGGTCACGGCTACCGCGCGTGACGCCCACACTCGATCAGAGGTGGCGGTAAGCTTTGGCGTTCTTGATGCGCAGCGTACCATTTTCGGTGGCGCGGGCGAGCGGAGCGACCTCTCCGAACTCTCCGAGGGGTTGGACCTCACCCTGAAGGGAGACTACGGCCCCGCCGCGCAGGCGATTTACGACTGGCGTACGGGCAACCGGGGCTTGGCGATGTCCATGGCCATGGACTGTTCGTCATGGGCGTCCGAGGAGCGCCTGCGTCAGATAGATGCAGAGGCCGCGACGAGTTTCCTCGGAGATGCGGCGAACCTCCTTGTAAGGGCCCAGTGCCGAAGTTGGCCCGGCGCTCGACTGGCTGACGGATATCACGAGGCCGTGACGTCCGAGGCTCCTACGCTCTTCATCTCGGGGGCGTTGGATGTCCGTACCCCCCTCGAGAATGCTCTGGAAGTTTCCGAGGGATTCCCCAACTCATGGCATCTAGTTGTTCGCGACGGTGGCCATGACGACGACCTTTTGATCGCCACCCCGGAGATCGGAGAGGCCATCCGACGCTTCTTCGCCGGGCACCTTCCAGAGACCAAGCGGCGAGACATCTGGATCGACAGGCCGAACGGCTAGGACGATCCGTTAGCGAGACATGAGAGGGTTGAGAACAATGATTCGGATAGTGGTGCCGACGCTTCTGCTCGGAATGACGCCCATCGGTTGGTCTTGCTTGACGGCGCAGGCGCAGGAGGTGGAGTGGATCGCGTACGGAAGAGACGCACAGGGCACACGCTATCTACCCGCATCCGAGATAAATCGGGACAACGTGCACCGGTTGGAAGTGGCGTGGACGTATCGCACGGGCGAAACAGATCCTCGCTTTGCAACCAGCAAGCCGACCTCGTTCCAGGCCACACCCATTGTCGTAGATGGCGTGATGTACCTGAGCACGCCGCTGGGGCGTGTGGTCGCGCTCGACCCGGCCAGCGGAGACGAATTGTGGGTGTTCGACCCGAACATCCGGCGCGACATTACCTATGGCGACTTTGTCAGCCGGGGCGTATCAACTTGGCTGGATGAGTCCGCCCCCCGAGATGCCGCCTGTCGACGGACCATTTTCGTGGCAAACGCGCAGTCGCAACTGATTGCGTTGGATGCGCGCGACGGTAAACCCTGCCCGGAGTTCGGCCAGGACGGGATGGTGGATCTTAAGGAGGGGTTGCGACTTCCGCCATTCGAGCCGCAAGCGTATTCGATGACATCCCCGGCGCTTGTCGCCAACGGACTGGTTGTGGTTGGCTCATCGATCGCCGACAACAGCCGTCCAAATCCTGCCAGCGGCGAGATCCGCGCATTTGATGCACGCACCGGCGTGATGCGCTGGAGCTGGGATCCAATCCCGCAGGATTCGAACGACCCCGCATACGGCGACTGGCGCGGCGAGCTGGCTCACGGAACTGGTGGAGCCAATGCCTGGTCGGCGCTGTCGGCCGACCCGGAGCGCGATCTCGTCTTTATTCCGGCCACGAGTGCCGCGCCGGATTATTACGGCGCGCTACGGCTGGGTGAGAACCGATACGCCAATTCGATCGTAGCGCTCAAGCTGTCCACCGGCGAGCTGGTGTGGGCGTTCCAGACTGTGCACCACGATCTTTGGGACTACGACAACGCCTCACCGCCGGCGCTGGTGACGATCAGGCGCAACGGTGCCGAAATCCCGGCCGTGCTGCAGGCGACGAAGACAGGCATGCTGTTCGTGCTGCATCGCGAGACCGGCCAGCCGATTTTTCCGATCGAGGAGCGCGCCGTTCCGCAAAGCGACATTCCGTTGGAGGAGGCATGGCCAACGCAGCCGTTCACGTCAGTGACTCCGCCGTTGAGTCCGCACCGGTTTCATCTCGAGGACGTCTGGGGGATCACCGATGACGACCGGGCCTCATGTCGGACCGCGATCGAAGGGCTTCGCAACGAAGGCATCTTCACACCCCCAAGTGTTCAGGGGTCGTTGATGATTCCGTCGAACATCGGCGGTGCACATTGGGGCGGTGTGGCGGTAGATCCGGTGCGACAGATAGCGGTTGTGCCAGTCAACCGGATCGCGTCGATGGTGCAGTTGATTCCGCGCGGAGAGTTTGATCGTGAGAGGTACGAGGCAGCAGATTCGCGGCTGGGGCATGACTACGAATACAACATGATGCGCGGGACGCCGTACGTCATGCGCCGACGCATCCTGTTGAGTCCATCGGGTCTGCCTTGTTCGCCGCCCCCTTTCGGTGCGCTGGTTGCCGTCGACCTCAGGACCGGCGGCAAGATCTGGGAGGTCCCGCTCGGATCCATGACCCGACCATTCGGTCCTGACATGGCCGCCAGGGTGCGGGACGAATGGGGCTCGCCCAACCTTGGCGGACCGATCGCCACCGCTGGCGGAGTTGTGTTCATCGGCGCAGCACTGGATCGCTGGCTCCGCGCTTACGACATCGAGAACGGTCGAGAGCTTTGGCGTGGACCGCTTCCCGAGAGCGGCAAAGCCACACCAATGGGCTACCAAGTGCGTTCGGGCGAGCAGTTTGTGGTGATTGCGGTGGGGGGAGGTGACGTTTTCGGAACGGGGGATTACCTAGTCGCGTTTCGGCTATCTACCTCGAGTCAGGATGCTCGCTGAAATATCGTACGGGGGCTGACGTGAAGATTCCGTTTCGAGTGGAAAAGCCTTGGGGCCACGAACTGATTTGGGCGAAAACGGATCGGTACGTCGGCAAGATTCTCCACATCGAGCCTGGCCACCTGTTGAGCCTGCAGTATCACGAGAAGAAAGATGAGACGATCCACGTACTGACGGGCGAAATCATTTTCCGGGTGCAGGAGGACGGCGAGATGACGGAGCGGCGCATGGTGGCGGGCGAGAGCTACCACATCACGCCGCACACCGTGCATCAGATGGAAGCGGTGACGTCGAGCGACTTACTCGAGGTCTCCACGCCGGAGTTGGACGACGTCGTGCGTATCGAAGACCGGTACGGAAGGGTGTAGTGGTGAAAGTCATCATTCCGCTGGCTGGCAAAGGCACACGCTTGCTGCCGATTACCAAACATGTGCCGAAGCCGCTGCTCCGCGTTGCCGGGCGGCCGGTGCTCGATTACGTGATGGACCGACTCGAGGGACTAGAGATCGAAGAACTCATCTTCATCACGGGTCATCTGAAGGAATTGGTGGAAACGCATGTCGCCAGCTACGGTCGGCCCTCCCGATTTGTAGAGCAGGTGGTGCAAGACGGTACGGCCGGCGCCATCAACCTCGCGCGTCCATATGTGGAGGGGCCAGTCTTGATCCTGTTTGTCGACACTTTGTTCGAGGCGGATCTCACGCTCGTTCATCGACTCGATACGGATGGCATCATTTGGGTCAAAGAAGTGGAAGACTATCAACGATTCGGTGTGGTTATCACCGACGATGTCGGTAACATGACGCGGATAGTCGAGAAGCCGTCGGAACCGGTTTCGAAGCTGGCCAACATCGGATTGTACTACATCAACGATTGGGAACTGCTGTTCGAGGGAATAGAGCACACCTTGGCCATGCCGAAGAACCAAGACGAGTGGTATCTCACCGATGCGTTTCAATACATGATCGATCACGGAGCCAAGATCCGGACGGCCGCGGTCGGTGGGTGGTACGATTGCGGCAGGGTGGAAACGTTGCTCGAGACCAACCATCACTTGCTGAGGGAAGGTCGGTCGGTGCCCTACGAGGCGCGTGACGGAGTCTCGGTGGTTGATCCGGTCCGGGTGGCTGAAGGGGTCGACCTGGTAGGCTCGACTATCGGGCCCAATGTGACGATAGAGGAAGGGGCTGTCGTTCACGGAAGCGAGTTGAGCCACACCATCGTCGGTCGCGGCGCTCAGGTTTTGGATTCGAAGATCGAATACTCAATGATAGGTGACGCCGCCGAGGTGGAGAACGTCACGGGTTCACGTCTGATTGCGGCGCCCGGTGAACTCTCCGAAGCCCCGTGAACGACGGACGATCGGTGACGGTGCCGCTGGACGGCCATTTTACCGCCAACCATCCTACATCCCATGGATGAAGCGGATCTGATTTACGACTGGAACAGCCTGGGCGACATCGACTGGTCGGCGGTCGAGGTAGACCTGAACGACGAGACGTTGCGTGACGGTCTGCAATCTCCTTCTGCGATCGACCCTGCCCCCGAGGACAAGCGCCAATTGCTTCACTTGATGGCGGATCTTGGAATCGTCGCGGCCGACCTCGGGTTGCCCGGCGCAGGGCCGCGGGCCGCCGACTCCGTGCGCACGCTCGCGAGCGAGATCGCCACACACAACCTCGCGATAGCGCCGAATTGCGCCGCGCGAACAGTCGTCGCCGACGTAGAGCCCATCGTGAGGATTTCACAGGAGACCGGGATTGCCATCGAGGCGGCCACTTTCATCGGCTCCTCCCCCATTCGACAGTACGCCGAGGACTGGACGCTCGATCGGATGCTGCGTGTGAGCGAGGAAGCGGTGACCTTCGCCGTGGGGGAGGGGCTGCCGGTGATGTTCGTGACCGAGGACACGACGAGAGCACTTCCCGAGACATTGAAGGCCCTCTACGGCAACGCCATCAGCTGGGGTGCACGGCGCATATGCCTGTGTGACACTGTTGGTCATGCGACCCCGCGGGGCGTCCGGAACCTCGTGCGGTTCGTTCGGGACGAGATCGTGACGCCGTCCGGTGAGGACGTGAAGATCGACTGGCACGGGCACCGCGATCGAGGCCTCGCAGTGATCAACTGCCTGGCCGCCATCGAAGCGGGCGCGGATCGGGTACACGCGACGGCGCTCGGCGTCGGGGAGCGTGTGGGCAATGTCGAGATGGATCTCCTCATCGTGAACCTCCATCTCCTGGGCGCACACCGACACGATGTGTCGCGGTTGCGTGAGTATTGCACATTGGCCGCCCGGACGATCGGCGTCCCTCTGCCGCCGAACTATCCGGTGATGGGGGAAGACGCGTTCCGCACCGGGACCGGCGTGCACGCCGCGGCCATCATCAAGGCCCGCCGCAAGGGCGATTCCTGGCTCGCCGACCGCATCTACTCCTCCGTCCCGGCGGCCACGTTTGGCGCGCGTCAGAAAATCGAAGTCTCACCGCTTTCGGGCCTGTCGAATGTGAGATGTTGGTTGGAAGAACACGGATACGACGCCGCAGACGAGGTGATCTGCGAACGTCTCTTCGGTGCGGCCAAGGTCGCGGACCGCGTGCTGAGCGACGAGGAATGCCACCGGATCGCCTCGGAAGGGGCTGGCAGCGCGGCCTGAGGCCGTCCGGAGCCACCATTCTTCGGCCGGCGGTCCGCGCGAGGGTCTTTCCCGAGCCGCCCTCGGTTAGTACGTTCGGAAGGCCCAAGACCGGACGAGTTGAACATTCCTTACGGTTCTGACCCCGCTCCCTGGAGCGCATCTGGCCCTCGACAGACGTCAGGTTCGCTACTGGTCGAACAACCCGAGCCCGCTTCGATCGATCCCCAATCCATGCGCGGCCACGTGGCCATCGTTTCGGGCGGGGCTACCGGCCTCGGACGGGCGACCGGGTTGGAGTTTGCCCGCCGGGGCGTCCATGTTGCGTTCAACTACGTCGATCTTCCGGGCCGCGACATTCCCGAGCAGGCATTGCTCACCGAAACCGCACTCCGTGCGCACGGTGTAAACGTCTACAGCAGTCGCTGCGACGTGCGTCACCGCGACGACGTGGAGGAGTTCGTCGCGGCCGCGAGAGATGAGCTCGGCGGCGTACACTATCTGGTGAACAATGCCGGGATCTCGCATGACGGCGCGCTGTGGCGACTGTCTGACGAAGCCTGGCATGAGGTGCTCGAGACTAACGTCACCGGAGCGTTCAACTGTACTCGGGCCGTGGCACCATGGTATCGGGAGCAGCATTTTGGACGGATCGTCAACATCACGTCTCACCAGGCGCTGCGGCCGAGCTTTGGGGTCAGCAACTACGCGACCAGCAAGGCAGCCCTCATCGGACTCACGAGGTCGAGTGCCGTGGAGCTCGGCCCCTCCAACGTGACGGTGAACGCGGTGGCACCAGGGTTTGTCCGGACCGAGATGCTCTCGAGACTGCCCAGCGAGATCCTGGAACGTGCAGAAAAAAGCGCCGTGCTCGGGCGCATTGCCGAGCCCGAAGACGTGGCTCGAGTAGTCGTGTTCCTCTGCTCCGACGACGCTCGGCAGGTAACGGGGCAAGTTATCCTGGTCGACGGAGGCATGACCCTCGGAAGCTGACCGCCGCTTCCCGCGCGCTCCACCATCCAACACCTGTCGCGGGGCGCCGCGGTTGGCAGATGTCACTATGTTGCATATCAAAACCCATTCGCCTGGAGCGGCCACGAGTCCGATGCGACCTAATGTCGTTCTGCGATGCCCACGGGGAGTTCAGCCCTGCGCCGCGAGCCCGCGCGTCCACGTGGCGCTGCTGCTGTTTGTGCTGACCGCCACGCTGTTGGTCACAGCGTGCGGTAGCTCCCGGTCGGCCGACCCGACCGAAGTTCCGCCGCGACCCCTACCGGTCGGTGTATTGGTGGGTGTGGATGTCGTCGTGTACCCACTGACGATGATTTTGGCCGAGCGGGCGCTCGAATGGGATCTCGACATCGCACCCCGTGAGACGGCGCTTCGCAAAGCCGATAGCCTGATTGTCGCGGCGCTGACGTCCCGCACACCGGAGGTGACCTGGGTGCCGCCTGAGGCGCTCCGGCGTGCGGCCCGGTCCGCGCCGGGCTTGTTGTCAAACCCTGACCGCATGGGGACCGCCGCGCTGCGCCACAATCTCAGCCGAATACCCGATCCGCTGCGCAGTCAAATGCGGTCGCTAACGGGGGTGGCGGGTGACCGCTTCGCGTTGGTTCCGGCGAGCCTGTTCTTCTTCGTGGATGAGACCGGGGAGGGGGAGGGTCGGGCTGAGCTGACCATGGTGTTGGCCGACGTGAGGCTCGGAGAGATACGCTGGCGATCGGTGGCACGTGGTGTCGGCATGACGCCGTGGATGGCGCTCGCTGCGGCGCTCGAGACGCTGGCGCCGGGTTTGCCATGACCATCGCCGCAACGCTCATCGAGGGCGACGGCATCGGTCCGGAGATCACGGACGCGACCCTCCGCATCCTCGACGCCGTGGGGGCCCCGATCGACTGGGACGAGCAGGTGGCGGGGGTGGGTGCGCTCGAATCCGTGGGCACGCCCCTACCCGACGCTACGATCGAGAGCATCCGGCGTACCCACTTGGTTCTGAAAGGTCCGTTGATGACGCCGATTGGCTCCGGATTCCGATCGGTCACCGTCGCGTTGCGGCAAGAGTTTGCCATGTATGCAAACGTCCGGCCCGTGCGGACGATCCTGCCCGGCCAACGCTACGAGAACATCGACCTCGTGCTCATTCGCGAGAATACCGAAGGCCTCTACGTGGGATACGAGACGACGATCGCGGTCGGAGACGACCCGAAGGCAGTCGCGCAGTCCACGGCCATCGTGACCCGCGTGGGTTGTGAGCGGGCTATCCGCTTCGCGTTCGATTATGCGGTCGCCAATGGGAGGAAAAAAGTCACCATCTGCCACAAGGCCAACATTCTCAAAGCGGTGAGCGGTCTGTTTCTGGACGTCGGTCGCGAAGTGGCGCAGGAGTACCAAGGCCGCGTAGCGGTCGATGACGTTATCATCGATGCGTGTGCCATGAAGTTGGTGGTGGACCCATGGCAGTTCGACGTCATCGTGACGACAAACATGTTCGGGGACATCCTCAGTGATCTCATGGCGGGTCTGGTGGGAGGCTTGGGGCTCGCCCCGGGCGCCAACATCGGAGAGCATACGGCACTGTTCGAGGCCGTTCACGGGTCGGCCCCCGACATTGCCGGCCAGCAGGTCGCCAATCCCTCCGCGCTCGTTCTTGCCGCATGCATGATGCTGGAGCACGCGGGTGAGCCGGAAAGGGCCAAGCGAGTACGGGACGCGCTCGAGCACACGGTGCGAGAGGGAATCCACACGACGCGAGACGTAGGGGGAAATGGTTCGACGAGGGAGTTCGCCGACGCCGTTAGTAACCGGGTTAGTTGAGCACGAGTGCCCGCGGTGTCACCGAGAAGTTGAGCTGCCGTTTGGGCAGTTGTGCGGTGCGTGCAGGGCGGCGATCAAGTCGCGGGCCAAAAAGACAGCCAGGATTGGCGCGACGTTGTCGACGCTCGCCGTCGCGCTGTACATTCTCATTCCGTTTCCGGCGGATGGACGTGCCAGAACGGTTGGTCTGGTGGGTACGGTGATTTGGTACGTTTTGAGTTACATAGTGGTTCGCCGGATGATGCAGAACTGGGAGCGATAAAGCATACATGAGTTTCAGCATAGTCCACGTGTCGGATCCCCATTTTGGAGACGCGACCGATCTCCGAAAGATAGCGGGTGTCGAGAACCTAGTTCCCGATCTCGAGCCGGACGTGGTCGTCATTTCCGGTGATCTCACACTTCGCGCACGGCACGGCGAATATCAGGCGGCCCGCATGTTCGTTCACGAACTAGAGCGCACCGCTCCCGTATACGTCGTCCCCGGCAATCATGACGTACAGTGGTGGTGGCGTCCCCTCGTCCCGTTTGCGCCCGCTGCCAAATACGCCAAGTTCCGGGAGTATTTTGGTCCCGCCCTCACGCCGACGTTGGATTTGACGGAGGGAATCGTGACAGGGGCGCTGACGGCTCACGGGATCGCGTGGCGCTCGCTGACGCCGCACCTGCGGGACGTTGCCGTCAAGGGTTATCTCCCTCGGGCAGAGATGCGGCGCGTCGTCGGTGTATTCGATCGAGCGCGGCCGGAGCAGGCCCGTGTCCTGGTGATGCATCACAATGTGCTGCCGGGCGAAGTCTCGCAGAGGATGGGATTGGCGCACTGGCAACGGGCCCGTTGGCGCATCGTAGAGTCGGGAGCCGATGTGGTGCTGTGCGGGCACGATCACGAGCACCAGATCGATGTGCTGGATGGCGTGGTCGTTTCATGTGCCGGAACGATTTCCGCAAGGTTTCAAGAGGGTCATCCGTCCGCTTTCCACCGGGTATGCATCGACGATGACGCGATCCAGGTCGAACTATATGTCTGGATGCCCCAGATCCAGTCGTTCAAGCGTACCGACATGTCCGTATTCACCCGTCGACGAAGTGTGAATAGTGCACCAGTCGCAGCAGGAACTGTTTAACGACGATCTCTTGATGCGGAGGTTGAACACCCTTGGCCTCAGCGGTGTTCGGATCGTCGAATCCCACGAGAATCAATCGGTCATGGTCAGTTTGACTGCACGGCGCGTACTGCGAGTGCACCGCGCTTTCACGTACGCGCCGGATTCGGTGCTCCGATCCATCGTGGTGTTTGCCGATCCTCGAACTCGATCGCCACGGCGACGGCGAGCTCAGCGGGTGATTCTGGCATTTCCGGTGGACGCGTATGTCCGCCCCCGGCCCCGCCGCCGTCCCCGCCGAAAGCGGCCATCCGTCCCGCGGGAGGACCGGCCGATCCTTCAGAGACTGGCCAAGCTCCACCGAGAGATGAACGAACGCTTCTTCGACGGCGCGCTGTCGCCCATCCGTTTCAGAGTGTCCGGCCGCATGCGGCGGAAATTAGGCGAGCTGGCTCTCGATCCCACCACCGACCGCCCGCTCGAGATCGCCATCGGTCACGTCCACATCCAACGAGACGGCTGGCGGGAGGTCGAGCACACGCTGCTGCACGAGATGATTCATCAGTGGCAAGCGGAGAGCGATCTTCCGGTCGACCACGGTGCTATCTTTCGGAGGAAGGCACGCGAAGTTGGCGTAGCGCCGCGTGCAATGCGGGACATCGGTCGCTCAAGACTACAGTAAAAAAAGGATAATTGCATGCCGTTCCATGGCGTCGATTTCTTGGGAATTGATTCGCTCTTCAATGAAGAAGAACTCGCCGTGCGCGACACCGTGCGCCGTTGGGTCGATGACGCTGTGATGCCGATCATCGGGGATCGGTACATAGCGGGAGAGTTCCCTCAGGAGCTGATAGGACAGATGGCCGAGTTGGGTTTGTTCGGGGCAAACCTCCCGGAGAAATACGGGTGTGCGGGTCTCAACAACGTTGCCTATGGCCTTATCATGCAGGAACTCGAGCGCGGCGACAGCGGCATCCGGTCGTTCGCTTCGGTGCAGGGAGCGTTGGTCATGTATCCCATCTACATGTTTGGCAATGAGGAGCAAAAGAAGGAATGGCTCCCGAAGCTGGCGAGTGGCGAGGTGGTGGGATGTTTCGGTTTGACCGAGCCGGATTACGGATCGAATCCGGCGGGCATGATCACCACGGCCAGGGAAACGGATGCCGGATGGACGCTGAACGGAACCAAGATGTGGATCACCAACGGGTCCACCGCACAAATGGCGATTATTTGGGCAAAGACCGGCGATCTGGACGATCCCGGCAGCATTCGCGGGTTCATCGTTCCGACCGATGCGAAGGGGTTCACGTCGAAAGATCAGAAAGGCAAGATTTCGCTGCGCGCCAGTGATACCAGCGAGCTTGCGCTCGAGGACGTTTGTATTCCGCGTGATGCGGTGTTATCGGAGAGCGCAGGAATCAAGAGCCCGTTGATGTGCCTCACGCAAGCACGGTACGGCATTGCGTGGGGCGCGGTTGGGGCGGCGATGGCGTGCTACGACGAGGCTTTGAACTACGCCAAGACGCGAATGATATTCGACAAACCGATCGGATCCTTCCAGTTGCAGCAGCTGCGGCTGGCTGACATGCTGACCGAGATCACCAAGGCGCAACTGCTTTGCGTCCAACTGGGCAGGTTGAAGGATGCCGGAACCATGCGGCCAGAGCAGGTGTCGCTCGCCAAGCGGAACAACGTCAACATCGCGACCGATATCGCACGCGAGGCACGGCGGCTTCTGGGAGCAAACGGTATCTTGGCCGAGTACCAATCGATGCGGCACATGACGAACTTGGAGAGCGTATATACCTACGAGGGCACGCATGACGTGCACACGCTCATCCTAGGAAAAGCGGTGACGGGGATCAGTGCCTTTGAGTGAGAGAACCCTGCTGCTGCGTCTCTTGGATCAAGCCTTCAATCGGCAGGCCTGGCACGGTACTACCTTGGCCGGCTCACTTCGCGGCGTGACGGTCCAGCAGGCGCTTTGGCGGCCGGATGCGAAGCGCCACAACATTTGGGAACTCACCCTGCACACGGCCTACTGGAAGTACGCGGTGCGGCGCCGGCTCACGGGTGAGAAGCGCGGGAGTTTTGGTCGAGCCGGGAGCAATTGGCTGAAATTGGTCAAGGTGAAGGATGCGTCCGCTTGGCGGGACGATGTGGCGTTCTTGAAACACGAACACGCAGCTCTTCGAGCGGTAGTCGCCGGGCTGAGCCCGACCAAACTGTCTGCCAGGAGCGCCACGCGCCGCTGGCGAAATTCGGAGTTGATTCACGGCGTTGCAGCGCATGACTTGTATCACGCCGGCCAGATCCAGTTGCTGAAGCGCCTTCAACGGCCATGAGTCCTTGCCGCCGGCTTGGTCTCGAAGATCGTCGAGCGTCGTTCGGTGAGACCTTCGAGAGCGCCTTCGTGCTAGGCCAGGAGCCGGGGCAGCCGGGGTACCGCGGAGTCGGGCCGGTTGGTACCTTCCGCAACCATTTCAGGCTTGTCACAAGATTTCCTAACCACAAGTAACACTTGGAGTTACGTTGAAGATCGCGGTGTGCCTCAAGCGGGTGCCGGACACGGAAACCCGCATCAAGATCGGGGCGGATGGAAGGTCCATAGACGAGGATGGCGTCAAGTTCATCCTGAATCCGTACGACGAGTACGCCGTCGAGCAAGCACTGCAACTCAAGGACAGTGCGGGGACTGGCGAGGTAACGGCGATCTCCCTCGGCAGCAGCGCGTCGCAAGAGACGATCCGCACCGCGCTGGCGATGGGAGTGGATCGGGGAATCTTGCTCGAAACCGACGCGCTCCCGCTCGATCCGGTGCCGATAGGCAAGGCTCTTGCAGCGGAGCTCGGGTCCGGGGATTACGATCTCATCTTCTTCGGCAAGGTCGCGATTGACGACTACAGTCACGCGGTGGGCACCATCGTGTCGGAACTCCTCGGCATTCCGAGTGTCAGTGCCGTTGGCCGGCTCGAGATCGCGGATGGGAAGGGCACGGCGGAGCGCGAGATCGAGGGGGGCGTGGAGGTCGTCGAGTTTTCCTTGCCGGCAGTTCTCACGGCGGAGAAAGGACTGAACGAGCCCCGCTACCCCGCTTTGCGTGGCATCATGATGGCGAAGAAGAAACCCCTCGAGATAAAACCCGTAGAATTGGAAGAGGGTGGGTTGTCGGTGGTGGAGTTGTCGGTGCCGCCGGCCAGACCCGCTGGACGTATCGTCGGTGAGGGTGCGGACGCCGTGCCAGCGCTCGTCGAAGCCCTTCGTACGGAAGCCAAGGTGATCTAGTGTCTAACGTTCTTGCGGTGCTGGAGCAGCGCGCGGGCGCACTCAAGCAAGTCTCGCACGAGGTGCTGACGGCGGCGCGCGCACTCGCCGACGCTCTGGGTGGATCCGTCGACGCTCTGGTCATCGGCTCGACGGGCGTGGACGCTACCGGGCTCGGCGCGTATGGTGCCGATCGCGTCACCTTGGTGGAGGACGAAGAGCTTTCCCTGTACCAGCCGGACGTGTTCAACGAGGTAGTCACCGCGCAGGTCCGTGCGGGCGACTATGCCGCGATAATCTTGGCGGCAACCGCGATGGGGAAGGATCTCGCTCCGCGGGTGGCGGCCCGTTTGGACTGCCCGCTGGCGGTCGACGTGACCGCGATTGACGGCAGCGGCGGCATTACCGTGACCCGCCCGGCGTATTCCGGTAAGGCTATCTACACCGCTGAGGTCACCGCGACCCCGTGCGTCATCTCAGTCCGGCCCAACGCGTTCACACCCAGCGAGAACGCGAGAGAAGCCGCGGTCGAGACGAGGCCAGCCCCGCGACCGGATCTGCGCACACGCACGGTGCGTGTGAACGAGCCCGCCGGCGAGCGGCTCGACGTGGCGGAGGCATCGATCGTCGTGAGTGGCGGTCGTGGACTCAAGGGGCCCGAGAACTTCAAGCTGGTCGAAGATCTCGCGGATGCCTTCGGCAACGCGGCCGTGGGGGCATCGAGAGCCGTGGTCGACGCAGGATGGCGGCCGCACGCCGATCAGGTTGGTCAGACGGGCAAGACCGTGAGCCCGCAGCTTTACATTGCGGTTGGGATCTCGGGAGCCATTCAACACCTCGCCGGTATGCGGACGTCCAAGGTCATCGTGGCCATCAACAAGGACAAAGACTCACCGATCTTCAAAGTTGCCGACTACGGAGTGGTGGGAGACCTGTTTGAGATAGTGCCTCGCCTCACGGAGGAGATCCGAAAAGTCCGCGGAGGCTGACGATGGCGCGTGTGAGGCCCTCGGACACGCAGCCGTTGTTGCCGTTGGATCGCATCATCGTCAGGGATGCGCCGTCCGATGAAAGTATCGAGGTCGATGTTCTCTTCGTGGGTGGCGGACCCGCGGGTTTGGCCGGTGCCATCGAGTTAGCCCATCTCGTCGAGGCTGATGCCAAGGCGGCGGGCGGCCTGGGCGAGATCAGCATTGCCGTGCTCGAGAAGAGTGCGGCTCTCGGAGAACACAGCCTCTCCGGGTCGGTGGTGAACCCGATCGCTTTCCGAAGGCTGTTTCCAGATCTAAAGGATGAGGACTTTCCGTTCCGCCAGCCCGTGAAGCACGAGGCGGTGTACCTGCTCACCAAGAACCGCTCTTTCCGTTTGCCAACGCCTCCCACGATGCGCAATCACGGGAACTACACCGCCTCTCTCTGTGAAATGGTCCGTTGGTTGGGCAAGAAGGCCGAAGAGTTGGGAGTGGACGTGTTCGCTGGGTTCCCGGCGGAGAAATTGCTCGTGAGCGGCGAACGAGTGATTGGCGTCCGTACTGCTCCCTCCGGTTTGGATCGCGATGGGAGGCAGTCTTCGAGCTACACGCCCGGCACCGACGTCGTTGCGAGGGTCACAGCCCTTGCGGAAGGGAGTCGGGGTACCCTGGCCGAAGCGTATATCCAGTGGCAGGAGATCAAGTCGGAGAATCCCCAGATTTACGCTCTCGGCGTCAAGGAGATCTGGGAGACGAAGAAACCGCTGGACACGGTGATCCACACCCTGGGGTGGCCGCTTCCGGGCGATGCGTTCGGCGGGAGTTTCATGTACCCGTTGGAGCCCAACGTGGTCGGTCTGGGGTTGGTGGTTGGTCTCGACTACCGGAAGACCAACCTGGACACGCACGGGTTGCTTCAAGAAATGAAAAGGCACCCCTTGTTCAGGCCGTATCTGGAAGGCGGCGAAATGGTGGAATGGGGAGCCAAGACGATTCCTGAAGGTGGGTTCTACTCGCTACCGGACCGTCGTTTCGGACACGGCGTCGTGATTCTCGGTGATTCGGCCGGCTTCGTGAACGTGCCGTCTCTGAAGGGCATTCACTACGCGATGCAGTCGGGGATATTCGCGGCTCGTACCATCTTCGATGCCCTCAAGAAGGGAGAAACGTCCGCTCCCTATCTGGCGTCGTACGATGAATTGGTACGTGATTCCTTCATCACCGATGACATCTTCCGTACGCGCAATATGCGGCTGGCGTTCAAGAGCGGTTTTGTGCTCGGAGGATTCAAGTCGGTAATGATGACGCTTACTGGAGGACGATTATTCGGCAAGCGGATCCCAATAGAGACGGATGCCGACGTTTGGAAGCAAGCCCGCTCACCAAAGGCGTTGCAGCCGGATGGGGAACTGACGTTCAGCAAGGTCGATGCGGTGTTCAAATCGGGGAACGCTACACGTGACACGATCCCTTCTCACCTGATCACCGAGGGCGACGTGGACCGGGAGGTGGCCGAGATGTACGCGAGCATGTGTCCGGCGGGCGTTTACGAACTGGTGGACGGGAAACTCCGCGTAAACGCACCGAACTGCGTGGATTGCAAGGCGACGGACGTGTTGGGCCCCCGTTGGATGCCAAGGGAAGGTGGGAGTGGACCTTCCTACAAGAGGATGTAGGGACCGAGTCTTCACGGTGTGTCAGGTGTCAGGTCGAACGTTTCGGGGCCGTGGGCCCCGACACCTGATCCCTAGAACCTGACACCTCTCAACACAAACTGACCAAGCCTCCGGTTCTCAGCCGCCCCATCACCACGGACATGCCTCCACGTGCCGAGTGTCGTTCAGGATGATCGCGTCCAGCCTTTCCCCGGATTCGACGCGCGGCCGATCTTCCGCGACGATCGCTAGCGCGTCGGCGTGCATCATCGAGCTGAGGATACCCGATCCCTGAGCCCCGGTAAGCCGGGCTGTCAGCCCGGCTGGCCCGTGCGAGAGTTTGACCCGGAGGAAATGACGCAGCGGTGGGCCGAGTGCGAGTGGTTCGGCTAGCGTCACCTCGGTGACACCTCGATATGGCAAAGGGTGTCCCAGCATCGTGCGAATGGCCGGCCGCACGAACAGCTCGAAGGTGACCATGGCGCTCACCGGGTTACCGGGAAGCCCGATCCACGGGACACCATCCAGCGCCCCGATGAATCCAAATCCCACGGGCGCTCCGGGCCGCATGCGGATGCGCCAGAATTTCTGGTCGACCTGGAGGCTTTGCAAGACTCCGTGGAGTAGATCGTGTTCGCCCACACTGATGCCGGCGGTCGTGACCACGAAGTCGGCGTCCTTCGCCGCCAAGAGTCGTTGGCGCAAGTCGGCCGGATCGTCCTTGGCCACGCCGAGATTCAACGGCTCGGCCCCGGCTTCGCGGATCAAGGCCATGAGCGTGTAGGAGTTCGAGGAAGCGATCTTTCTCCCGTCGAGAATAGCATCGCGCTCGTCCGCGTCGGCGATCTCGTCGCCCGAGCCCATGAACGCGACCACCGGCCGGCGGTGCACTGGCGGCTCGAACTCCGCAACCGACGCGAGCATGCCGAGTTGTGCCGGGCCCAGCTGAGTACCGGCCTGTAGGACGGTGTCACCTCGGTGTACGTCCTCTCCTTCGCGTCGGATGTTTCGACCGGCGTCTCTGGTGTCGTTGACTCGTACCCGCGCGTCGTCGAGCCGTGTCGTGTCCTCCTGGCGTATTACGCCACCGGCACCGCGTGGGACAGGCGCACCCGTAAAGATTCGGGCGCACTGGCCCGCGCCCAATTCGCGTTGCGGAAACGCACCCGCGGGGATCTCCTCGATGATCTCGAGTTCGTGTGGCGCCTCGCCAGAAAGATCGCTCGACCGGACCGCGTAGCCGTCCATGGCCGAGTTGTCCCAAGGGGGCAGATTGAGTGGACTCTTGATGTCGGCGGCGACTACCAGACCGACAGCGTCGGTCAGGGTAACGCGTTCAACCGGAAGTGGTGTGACGGCCGCGAGGATTTTTTCGGCAGCCGAATGCGGCGTTTCCACGACTACGATTCGATGACCATGGCGTTCGACCAGGCCATGCTCGAGATGGTTACCAGCCAAGCGGTATCGGAAAATCGAAAAACCGGAAAAGGAAACTCGCCGACCCGATCGTCTGTCACCATGGCGAACCAATCGCTGGCGTTCGGACGGGACGGATCGTAGTGCGGCCGCTCGTGCTCGCTCGGCCGGAACACTTCGATCTTGGGGACGGCGTGGCTGGTGAACCCTTCGGCGATCACGATGTCGGTCCCCTGCATGAACTCGCGTGCGAGAGTCACGGGGCCGGATTCCTCTTGCAATCGCTGAAACAGAACGCGCTGGCCGGACGATTCGAGCATGCTCCGGTCTGCCATGCCTTGATTGAAGTGGCGCCACGTATCCGTGCCTTCGTGATCCAACGTGGCCGGATGCGTACCGTGTTTCAGCGTGCCGACGCGCTTTCCCTGGCGGGTGTACTCGGCTGCGAGCGCGACGACGAGGGTCGTCTTACCGCTGTTCTTCTTCCCCACAACCGAGATCAAACGTGTCGGTTTTTCCACAGTTCCTCGGCGGTTTGGATATCGTCTAGAGTGTTCACGTTGAAAAACATCATGCTCGGATCGCCAAGCTGTTCGACCTCCGCGAGAGGCAGCGTGCCGCATCGGACCTGATCGTGGAACCCGCACGCCCGAAAGTCCTTCTCGTCAAGAGCGTGCTCGATGGGCCCCGTACAGGCGGGGCCATACACGCCGCAAAGCGGCTCCACTCCCAGCGGCCCGGTGCTTTCAGGCAGGAATACGTCGTTGGCTTCGGCTCCCCGAATCAGTGATTGGAGCAACTCTGGGTGCAAGAACGGCATGTCCCAGGCCACGATGAGGGCGGGCTCGAGTGAACTGGAGACGACGGTGAAGATTCCTCCCAGACTGCCGCAGTGAGGCCGGACGTCCTTCACGACCGATAATCCCTGCACCCAGTCGCCTGCGTCGGCCGCGTTGGCGACAATCACAGGATCGCTGCCAACGGCGGTTTGCAGAGCACGCACCGCACGATCCAGCATCCGTTCGCCCCCGATTTCCCAAAGGCCCTTTGGTTCTCCGCCGAACCGTCTCGCCGCGCCGCCTGCCAGTATCGCGCCTCTCATGCCTCACCGTTGTGGTGTCGAGCACTTACGGAATCACATCCACGCCAAGGAAACTATCGCGGGATCAGAACACGCGCACGGCTACGGCCTTCACCGACAGAACGACGGCCGAGCCCACCGAAAGGCCCAGTTCCGCCAACGAGTCCGGCGTGATTCGAACGATGAACTCCGGTCCCGCGTCCACCGTGAGCGTGACCCGGCCCCGTGTGTCCTCGCTGATCCGCTTTATGCGCCCGGGAAACTGATTGCGCGCGCTGGACGGGAACGCCGACTTGCTCACGATAAAATCGTCCGGCGGCAGGGCGATGGTTGCCGGACCCGACGTATCCGTTACGACGTGAATCTCGAGGTCGCCCACCCGCACGGGTTTCGCTCCCGTCCCGGGCGGGATGTCGACTCGGAACAGGTTTTCCGGGGTCACGGGACTGGCCCGACCGCCTTCCAGCGACACCATGCGGTCCGACCAGCGATAGGCATCCTCGAGATGATGCGAGGCGAAACACACTGCCAGGCCGGCTTGCCTGACGTCGTCGAGCACCCGGTACAACCGGTTCTTCGAGGCCCTGTCGGCGGCGCTCGCGGGTTCGTCCAGCAGCAACACCCGGGGCTGGACAACCAGGGCGCGAGCCACCGCGGCTTTTTGTTTCTCACCGTCGCTGAGGGAACGGGCGTCTCGTTCGGCGAGCTCCTCGATCTCGATGGTTTGGAGGGCCTCGGTGACGCGTGTGGTGGCCTCACGTCCGCGACAACCGCGGGTCCGCAGGCCGAACATGAGATTGGATTTGACCGTGCCGCCGAACAGGAAAGGCTGCTGCTCGACCAGAGTCACCGTCCGCCGTGCGGCCAACCGATCGGCCCTGGTTCGCACCTGTTTGCCATCGAGTGTCAGCGTTCCGCGTGTCGGGGTCTCCAGGAATCCCAAAATCCGCAGTAACGTGCTCTTTCCGCTTCCGTTGGGCCCGACGAGCGCCGTGATGGTTCCGGGGGCGAACTCAATCTCGTCGACCGCGAGCACGCAACGGCCCCGGTAGTGGTGCTCGATGTGGCGCGCGCTAAGCAGCATGCCCCCGGCCCTGAAACAACTGGAGCAAGACGTTGACCGTCAGCGCGAGACCGAACAGGACGAGTCCGAGCGCCATCGCCAGGGCGAAATCTCCCTGTGATGACGCGAGCGCGACGGAGGTGGTCAGGGTGCGCGTGTGGTATCGGATGTTGCCTCCCACGATCATGGCCGCCCCTACTTCGGCGAGCACCCGCCCGAAAGCGACCACCACGGCGGCCAGCAGGGCAAACCGAGCTTCGCGGGCCACCGCCCAGTGAGTGGTCCAGAATCCCGCGCCCAGGGTCATAGCGGTGCGCCGCACGCGCGGGTCGATGCCCTGGACGGCGGCGGCCGTGAGGGCCGCGGCGACGGGTGCGGCCAGTATGACCTCGGCGATGACGATTGCCCACCAGGTGTACAGCAGGCCGAGCCCGCCGAGCGGCCCGTTGCGCGTCAGCATTCCCCACGTGAGGAGACCGACGACCACCGTCGGGAATGCCAGCATCGTGTTCAGCGCCGTGATCGCTGCGCGCCGCCCCCAAAACCGAGAGGTCCCGACCAGGAATCCGACCGGTATGCCCACCGCGCACGCGAAAATCGTCGAAACGAGCGCGATCTGGAGCGATAGTAAGGTGATGCCAAGGACTTCGGCGTCGCCCCCTAGCAGGAGCTGAGCGCCCCGCCGCAGGCCCTCAACGAAGAAATCCAACGGTCTTTACAACCTCAGCGCATAGGCAACGGAGAACACGAGAACCAAATGGTGCGTCCACTCCGCACTCTTTTGAATGACTGGATCCAACAATGGCGGGTCATCCGGAGCGGCTACCGGAGTGGCAAAAAAGATGTCGGGATAATTGATCCGCCACAAAATGTCTCGCGTCTCGAAGCGCAGGTGGAAACGACGGGTTGGGTGCCAGCGCACGCCAATCGCCGGGCCGACTTGGAATTTCGAATTGAACCGAAACACCGAGTCTTCCGGGACCGATCCCCCCAATGCCGCCCCGAGGGACGCCCCGAAATACGGCGCAAACCCGTGCCAGGTCTTGCGGCCGGTGAGGATCAAGTCGAACCCGCCGTCTACGATGAACACCCGTTGTCTCGCTGTCCCGAAAAAGCGCGTGTCGGCCGGCTCGGTGGGGTTGACGAGATTCCGCACCAGGTCCGCTCGTGCGATGGAGAGAAAAGCCACGGTGGGTGCTCCGACCGTGATGTCCCAGCGCACACCGAGCAGCGACCCGCCGGAAGGGCCCACGCCCGCTCTGCCCCTTCCACCGGTGAGGTACCCGGTCATAACGGAAACAGCCTGCTTGATCCGCAGGTCTTTGTAGGGAGACCGATCCGGCAAGTGACCGACCTGTGCCAACACGCCGCCAGGCGCGGACAGTGCTGCCAGAAGCAGTGCCGCGGTCAGCGACGATCTCATGCGGAACCTGTCCTTCACGTCTCATCCTTCCCTCAGATCCCGTCCGGTCATCTCGGACGGTTGGCCAATCCCGAGCAAGCCCAAGATAGTCGGCCCGACATCGCAGAGCGCTCCTCCGGCCCGCAATGCACGCGTCCGGGAGTCTCCGAGCAACACCAAAGGTACGGGGTTTGTGGTGTGCGCGGTGTGCGGCTCGCCGTTCTGTGGGTCTACCATCAGCTCACAGTTGCCGTGGTCGGCAGTGATGATCACGGTCGCCCGGGCCTTTTCGGCACTCCGCAACACGCGCCCCAGGCACCGGTCGACGACCTCGACTGCACTCACGGCGGCTTCTAGTACCCCGGTATGCCCCACCATGTCCCCATTGGCGTAGTTGCAGAGGATATAATCGTGGCTCCGCGCCTCGATGGCTCGGCACAATACGTCCGTGACGCCTGGTGCGCTCATCTCCGGTTTCAGGTCGTAGGTGGCCACTTGCTGCGAGTCCACCAGCAACCGCTCCTCACCCGGGAATGGAACTTCGACGCCCGCATTGAAGAAATAGGTTACATGGGCGTACTTCTCCGTCTCGGCGGTGCGGAACTGGGTCCGGCCGGCGTCGGAAACAACTTCTGCGATGCTGCGCGAGAGGGTGAGAGGCGGGAATGCTGCGGGAATGGGAAACGTCGCATTGTATTCCGTCATCGTTGCGATCGAGATCGAAGGACGCGGACCGGTCTCGAACCCGTCGAATCCTTCGATGACCAGCGCACGTACTATCTGTCGCATGCGGTCGGCTCGAAAGTTGAAGCAGAATATTCCGTCGCCGTCACGAATCTGGGCGATGGGCGCGCCATCACGATGAACCACGAGCGGCTTGACGAACTCGTCGGTTTCGTCGCGCTGGTACGCCTGGAGGATTCCGTCGACCGGGTCGGTGACGGCGGTGCCGGTGCCGTTGACCATCGCGTCGTACGCCCGTTGGATCCGGTCCCAGCGGCGATCCCGATCCATCGCGTAATAGCGCCCAATCGCAGTTGCGATCGAGCAGCTCGTTTCGGCCGTCGAGTGCGCGGCAGCGTCTTCCACGACTTGACGCAGGAAGCCCGCGGCCGATCGCGGTGGCGTGTCTCTCCCGTCCAGGAAGGCGTGAATGGCAACGCGCCGCACCCGGTAGCGCTTGGCCAACTCCATGGCGGCGACCAGGTGCTCGTGGGTGGCGTGCACCCCCCCTGTGCCCACCAGTCCCAAGAGGTGCAGGGTTCCGTCGCCGTCCCGGACGTTGGCGCACAGGTCACGGAGGGCGGGGATCTGATAATATTCGGCGGAGCGGATGGACTTCGAGATGCGTACGATGTCCTGCGGGACGGTGCGTCCGGCCCCGAGGTTGATGTGGCCGACTTCGCTGTTCCCCATCTGCCCGGCGGGCAGGCCGACGACCTCTCCCGAAGCCTCGAGCAGCGTGTGGGGGGCCTGTCTCACAATGCCGTCCCACACCGGTGTCGAGCCCAGGGCGATCGCGTTGCCGGCCTCCTGAATGCGGTGTCCCCAGCCGTCCAGCACGATCAAAACCACGGGACCGGGGCGCGCGCCGTCACTGCCACCCATCGGGTCCCCCTTTGACATGGTTGAAGCGGCCTCCTAGAATGATCTAAGTAGAGACAATGCAGCAATCTAGCCCCCCCCTTGCAGCCCTTCCAGGCTGTCTGTTGCTGGCGGTCGTGGCATCGGTCGCGCCGGTTCACGCGCATGCCCAGGACCGATACCGGGTTACTCGGCAGGAGAATTTTCGGCGTGAGGCGGGCCCGACTGCCGGGCTGTTGGCGTCCGTCAACGTGGGGACCGAAATGGTCGGGGGCGTGACTCGGGAGGGTTGGGTGGAGGTGACTCTCGAGGGGTGGATCTGGGCGCAGTCTCTCCGCAGCCTTTCCGGCCCAGAGTACGACTGGGTGGTCAATGCCCGCAGCGGCGAAAACCTGCGAGCCGAGCCCGACGGAACAATCCTCGCTCGCCTCATCAACGGATTTTGGCTGAAGGAGATCGAGGATCGCGGGAGCTGGATACGGGTTGAGCGCACCGGTTGGATGTGGGGCCGCTCTCTAGAGGTGGCACAGGTCGCTGGGCCTGCAGATCAGCCGGAACCCTCGGGGGATGGCCTTCAGCCAGAGGGCTCTTCGGGGAGCCAGCGTTCGGACGACCGCGAGTCCCCGCCCTCACCCCCGCCCCCGGCTGAGGGGCTGCCCACCCCATCCCGCAGCGATGGCGCGGCGGGCGTTTCCGATATGGATCGCGCCGTCACGATCGGCCGGTCGACACTCCGACGGCTGCCGGATGGTGATACGACGGCGATACTCGGACCCGACTCTCCGGTACGCATCCTAGCTCGCTCCGGGGAATGGGTACGGGTGCGGGCGGAGGGTTGGTTGCACGAGAGCGACCTACGGCCCGCTTCGGGAGACGTGCTTGTCGGGGTGAGCGGTGCAGAAGTGCGCGCACGTCCGAGCGATTTCGAGGGACGGGTGCTGCAGTGGACGGTACAGCTGCTCGCCCTGCAGACCAGCGTCGGTCTGCGGCGCGAGTTGCCGGCGGGACAACAGTATATGCTGGCCCGCGGCCCCCTGCCGGAGGTGGGTATCGTGTACGTGCTGCTCGCCGACGAGCAGGTTGAAGAGGTCGCGCGTTTGTCTCCCTTGGCCCAACTTGTCGTTCTCGTTCGTGTCCGAGGTCGAGACGAGTACTTGGGGAATCCGATCGTCGAGTTGGTGCAAATGTCTCTGCGAAAGCCGTGAGGTAATCGATGGACGAGTTGATGAAAGACCGAGTGTTGAGGCGACTCGACAGCTTGCCGGATGAGAAGGTTCATCAGGTGCTGGACTACATAGAGTTCCTCGAATCGAGATTCGGCGATCGTTCGGGGCCGTCGACGCTCGAGAAAATCGCCGACCGGGTGGAAGACACGATGCGTGCGGGTCGCGTGTCGGTGTCGGCCATCAAGGGCACCCGCGAGGTATTCGATGCGGCCGGGCGGGTCGTGCAAGGTATCGCTGACGCAAGCCGCACTATGATCGACGAGCTACAAGCGCCCATCAAGTCGGACGACAAAAAAACCACCACGGTGGAGGAAAAGAAATCGGTGGACGATGGCAAGAAGGACGACGACGGTGACGCCGGGGGCGCTTGACCGTCGACTGAGCCCATGGTAACTTTTGCCATGGAAAGAAGAATTCAACTTCGCAAAGCCCGCCCTGTGCATCGCACGGCGGGCTTTTACGTATAGCGACGAGAACATGGTCAGACTTCGATCATCTCAGGCGCTGACGTTCGATGATGTTTCGTTGGTGCCTCGCCGTGCTACGGTGCATCCACGCGACGTGGACATCCGGACCCGACTCACTCGGATGGTCTCGCTCAATACGCCCGTCGTGTCCGCCGCCATGGATACCGTCACCGAGGCGGAAATGGCCATCGCGGTTGCACGGGCCGGTGGAATCGGCGTCGTGCACAAGAACATGCCGATCGACCGGCAGGCCGCTGAGGTGGACAGGGTGAAACGCTCCGAGAGCGGCATGATCCTGGACCCGATTACGCTCGGGCCGGATCGTCCGCTTCACGAAGCAACCGCGTTGATGAGCCGCTTCAAGATTTCCGGCGTACCCATCGTGGATGCGGACGGCCGGCTGGTCGGGATTCTGACCAACCGCGATCTCCAGTTCGAGTCCAACCTCGGCCGGCCAATCTCGGAGGTGATGACCCATGAGGAGCTCGTTACGGTGCCCGTAGGCACGACCCTGGAGGATGCCGAGGCCATTCTCGGCGAGCACCGCATCGAGAAGCTTCCGGTGGTGGATGACGACGGCAAGTTGCGCGGCCTGATCACGGTGAAGGACATCTTCAAGCGCCGCGATTATCCGAACTCGAACAAAGACGAACACGGCCGACTGCGCGTCGCCGCCGCCGTGGGCGTGAGCCCCGATACGCGTGACCGCGCGAAGGCGTTGATCGACGCGGGCGTGGACGTCCTGGTTGTGGACTCGGCACACGGCCATTCCGATGGTGTCCTCGACATGGTGGCGCGGTTGCGGGACAGTTTTCCCGACGCGCAGCTCGTCGGGGGGAACGTCGCTACGTACGATGGAGCCGCTGCGCTCATCGAGCGGGGGGTGGATGCCGTCAAGGTCGGTGTGGGCCCCGGCTCCATCTGCACGACGCGTGTGGTGACCGGTGTCGGTGTCCCTCAGGTCACCGCGATCGTCGACGCAGTTCGGGCCGCCGGAGACATTCCGGTCATTGCCGACGGTGGAATCAAGTTTTCCGGTGACGCCGTCAAGGCAATCGCCGCGGGCGCGTCTTCGGTCATGCTTGGATCGATGCTCGCCGGAACCGAAGAAAGCCCGGGGGAGAGTTTCTTGCTCGAGGGTCGCCGCTTCAAGATGATCCGGGGAATGGGGTCGCTCGCTGCGATGGAAGACGGGTCTGCCGACCGTTACTTCCAGGCTGGCGACGAGCCGCACAAGATGGTGCCCGAAGGCATCGAGGGACGCGTGCCATACCGGGGTCCGGTTGGCGACGTCATCTTTCAAATCGCCGGCGGCATCAGAAGCGGCATGGGGTACTGCGGCGTCGCGACGATCGAAGAGCTACGGTGCGACAGCGAGTTCGTTCAGATCACCGCGGCCGGTCTGCGCGAATCCCATCCGCACGACGTCGTGCTGACGAAGGAGGCACCCAACTACAGCGTGTGACCTCAGCTACCGTCTTCAGGCATTGATGGATGGAGTTTCGGAATTGGAGATGTGCGGAACCAATCTCCAATCTCCGATCCCTAATCTCCAATCCCCAATCCCTACCTCCCCTCTTTGAGCCGTCGACGCACTTCCGCGTTCTCGATCCAAGGCTTCCTCTGGAAGTAACTATTCGACATCTCTCGAACCTGACCCGACAACATGACGAGCGCGAGGAGGTTGGGGAGAATGACGATGCCCAGGAAGATGTCGCCCAGATCCCAGGCCACCGCCGGTGCGATGACTGCGCCGGCGACGTGCATGCCGACATACACGATTTTGTACGGCATTACCGCTTTCGGTCCCCACAGGTACGTGGCGCACCGGTCGCCGTAGTAGCTCCACGCGATGGCGGTTGAGATACCGAATAGCAGCACCGAAATCAACACGATGTAGTGTCCGAAATCGCCGATGGCCGAAAGTCCCCTGCGGAATCCGAGCATCGTCAGTGGCGCCCCGCCCTCAACCGCATCGGCGTAGAGCGTGATGTAAGTGGTCCCGTCGTTGGCCACCGCATCGACTCCCGGATTGATGACCCCGCTGAACGGAACCGTCTGGGCTTGATCTGTAAACAACTGATCCACGATCACGTCGTGCCATGCAAAGGCTGGCTCACCAGCGGTGATCAATTGTCTCCCGTTCTCGACGCGAACCTGTGCTGGTGCATCGCCCTCCTCGAATGAGCCGTCGGCGTTCGCCACAACGAAGGTTATGTCTCCTCCATCCATAGTAAGCTCGGACGGGACCCGCTCATTCCACACGCCCGTCATGACGATGACGAGCGCGGTCATGGTCACGATCACGATCGTATCGATGAACGGCTCCACTAGTCCGACCACGCCCTCCGATACTGGCTCGTCCGTCTTCGCCGCTGCGTGCGCAATCGGGGCGGAGCCTTGTCCGGCCTCGTTCGAGAATAGGCCGCGGTTGACACCCCAATTCATCGTTACCAGGATCGCGCCGATTCCGGTTCCGGCTACTCCGGCTGAGGGGTTGAAGGCCTCGCGGAAGATCAGCGCGAAACTCGGAATCAGCTGATCGAGGTGGAGGAGGATGATGACGACTGCGCCAGCGACGTAGATGGCGGCCATTACCGGCGCGAGGACGCTCGTGACCTTCCCGATGCGCGTGATGCCGCCGAGTATGACGGATGCGAGGATGGCTGCCGCGACGAGTCCGGTCACGATGTTGGGAACACCAAAGCTCGACCGCATCGTGTCGGCGAGCGTGTTCGCCTGCACGGCGTTGCCGGTGAGAAACGCCGTAGTTCCCAGCATCACGGCAAAGAAGATTGCCATCGGCCGCCACGCGGCGCCGAGCCCGGACTCGATATAGTACATCGGACCGCCCGACACGGTGCCCTCCCACTTGTGGGTGGTGGCATCGGGCGCTTGCACGTTGCGGTAGCGCTGCGCCAGAGTCACCTCGGAGAATTTGGTCGCCATGCCGAGCACCGCTGTCATCCACATCCAGAAAAGCGCCCCCGGACCACCGAAGTGGATCGCCCACGCAGCCCCCGCGATGTTCCCGATGCCGACCGTGGCAGAGAGTGCGGTGGTGAGCGCCTGAAAATGCGACACGTCGCCGGGTTCGTTGGGATCGTCGTACCGGCCCGATGTAACTGCGAATCCGTGCATCAGGTGGCGGATCTGCACGAAGCCCAGCTTGATCGTGAGAAAGGCGCCGGCTCCCAGGAGCGCGATCACCTTGAACGGTATGGTTTCGCCCCTGAAAGGAATGCCGAAGTTGTCGATAACATTCTTTACGGCAGTGACGATCTGTTCAAGTGCGTCCATTGGGGCTCCGCCGCTCAGTGATTGAAGGTCCGGGAAAATGGATGCTCGCACGGATTACAGCAAGGGCCATTGCTGCTATGCCGAGATCGGTTCGGAAGATGCGCGTTCGGTACCGAACCCATTATCTTGGATAGATGTCCGTAGTTCCCTCTCAGCGCGGCGGCTCTCTCGAGGTGAGCGAGAAGCGGCGCACCGCGGCCCTCCAGGTGGCCGAGCTGCTCCAACCCGGTAGCCACGTGGCCATCACGACACACGTGAACGCCGATGGTGACGGGTGCGGAAGCGAGGTGGCGCTGTGGCACCTGCTGACCGCGCATGGGGTCGACGTGGTACTGGCGAATCCCACCCCGATCCCGTCGCGCTATCGGTTTCTTCTCAGCGGAATCGAGCACGCCGACAAGACCGCCAAGGCGGTCAAGCAGCTCGACGCCGCGGATGCCGTGGTCGTGGTC
>JADFPO010000008.1:34131-59580 GCA_022562295.1 Gemmatimonadota bacterium
CGACATTGCCGATCTGGGGCGGTTGGGACACCTCGCACAGCGGCTACGCGAGCGTGCGATTCCGGTGGCGTGCATCGACCATCATCTGAGCGACGGGTCGCTTCCGGCGGGGCCCCGTATGGTCGATGCGACCGCCTGTGCGACGGGCGAACTGGTTTACGACTTGGCTTGCGCCTTGAACTGGGAGCTGGGTCTTGAGGCTGCCCGTGCGCTCTATGTGGCGATTCTCACCGACACCGGGGGCTTCCGCTACAGCAACACGACGGCGAGGTCGTTGCGGATCGCGGCGGAGTTGATCGAATGGGGGATCGACCCGGAGGAGGTCTACCTGGAGGTCTACGCCGGCGAGCCCGAGGGGAAGATTCGTCTGCTCGCGGAGGTCGTAGACACGCTGGTGGTGGATAGCGACCTTGGGATCGCGTGGGTTACCGTGCCCCCAGGGGCGCTCGAACGCAACGGAGTGGAAGCGGAACATTTGGAGGGGATCGTGGATCTGCCGAGGTCGATTCGGGGCACTCGCCTTGCCATGTTGTTTCGACCGCTGGCGAACGGCCGCACAAAGGTTTCGTTCCGGTCCGTGGGCAAGGTGAACGCTGCCGCACTGGCCGAACAGTTTGGCGGCGGTGGGCACTTCAAAGCCGCTGGGGCTTCGATCGAGGGCGATCTCGTGGAAGTCCAACAGCGCGTGGTGCAAGCGGCGCGTAAGTTCCTGAGCGACGGGACGTCAGAAGGGAACGACGGCCCCCATTCAACCTGACGAACGATGACTGATGACTGACGATCTGAATGCCCGAGTCTCCGATGCGCTCAGCAGCGTGCAGAACCCGCGCGTCGGCAAGGATGTGGTGACGGCGGGGATGATCCAAGATTTGCAGGTGGACAACGATGGGCGAGTCTCGTTCACCTTTCTGCTCGACAGAATGGACCCGGCCACGCTCGTCCGGCAGATGCGCAGCGCGGTGCGCGGTGTGGACGGAGTATCCGACGTGAAGGTAAAGGTGCAGGAGCCCACGGGGGCGGGGGCGGGGGCGGGGGGCGGCCCGCCCGGTGGCTCGCCGGCAAGGGCGGCGCCGCCCACGCCCGCTCCCCAGCCCATCGACCTCCCGGGTTTGGGGCACATCATCGCCGTTTCGAGCGGTAAGGGCGGTGTCGGCAAGTCGACGGTCGCGGCCAACCTGAGCGTGGCGCTGGCACAGAGCGGGCTCAGGGTCGGCCTCATGGACGCCGATATCTACGGTCCCAACATTCCGCGCATGTTCGGCGTCACGGAGCAGCCCCCGGTTCGCAACCAGAGGATTATTCCCATCGAGGCCCACGGAGTGAAGCTGATTTCCCTGGGGCTCATGATCGAGCGCGACGCGCCGGCGATATGGCGTGGGCCGATCATCACGAAAATTCTGCAGCAATTCTTGCGGGACGTGGATTGGGGGGAACTCGACTATTTCTTGGTCGACCTCCCGCCGGGAACTGGAGATGCGCAACTGTCACTTGTGCAATCCGCGCAGGTGCGCACCTCGGTAATCGTGACGACTCCACAAGAGGTGTCGGTCGGGGATGGTCTTCGCGGGGCCAAGATGTTCGAGCGGGTAGGGGTTCCCGTGCTCGGCATCATTGAGAACATGAGTTTCTTCGTGACGCCTTCGGGAGAGCGGATCGAGATTTTTTCGTCCGGGGGAGGCCAACGGCTTGCCGATGAACTAGGGGTGCCCCTGATAGCCCAAATCCCGCTTCAGGCCGGCATGACCGAGCATGCGGACCAGGGGAAACCGATCGTCATCGCCGAACCGGAATCTCCGGCGGCGGTGGTGCTTCAGGACATTGCGAAGGTGCTGCGGAGCAAGGTTGCAGGAAAGGGAGTCAGCTTACCGGTCATAACAGGCTGACGCATGAGCGGCGCGATTCCGTCGCGCTGTGCCGCACTACCCGTCGGACGTACCGAACCTAACTCGGCGGCTACCTCGGCACCCACACTACTTCGATATCCCCGAGTACCGCGTTGATGTCGAGGTCCAGCTGCGCGGTGGCCGAATCGTAATTGCGTGAATAGTACGTGTCGCCTCGCTTCACGAAGCCGGATCCGTCAAAAGATGCCAAGAACCGCTTGATCGATATGGCGACTCCGAGGTGTGACGGAAACTGCAGCTTCAGAGTCCCAAAGCCCAATTTGACTCGCGCGGCGGTTTTTCCTTCGTGTTGCCATTCGCCGCTGAAGTCGAGCGCTAGCGCGCCAGCCGCGCCCTCGAAACTGAGTTCGGCGCAATTGGAGTTCCCCAGTTGCTCTGCCGAGAACTCCGCCGCCCCCATGGTGACATGGAGGCGTTCGCACGGTGCGATCGTCGGGCGGCTGAACCGAACGACGACCTCGCTCGCTCCGATTTTGATATCCGACCGAATGAGCGACATCCCGCCAAAGTCGATGTCCGCGCGGACGACGCCGAACTCCAAATTGACGCGTGCAGGAACGGATGGAGAGAGTGCTATGTCGAGTCGTTGGCGGAGGTCTCGCAGGTTGCGGAGGTTGATGTTACGGCTGCGCCTTCCCTCTTCGTGCGTGAGATCCACCGTGAGGACCCGATTGTGGCTGTCGTAGGTCTGTTCGGGCTCAAAGAGTGCTTCGTCGTAGAGCAGGGTGGTGCGGTACAACGCGCCGGATTGGTCGCGAGTGAGGTTGAAATGGCCCAAGGCGAACCGGGCCTCCACCGTGAAGTCTCGTTCGCCAAGCGGCTGCCGGGACGAAGACACGGTCCGGTACACCCTGTCGGATTGAGCGGACGCATCCGACACCACGCAGGCCAGCCCCAGGACCGCAGGCGCGATCCAGGGGAGTCGTGACCGCCCGAAGCTCATCGTCCGGTGCGGCCGCGGTGTGCGGGAGGTAGCATCGAGGAGTCTGGCTCCCAGTAGTGCTCGTCGGTCAACGCGGCTTCTGGGCGGGTCCTAACGAACGTAGCACGCAGCCCGGCTCGGGAAAGGATGGCGGCGCCAACGCCGGCTGTCGCCATGGCCCAAGTGATGGTCAGAGCCAGCAAGAGGAACAGCTGCCCCACGAGCGGGATCCATCCGAGGAGTGCGGCCGGAGCCCAGATCGCCAGGAGGCCGATTAAACCGTACACCACCGAACGGTACGGTGTGGACACAACTGCTTGACCGTCCGCCATCTTGCGGAGCAAGTACGAATGTCCGACCGAGTTCGCCGCCGCGAGGTAGCCCAAAACGGTCGCGCCGATCGTTCCCAAGATCAGTGCCGGCACTGCCAGAATCGCGAGCGGAATGCCCACGATGGTGATGGCCAACCCCGCAACCAGCATCACTCCGGCCGGAAGAATCAGCGGGGTCGCGAACAATCCCGCCAAGAACGACTTGCCGAAGGAATCAGACACTGTCTCCGACACGACCTGGAGTTGGCGGGGCATGAAGAACGTGAAGCCAAATCCGATACACGCCAGCGCCACGAAGAAACCGAACAGCGTTGCGATGTTCTGGCCCACGGCATCGACCACCGAGGTCTGGCGCGCGCGGCTGCGTTCGGCGAGTGGTGCCAGGCGGCTGCGTCCGCGGCTGGGTCTGACCCCGACGCCGCGGGCTGAGCGCACGCGGCCGGAGATATAACCGCCGGCCCGAGTCACGGTTCCGTTGATGGCCAACGCATCACCCTCGATACGCCCGCTGGACCGAAGCAGAATGTCTCCGTCGAGAGCGACGAGATTTCCTTTTACCGTGCCGTAAACAGTAACATCGCCGGAGAGGACCGCCAGATTGCCTTCGATGACCTGGCCCCGCCGCACGGTGAGGTCACCGACGTGGATGCGCCCATTCTCCACTTGGAAGCTGAGGTTGTCCGTGTGTTCGAGTTCGTCGAGCTGCTCCATGACGCCCAGCGCGCCGGTGAGCCGGTTCAGGTCGATGACCATTCCCTCCGCGAACCCGCGGGCCCGCTCCTGCGCGTCTTGCACTTCGACGGCGGCAGCAATCTGCGCCGCAGCCATCGCATTGGCGATCACCACGTCGAGGTTGTCGAGGCTCGCCGCGATGGCTGCTTGGATCTGCACCTCGGCTCCTTCGAGTCCCTCTACCTCCCAGCCCTGCAGTGCCTCGAGAAGCTCAGGCGAACTCAATGGCCCGCCGTGGGAGAGCAGCGAGCGCCACGACGCTTCCAGCTCACCACCGGTGCCGTACGCACCTGCAGTCTCGCCATTGATGCGGATCGTGCCATCGGCCAGCTCGATGGTGATTGTTTTGCCATTGGCCAGCTCGAACTCGAGCGACGACCCGTCTTCCGAAACTGATACGGAGTGCGCGACCACGGTGCTCTGTTGAGCGGAAACGGTGACTGGTGTATACACACCCACCGCCGCGATCAGAGCCAATGCACCCATTGATCTAACGACTAGCATTGAGCGAAATCCTCTCGGTGTCGATACGGAGCATTCGGTACAAGCCCCACAGGCTGAAGCCGGTTACCAGCCCTCCTGCAAGACCTGCCAGTACGAATGCTTGGTAATTCAATCCCCAAAATGCGTTCATGGCGAAACCTGCACTGACGGCCCTTACCGTGAGTGCAACCGCGGCACGCCACGCCTCGATCATGATGCCGCCCGCAAGGAGCGACCATGCCGTTTCAACCTGAACCCAGTGAGTAACGAACAGCGTGACCATCGCCGCGATCGAAACCGCTGACGACGCCGCCAACCCGCCGGCCCACATCCACGCACGCTTTCCGACAAACAACGCGCGGGTTGCACCTTGCACCGCAAGGACCCAACTGGGAGCCGGTACCCTGACGCGTGCCATCACTGCGTCTTCGAAGTGCGGACCCGGAACAAACTCCGGAAGCAACGCCAGCCATTTGTCGATGACGGGGTCTTCTTCTGCAGGAGTGAGTGGGGTCACACTGTGTTGGTTCATTCGTCGTTTTACCTCTGCGTCCCCTACGTAAATTCGTGGCAAGAGTTTCACTCTTGCAGTGGTTCCAGCATCGTGCGTAGCTCAACACGGGCGCGGTGAATGTAGGTCTTCACAGTGCCGAGAGGGAGTTCTAACATCTCGGCGATTTCCTCGTACGCGTACCCTTCGACATGACGTAACAGAATGCACGAACGGTATTGAGGACGTAGTTGCGCGATGGCCCGTTCGATTTGGCTCCCCAGCTCCCGCGCCTCGAGTTCTTGTAGCGGCGACTCGGCGCCATCGGCGAGTTGAATCGACGTGCCCTCCCGTCGGTCCGACGTCGTGGCGTCGGGAGCGCCGTCGAGCGACAGCGTGTCCAACTCCTTGCGTCTGAGCTGATCGATCGCCGCGTTGTTGGCGATCTTGAAGATCCACGAAGAAAACTTGTACTCGGGCCGGTAACTGTCGAGCGCGTTCAACACCTTCACGAAGGTTTCCTGTGTGAGGTCTTCGGCGCGCTCGCGGTCACGCACCATACGGTAGATGAGGGAGAAGATGGGGCGCTGATACCGGCGCACCAGTTCCCGATACGCCCGCTCTTGGCCCTCGCGTGCCCATTGCACCACCTCTTGGTCGGTGGCCGTCACAAGCTGTTCGGATAGCGCCATGATTCGGAGAGTACTCTTCTCCTACTTTAGAAACTCGGGTGTTCTGATCGAAGGATAAATAGAAGCATGCTGTTTCAGGGTGCACCACTGTTGCAGGTTTAGCTGGGTCGGTATCTTTGGCGCCTATGGCGCCGGTGCAACTCGAGTTCGACCCCTCCGTCGATGGTGATAAGGGTTCGTACGTGCGGGAGATGTTCACAACCATCGCACCCCGCTATGATCTCCTCAACCGTGTCCTCAGTTTCAATATTGACCGCTCATGGCGGCGCCGAGCCGTTTCGCGATTGGGATGGCAAAGCGCGCCTACCGGAACCTATCTGGATCTGTGCGCCGGTACGCTGGACTTGGCCGCTGCTCTGGCCCGTCAGCCCGCATTCCGCGGCACCGTGATCGGCGCGGATTTCGTGGTGCCGATGCTGCGACTGGGTCGCGCCAAGGCCGAGCGGATGAAGGCGGTTGGCGCCGATGCCCTCGCGCTACCGTTCGACGACGCGCGGTTCTATGGCTGCACGGTGGGGTTCGGTGTGCGGAACCTGACCGACCTCGATAGGGGAATGGAAGAGATCGCACGCGTGCTGAAGGTCGGCGCGAGGCTGGTCGTCCTGGAGTTCTCGACGCCGCAGCGATGGCCGATCAAGCCTTTGTATCAGTGCTATTCTCGGCACGTCCTCCCACGTGTGGGCCGATGGGTATCGAAGCATGCCACCGCGTATAGCTACCTGCCAGACTCGGTGCTCGGGTTTCCGGGTCCCAGCCAGTTTGCCGACCGATTTCGTCGCGCCGGCTTCCGGGACGTGGACTATCAACCGCTGACCTTCGGTATTGCCACGATCCACTGGGGGATCCGTACGTGATCGCTGACAACTTGCGCGAATTCATCAAGCAGCTGGAGACGGCCGGCGAGCTGGCACGCGTGGGACGTCAAGTTTCGGTCGACCGCGAAATCGCGGAGATTGCCGATCGCTGTATGAAGAGCCCGGGTGGTGGCCCGGCTTTGATGTTCGACATGGCTACCCTCGCCGACGGATCTCCCTCTCCCATTCCGGTTGGCATCAACCTCTTCGGATCGATGCGTCGGATGCAGATAGCGTTGGGTGTCGAGAGCCTCGATGACATCGGAGCCCGTATTACGGATCTGCTCAAGATCAAAGTACCGGAAGGATGGAGGGAAAAGATCGCACTTTTTCCTAAGATCGCCGAGGTGGCCAAGTATCCGCCTCGGGCTTTCAAGGGTACTCCTCCGTGCCAAGAGGTCGTGGTACGAGGGGACGACGTCGACTTGTCTCGCCTCCCGATCATCACGTGCTGGCCCGGAGACGGCGGGCCGTATGTCACCCTGCCGCAGGTGATCAGCCACAATCCCGAGACAGGCGTGCGCAACGTCGGGATGTACCGGGTCCAAGTGTTGGAGCGCCGGCTGCTGGCGATGCACTGGCAACGTCACAAGGTGGGCGCCGCGCACTGGCGAGAGATGGCTAGGCGCGGAGAGAAGATGCCGGTGGCGATCGTCTTGGGTGGCGACCCCGCGTCGATTTACTCGGCGTCGGCACCCCTGCCGCCGGATATCGACGAGTACGTGTTCGCTGGCTTTCTGCGACGCAGGCCGGTTCGGTTGGCGAAAGCCGTCACGAGCGACCTGCGCGTGCCTGCCGAGGCGGAAATCGTCATCGAGGGATCCATCGATCCAGCAGAGCCGCTGGTTGTGGAAGGTCCGTTCGGCGACCACACCGGCTTTTACTCACTCGCCGACGAATATCCGGCCGTGCACGTCGACGCCATCACGATGCGGGAGCGGCCCGTGTATCCCACGACGATCGTCGGCCGTCCACCGATGGAAGATTATTATCTCGGGCACGCGACCGAGCGGATTTTTCTCCCGCTCCTGCAACTCACGGTGCCGGAAATCGTGGACTACCACATGCCCCCTTCCGGCATTTTTCACAATCTGGTGTTTGTCAGTATCGACAAACAGTACCCGGGTCAGGCATGGAAAGTCATGAATGCGCTCTGGGGCATGGGCCTGATGTCGCTTGCCAAGCTGATCATCGTCGTGGACCGGGACGTCAACGTCCGCGATCCCGAGGAGGCGTGGTGGGTCGCTCTCAATCACATCGATCCGGAGCGCGATACACGGTTTACGATGGGGCCGGTCGATGTGCTCGATCACGCCTCGAGAGCATTTACGTACGGATCGAAGATGGGGATCGACGCGACTCAGAAGTGGAAGGAAGAAGGGTTCGATCGCGAATGGCCGGAGCGGATCGTGATGGACGAAGCCACGAAAGCGCGGGTGGACGCGATGTGGTCTGACTTGGGGATCTCGTTGAAGTCGCTCCGTTGAAACCGCGCGCCCGTTCACCGCGTACGACCCAGGCGCGGCGCCTGGATCTGGAGCCGGTATTTACGACCGACGAGTTGCCGATTGAGGGCCAAACCCTTTCGGGTGGTTCGACGTTGGCGCATTTCGCCAACTTCGTGAAGCTCCCGCACACCGTGTTTGCCTTGCCGTTTGCGCTGCTGGGTGTGGTATACGCATCGCACGTCTCGCCGGTTACGTGGAGCACCATCGTGCTCGTCGTAACGGCGTTCACCGCCGCCCGCTTCGCAGCCATGGGGTTCAACCGCATCGTCGACCGAGATCAGGATGCCATGAACCCTCGCACGGAGCGGCGGGAACTCCCCACCGGTATGTTGACAGTGCGCCAGGCGGGCGCATCGGTTGTGGTCTCCTCGTTGGTTTTCTTGGTTGCGGCGGGACTTCTCAACCGCGTGTGCTTGGTGCTCGCGCCCGTCGCTCTCGGGTGGATTCTCGCGTACAGCTACACCAAGCGGTTCAGCAGTTGGTCGCACCTCTGGCTCGGGGTCTCGCTCGCGATCGCACCGATTGGGGGATTTCTCGCAGTGGCCGGCTCGTGGAGCCAGCCGTGGTGGTCGTTGCCGGTGCTCGCCCTTGGTGTCATGACGTGGGTGGCGGGTTTCGATATATTCTATGCGCTTCAGGACGTAGACTTCGACCGTCACCACGGACTCAAGAGCGCCGTGGTGCTCCTGGGAACCGAGCGGTCCATTCTGGTCGCGAAGGTGTTTCACGGTGTCACGATCCTGGCGCTGCTGGGTTTTGGTGCTGGCGCCGGATTGGGGCCGGCGTATTTTGTTGGAATCGCGTTGGCAGCCGGCATCCTTGCCTGGGAGCACCAGCTCGTCGGGCCCGATGACCTGAGCCGGCTTGATACGGCATTCTTCGCGATGAATGGTGTGATGAGCATCGTGGTCTTTGTTGGAACCTTAGGAGATCGTTTGTTATGAATCCGTTTCTCACCCCAGGCGGCAAGGTTCCCGGTTCGTCGCCGAGGAAAAAAGGCGGTCTGCCCAAACCACCGTCGCACATTCCGTGGCCCGTACGACGTGACGACTCGGAAGGCGGCTGCTTCCCCACCGGAGGCATCCCAGGCAAGACGGCGCCGCGAGGTCCGACGCGGCATCCGCGCAAGTCGCCGACACCCAATCGGAGAGGTCGTTGACCCTACCCTGGGTCCTGGCAATAACAGGCGCCTCGGGAGCACCATACGCGGTTCGATTGCTGGAAGTCCTCGCATCCAACGAGGTCCCTCTACACCTCATCGTCTCCAAGTATGGATGGCGCCTACTCGAAACCGAAGTAGATGTTGGGTCGCGCGACCAACTCGTCGCCGCGACCGGTGGCGATTGGTCCCATGTCACACTGCTGGACGACGCGGATCGGGGCGCCGCACCGGCTTCCGGCTCCGCTCCCAGTGCCGGAATGGTGATTTGTCCCTGTTCTATGGGCACGGTGTCCGCCATCGCCCAAGGCTCGAGCCGATCCCTTATCGAACGAGCCGCCGACGTCGCGCTCAAGGAGCGACGACCCCTCGTTCTCGTTCCTCGCGAAACGCCGTTCTCCCTGGTGCACCTGCGCAACCTCACCGCCGTCACCGAAGCGGGGGCGATCGTGCTCCCTGCCGCACCGGGGTTCTACCACAAGCCCAAAACGGTGAGCGACCTCGTCGACTTCGTGGTTCAGCGCATCATCGATCACATGGGACTCGATATCACGTTCACGTCCCGCTGGGAGGGCAGGGAGTAGGTGCGCCTCGGCATCATCTCCGACACCCACGGGCGGCTCCCGAGCGACGTGTTCGACGTGTTCGAGCAGGTGGATCACATTCTCCACGGGGGGGACATTGGCGGCGTTGACTTGCTCGTCGAACTCGAAGCGTTGGCGCCCGTGACGGCTGTGTACGGGAACACCGACGGTTTCGACATCAGAGAGAAGTGTGATCGGGTGGCCAAGCTGGTGTTGGACGGGTTCTACATCACCGTCACGCACGGCGACCAGTTCGGCACGCCAAACGCAATCGTGCTGCGCCAGAACTTTCCCGAGGCGGAGATCATCCTATACGGACACACGCATGCACCGCTGCTCGAGTTGGTCGACAAGACGGTTACGGTGATGAACCCGGGCTCGGCGGGACAACCGACGGACGGGCGACCGCCGTCGGTCGGGATCATGGAGCTGGAGCCGGGAATCCCGCCCAGAGCGAGGATCGTCTCACTGGAGTGAGCTGCGAGCTACGAGCCATTCGCAGGTAACGCAGCCTCCAGCCAGACGCCAATAGCTAACGACTCACGACTCACCACTCACGACTCACGGCCACTACCCCCTCATAAGCACGACGAAATACACCGCGAACCCAGCTAGCAGTAGCGTCGCGTGCCAACGGTTCACCTTGTTGCTGGTCAATAGGATGGGGAGTAATGCCGCTCCCGACGCGAGCATCACCCAGTTGTCCAGCGTCGCGGCGCTCGGGTGCACGGGCACTGGGAACAGCAGACTGGTTGTTCCCAGCACGCCCAGGATGTTGAAGATGTTTGAACCCATGAGATTGCTGAGCGCGATTTCATCCTCTCCCTGTCGGGCCGCCATGACCGAAGTCGTCAGCTCCGGCAAGCTCGTGCCCATCGCGATGATCGTGAGGCCGATGACGCGTTGTGAGATTCCCCAGGACTCGGCGATCGTGACGGCTCCGCGGACCATGAATTCCGATCCGCCCCAGAGACCCAGGATGCCCACCGCCACCAGGCCCAGACTCACCCACCAACGGCGCGCCGGGCTATCACGTGGCGGCAGATTGATATTCCGTTCCGGCCCTTTGGCGGGAGCCGGGGCGTTGGTTCGCGTTCGGAGGTATGTGAGCGCCAGGAACGCCACCAGCCCGACCAGGAGGGCCGCTCCCTCCGGCCGGCTAATGAGACGATCCCGCCCCAGGAAGAGGCAGGCAGCGAGCACGGCCAACATGGTCGGATAGTCGTAGCTCCGGGTCTCCTTCGGGATGACGACCGGCCGGATCAACGCGGTGATCGCTAGAATGACCGCCAGGTTGAAGATGCTCGATCCCACCACGTTGGCGTAGGCGATGTCGGTCGATCCGGCGGCCGCGGCGTTCACACTGACGGCGAGTTCCGGCAAGCTGGTCCCGAACGCGACGACCGTGAGCCCAACGACCGCGGTCGACAGTCCGGAGAGGAACGCGATGGTTACTGCGCCGCGCACTAAGAAGTGGCCGCCGACGGTGAGGATCGCAAATCCCGCAAGGAGTTCGAGGACCGCCGTCAGCATGGGGGGCGTGGAGTTACGAATTCAGGGAAGGACCCATGTGAGGCGCGCTCGCGAATCACGATCCGCTGCCCTGGCAGCGCCAGCAAAATGTCGTTGCGCGACCGTCGATCGCGTGGGTCGTGCTGAGACGGGTGCGGCATCTGCGGCAGGGTAGTCCGCCCCTGCCGTACACGAGGAGGACGCGCTGGTAAGTACCGGCGCGTCCGGTTCCGTCGCGGTAGTCCCGCACCGTGCTCCCGCCAGCGCGAACGGCCTGCCGCAGCACGTGGCGTACAGCCCGATAGAGCCGTCGGCGATCATCAGGTGTGAGGCGGTCGGTGCGCTGAGACGGGTCGATTCGGGCGCGGAACAACGCCTCGTTGGCGTAGATGTTTCCGATTCCGGCAATCCGGCTTTGATCCATGAGCGCCTTTTTGATTGCTTGACGGGTGCCGAGGAGCCGTTGGGAGAAGGATCCGGTGTCGAACTCGTCAGTCAACGGTTCGGGACCGATGGCCGCAGTATAAGCTTCCCAGGCCGCATCATCCAAGAGTGAGATCGTGCCGAGTCGGCGGACGTCGCTGTACACGAACGCGCGGCCCTCGCCGATGGCCGCGCGCAACACCGCGTAGCGCTCGTCGGGCTTCAAGCGACGATCGTAGACAATGAGGGATCCGGTCATCCGTGGTTGGATCACCATGCGCTCGCCCGACTCCAGCTGGATCACGACGTGCTTGGCCCGACGGAAGACCCCGGCGATGCGGTTCCTGCGGAGGGCTGCGAGGAGGCGGCGAGGGGTGACCCCCCTCAGGACGTCTGCGTGGAGTAGCTGCGGGTTGGCGAAGCGGCGGCCCACCAGTTTGGGGGCGATGCCCCGAACGATCGTTTCGACCTCAGGAAGCTCGGGCACGCGCTATCTCTCGCCAACCGATATCGGATCGGCAAACCTTGCCGGAGAACTCCACAGCTGCCGCGAGGCGGCGGCTGGCGGCGAGCGCTGCCGACATGTCCTCGCCCAGTCCGGTGGCGCACAACACCCGGCCTCCGGACACACGCAGGGTCCCGTCCCCGTCTTCGGTCCCGGCATGAAAGAGCAGGGTATGTTCGGGCAGCTCGGTGGGGAGTGTGATGGCGGCTCCTTTCTCGGGAGCATCCGGATAGCCCGGGGCCGCCAACACGGTTGCCACCGCGGTCTGGTTCGCCGCGATCATTGCGGTCGGTGACCAATTCTCGCCCGAAGCGATGCTCCACATGTCCTCGGCGAGGTCGGCCCCGATGATCGGAAGTACCACCTGTGCTTCCGGATCGCCGAACCGGCAGTTGAATTCGACAACGGAGAGATCGCCGTCCGGCGATATCATCAAACCGGCATACAGTACTCCCCGATACGGTGCTCCGCGGTTCGCCAGTTCCCTCAGCGTCGGACGGATCACTTCCGATGCGACGCGGCGGAGCAGCTCCTCGGTTGCGAGGCTCACGGGAGCGTACGCTCCCATCCCCCCGGTGTTGGGTCCTAGGTCACCGTCTCCCAGTCGTTTATGGTCTTGGGAGCTTGGGAGCATGGAGATATGCTCCCCATCTGTCAGTGCGAAGACCGACAGCTCCTCACCCAGCAAGAACTGCTCCACCAGGATCGTCTTGCCCGCAGCTCCGAACCTTCCGCCAAACATGGCTGAGGCGGCGGAGCACGCTTCGGCTCGAGTGGAGCACACCACGGCTCCCTTGCCGGCGGCCAACCCAGACGCCTTGACAACCATGGGCTCCTCGTGGGCCTCGATGTATCGAAGCGCTTCGGCTTCGTCGCTGAAGGTGTTGTAGCGGGCGGTGGGGACTCCGGCTCGGGCCATCACCTCTTTGGCAAAAGCCTTGGACGCTTCGATCCGGGCGGCGGCTTTCGTGGGTCCAAAGGCGCGAAGCCCGGCTGCCGCAAGGTGGTCCACCAGGCCCTCGGCCAGGGGTGCCTCGGGCCCGACCACCGTCAGGTCGACGTGCTCGCGGCGGATCGCCGCGGCGATACCGGCGTGGTCCTTCGCGCTCTCGGGGAGATTGGTGGCGCACTGCCGGGTTCCCGGATTGCCCGGGGCGCAAAAAACGGTGGCGGTGCGAGACAGCGCCCAACAGAGCGCGTGCTCGCGGCCGCCACCGCCGACGACGAGGATCCTCACCGACTACCGCTTGGTAGCGTCGCGGACCGCGTCGGTGAACGCCTGGCCTACCTTCTTGGCTGCTTCCACCACCTGTCCCACGGTCTCTTTCACTTCTTGGCCGTAGTATCTTGCGCCACCGCTGATGTCCTCGGTGAGCGGCCGCTCATCTTCTTCGGTCCCTCGGTGCGTGAACTCCCCGTCTACCACGATCTTGTCGTATGCACCCTCGTCGATCCACTTCCGCAACTCGTCCGCGCGAATGGAGCTGAAGGGGTGATCGAGATCCAGCGTGTTGAGGATCTTGTATATCGTGTCCAGAGGGCCGCCTCCCTCGGCGTATTCTTTGGCCTGTTCCAGGTAGACCTCGAGATCCATCTCGCTGGCCTTCCCGCCGCCGGCGAACTTGAGGAACATCCGCAGCGCGTCGCCGCGATCCTGGCACGCCAAGAGTCCCGCCCGGTCTGCCGAAAGCTCGCTCTTCCGATACCACTCCATGAGGGCCAATCGGATCGGCAACACCGCGATCCCGATCAAGAACGGCAGGTTCGCGAACCCGAACAGCACGATCAAGTAGAGGATGGTGTGGTATAGAGCGTGTCCGCTCATGACGTGGCCGAGTTCGTGGCCCAGCACCACGCGCTGTTCGTCGTCGCTCAGAAGGGTCAACGTCCCCGAGTGGATCACGATGAATGGATGGTCGAACCCGACAGCCATCGCGTTGGGCATCGGGGTCTGTGAGACGTAGACCTCGACCTCCTCGTCCCAGTCGAGCGTGGTCTTCACCTCCGACATCATGCTGTGGATCTTGGGAAACTGACTCGGTCCCACCTTCACGGCGTTCGCCTGGAAGATGAGCCGGATGCCCTGCTCGCCGCCGATGAAGCCAAGGATTTTCTTGACGGCGGTGTCGAAGCCCGGAACCGCCCGGAGCGCCTGAAGGGCCGCCCGGTCCGCAGGATGCTCCCAACTCACGGGTGCGATGCCCGTGAGAATCTTCCGCGGACGTGAAGTCGGAACGCCGGTCATAAGTACCTCCAAATAGTAAAATGCCCGCAGGTCACCAAATCGCTCTCGCGGTTTTCCGTACGCGCGGGGCAAAGTCCGGTTTCACAATGCCACATCTGTTACTCCTGGGCGAGAGCCTGCTCCAGATCGGCCAGCAGATCGTCGCAGTTCTCGATGCCCACCGAAATTCGCACCAGCCCCAGGCTCAATCCCATGGATTCTCGCAGTTCCTTCGGGACCGACGCGTGCGTCATCGTGGCCGGATGTCCGATGAGGCTTTCCACCCCGCCCAACGACTCGGCCAGCGAGAATAGCCGAGTGGCCTCGACCATGCGACGCGCCCCGTCAATCGATCCCAGGTCAAACGATATCATCCCCCCGAACCCTTCCATCTGGACGCATGCCAGTTCGTGCTGTGGGTGGTCGGGGAGACCCGGGTAGTACACCTGCTTCACACGCGGATGCTCGGCGAGCCACAGGGCGATGCGTCTGCCGTTCGCGTCGTGCTGGCGCATCCGCAGCGCCAGAGTCTTGATCCCCCGGAGAGCCAGCCAGCAGTCGAACGGTCCCGGCACCGCCCCTGCTGCGTTTTGCATGAAGGCCAGTCGATCGGCTACGTCGTCGAGCGACGTGACCACCGCCCCGCCCACCATGTCGCTGTGGCCATTGAGGAACTTCGTGGTGGAGTGTACGACGATGTTGGCCCCGAGTGCTAAGGGCCGCTGGAAGATCGGACTCGCAAACGTATTATCGACGACGAAGTACAGATCGCGAGCGGCCGCGATGCTGCCGATGGCCCCGAGATCGGCGATCCGCATCATCGGGTTCGTCGGTGTTTCGACAAAAAACATTTTGGTGGCGGGGGTGATGGCCGCCTCGAAATGAGCGGGATCGCGCGCATCGACAAAGGTGAATTGCATGCCGAAGCGCTCGAGCACTTGCACCATCAGTCGATGTGTCCCGCCGTACACGTTTTCGCCCGACACGACGTGGTCGCCGGCGGAAAGGAGCTTGAGAACCGCCTCGGTGGCGGCCATCCCCGACGCGAACGCGAACCCGTGGGTTGCGCCTTCGAGCACGGCGATATTGCGTTCCAAGGCATCGCGCGTGGGATTTCGCGTGCGGGCATATTCGAAGCCCGTGTGCTCTCCAAACCTCGGCTGCACGTAAGTCGATGTCTGGAAGATTGGCGGCATGATTGCGCCAGTGATGGGCTCGGGTTCTTGGCCGGCGTGTACCGCCCAGGTGGCAAGGTCGTATTGCTGATCGTCGTCGGGGACGCGTGTCATTCGGCGGGTCGCGGCTATGTCGGCGTAGCTGGGGCGAAGACGGGAAGCTAACGGGCACCTGACACTGCAACCACCCCCCCGGGGGCTCCCATCGCGCCGCCGCGTATGCACGGATAGGCAGCCCGGCGACCGCCGGATTGGGCGTCAGGCGGCCGTGCAGCCCCTATTTTGGTGATGGTACCACCGCCGCTGCTCGTCGGCGGCCTGTAGCTTACCAGCACCTGAACTGCGGAAGATCGCCACGTATGGCAGACACCTTGATCGTCAGCGTCTCCGGAATCCGAGGGATCGTGGGGAAAGACCTCACACCCGAACTGGTTGGGAGGTACGCCTCGTCGATGGGGATTTTGGCCGCGAAGGCGGGTAACGCGCGGGTCGTGCTGGCTCGGGACGCCCGCACGTCGGGCCCGATGTTCGCCGCCGCGGCCCGTGCGGGGTTGCAGTCGGTGGGGTGTGAAGTGATCGATTGCGGCATGATCCCGACGCCCACCGCCCAGCTCGCGGTCGAGCACCACGGGGCTGGCGGCGGCATCGTCATTACCGCGAGTCACAATCCGGTCGAGTGGAATGCGCTCAAGTTCATCGGTCCGGACGGGGTATTCCTGGATGAGGAAACCGGCCACCGGCTCGTGACGATCGCGGATGCCGACGCCCTTCCGCGGGTGGGGTGGGACGCCGTGGGAGGCCTTGTAGAAGATGCCGACGCGATCGGCCGCCACCTCGACGCGGTGCGGGCGCTGTCGGTGGTCGATGTCGAGCGGATACGCAAGAACGCCTTCACCGTGGCCTTGGATTGTACCCGCGGCGTCGGCGGCTCATTCATGCCCGCCCTGTTGGAGAGTTTGGGCTGTCAGGTCGAGGGGATGGAACTGGAGACCGATGGTCGATTCACCCGCCCTCCGGAGCCGGTGCCGCAGAATCTGGTGGGGTTGGGGCGACTGGTGCGCGATTGTGGAGCCGACGTCGGTATGGCGGTCGATCCGGACGGCGACCGGCTGGCGCTTACGGACGGAGATGGAAAAGCTATCGGGGAAGACTACACCCTGGCGTTTGCGGTCAGGGCGGTGCTTGCCCAAACACCGGGCCCCGTGGTCGTCAACCTCTCTACATCGCTTATTGTAGACGACGCGGCGCGTCCATACGGCATCGAGGTGACACGGGCGCCGGTGGGAGAGGCCAACGTCGCCCGGGCGATGAGGAGTCGGAATGCGATCGTGGGGGGTGAGGGCAACGGTGGGGTGATGCTGCCGGAACTGCATCTGGGGCGGGATGCCGCAGTGGCTGCGGCGGTGGTGCTTCACTTGATGGCGCAAACCGGGGACACCGTGGCGCAATTGGTGGAGGCTGCCCCGCAGTACGCCATCGTGAAGGCGAAAGCTCCGCGCCTAGGCGACCTGAGTGCCACATACGGGGCTCTGACGAGTAGTTTTAACGGCGCCGATGTGGATCGGCAGGACGGTCTGAGGCTATCCTGGGAAGACGCATGGCTTCATGTGCGGCCTTCGGGTACGGAGCCCATCGTGCGTTTGATAGCCGAGGCCCCGACGAGGGAACGCGCCGAGGAACTCGTGGGGCAGGCGCGCGCTGTGGTACCGGGCCCGTGAGCATCTGGGGGCTCTCACGGAGCGGAGGCCTGGTGACATCGTTTAACCAGAGGTTCTGACGTTATGTGCGGAATTGTGGGATTCACGGGCCGCCGCGACGCGACACCACTCATTCTCGAGGGTCTCAAACGGCTCGAGTACCGGGGATACGACTCTGCCGGCATAGCCGTCGTGAATAACGGCGACATGCGCGTCGAGCGGGCGGCGGGAAAACTCGCAGTGCTCGAGGGTCGACTTGCCGGGGAGGATCTGCCCGGTCACCTGGCAGTGGGGCACACGCGGTGGGCGACGCATGGTATGCCGACCACCGCCAACGCACACCCGCACACCGACACCGCGGGCGCCATCGCAGTCGTGCACAACGGCATCATCGAAAATGCGACGGCGCTCCGTGAATGGCTGGTCGGTAAGGGATACAAGTTCCGCTCGGAAACCGACACCGAGGTGCTTGTGCACCTGATCAGCGACCTCTACACCGATTCGCTCGAGGCTGCGGTCGTTGCAGCACTGCGGCGGGTGGAGGGCACCTACGGCTTGGCGGTCGTTTCCACCCACGATCCGAATACCCTGGTTGCCGCCCGTCTCGGGTCGCCGCTGATGTTGGCGTTGGGTGAGAACGAAAACTTCGTCACGTCGGACGCCGCAGCGGTGGTCCAGCACACGCGCTCGGTCGTGTATTTGGATGATGGTGAGGTGGCCGTTCTCACACCTGACGAATATCACATCGTAGACCTCGATACCACTCGCATCGAGAAGCACGTGAGTGTCGTGGATTGGGATAACGAGACGATCCAGCGCGACGGCTACGCGCATTTCATGATCAAGGAGATTTTCGAGCAGCCCGACGCGATCACCAACACCATGCGGGGCCGATTGCTCGAAGACGAGGGCTCGGCGAAGCTCGGGGGCCTCGAGATGACGGACGACGAGCTGTTGGCGATCGACCGGGTGGTGATCACGGCTTGCGGCACATCGTGGCACGCTGCTCTGATCGGCGAGTACATGCTCGAGGAGTTGGCGCACCTGCCCACGGAGGTGGAGTACGCTTCGGAGTTCCGGTACCGCACGCCGCTCGTCAACGAACGCACATTGGTGATCGGCATATCGCAAAGCGGCGAGACGGCAGACACGCTTGCCGCCCTGCGAGAGGCGAGAAGACGCGGAGCGCGGACGCTAGGCATCGTCAATGTGGTCGGGAGCAGCATCGCCCGCGAGGTGGACAGCGGGATCTTTATACATGCCGGACCGGAGATCGGTGTGGCGAGCACGAAGGCGTTCACGTGTCAGCTCGTCGCGCTAGCGATGCTCACGTTGCGATTCGGCCGCCTGCGCGCCATGTCGGTGCTGCAAGGCCGGGAGATGGTGAAGGCGCTGAAGTGTTTGCCCGACCTGACGCGGCGGGTGCTGGAGCGCTCCGAACAGATCGAACGGTTTGCGGAAACGTACGCCTTGGCGCAGAACGCCCTCTTCCTCGGGCGCGGGTACAACTTCCCGGTCGCGCTGGAAGGGGCACTCAAGCTCAAGGAGATCTCTTATATCCACGCCGAAGGGTACCCCGCGGCGGAGATGAAGCACGGTCCGATCGCCTTGATCGACGAAATGATGCCGGTCGTATGTGTGGCGCCGCGCGACGGCGTGTACCAGAAGATCGTGTCGAACATCCAGGAGGTGAAGGCGCGGCGTGCCCGCGTGTTCGCCGTCGTAACCGAGGGGGACGAAGAGATCACCGAAATGGCCGACCAGACGGTGACCATACCGGAAACCATCGACCCGCTCACTCCCTTACTCAGCGTGATACCGCTCCAGCTGTTGGCGTACTATGTTGCCGTCCGGCGTGGTTGCGATGTGGACCAGCCGAGGAACCTGGCGAAGTCGGTAACCGTCGAGTAGGTGGACGGTCTGGCCAGCCGAGGAGGCCGTGCGTGCGGGTCGTTGTTCAGCGGGTTACCCGCGCCTCTGTGGTGGTCGATGGCGAGGTCGTGGGCGCTATCGAACTCGGTTTGCTCGTGCTCGTAGCATTCACTGCAGACGACAATCAGGCGGATGTCGACTGGATGGCCGCGAAAATCGTCGGTCTCCGAGTGTTCCCAGACGATGATGGCAAGATGAATCGCTCCCTGGCCGAGGTGAGGGGGCAGCTTCTCGTGGTGTCGCAATTCACGCTCTACGGCGACGTCTCGCGCGGCCGCAGGCCATCGTTTGTCAAGGCGGCCGACCCGAAAATCGCCGTTCCGCTGTACGAGGCGTTCGTCGGGGCGGTCCGGGATCGCCACATCCCGGTCGAGACGGGAACGTTCGGCGCCATGATGGAGATCGAGCTGGTCAACGATGGGCCGGTGACTCTCGTGATCGAACGGTGAGCGAGGAGGCGCTGGTGTTGGCGTCGCGGTCGCCGCGGCGGCGCCGACTGCTCGAAATGCTCGGTATCTCCCACACTGTTTATCCTGTGGAAGTCGACGAGCAAGTGCGTGCAGGGGAAAACCCAGAGGATTACGCATCCCGACTAGCCGGCGAGAAGGCTCGCGCCGGAAGTCAGCAACATCCGGGGCGATGGGTGCTCGGTGCGGACACGGTGGTTGTACTCGGCAGCGACATGCTCGGTAAACCGCGGTCGCCTGTAGAAGCCGAATCGATGCTCACACGTCTCGCGGGAAACCGCCACCGAGTGATCACCGCGGTGTCGTTGGTGCGGGGCGACCAAAGCCACGAAGCGCGAGATGTGACGGCCGTCTGGTTCCGACCGATGACCCGTGAGATGGTTCGTGAATACGTTCGGACCGGCGAAGCCATGGACAAGGCCGGATCGTATGCCATCCAGGGTCGGGGCGCAGTGCTGGTCGAACGGATTGAGGGAGATTACTTCGGGGTGATGGGTCTACCGGTACGGCTGGTCGTCGACCTGATGAAGGCCGCTGGAGTGCCTTACAGCTTCACCTGATACACGGGAACGGTATCGGACTTTCCCTTGAGTTCCAACGGGTCGAGGGCTTCTACTTCGGGTGGGGTCTTGAGAGCTTTGTAGAACGGTTCTGAAACGATTACCTGCCCTCGCGCGGCCTTGGAGCACAGACGCGAGGCCACGTTCACGGCATCGCCGATCACCGTGTACTCCATTCGCTGTTCGCTTCCGATGTTGCCGGCGAACACTTCGCCGTAGTTGATGCCGATGCCGATATCGATGTGCGGCCGCCCCTCGGACTCCCATTTTTGGTTCAGTTCCCCGAGGACCCGCATCATGTCGATGGCCGCCTGCATGGCGCGGTCGGCGTCGTCCTCGTGCTCGAGCGGCGCTCCCCACAGTGCCATGATCGCGTCTCCCATGAACTTGTCGAGCGTGCCGCTGTGTTCGAAGACGATGCTGACCATCTCCGTGAAGTACTCCGTGAGCAGGGATGCGATGTCGTCCGGGCTCATGTTCTCCGACATCGACGTGAAGCCCCGGATGTCGGTGAAAAAAATGACGACCGGCCGTTTCGCCCCGCCCAGCTGAACCATGCCGTCTTGCGACGAGATCTGCTCCACGATGTTGGGTGCGAAGTACCGCTGAAAGTTCGACAGAACTACCGCTTCGTGCGCCAGCTTGTCGGTTAGCTGGCTGTTTTCAACCGCTACGGCGGCGATGCCCGAGAACGCAATGAGGAACTCGAGGTCCTCGTCGCCGAACGAGTTTAATGCTGTGAGGTTGTCCACGTAGATGAGCCCCAACACCGTTCCCTCCCCGCCCATCATCGGGGCTGACATGGCGCTGCGGACACTCTGCATCAAGATCGACTGACCTTTGAACCGTTCGTCGGCGGCGGCGTTGTCCGTCAGGATCGCCAGGCGCTCATCGACGCATCGTTGCGCGATCGAGCGAGGGACGTGCTTGGCGCTAGCCTGGTCGCCAAGCCGATTGCGCGACGTGCGGGGAACGAGTTCGCCCGATTTGGCATCGACCATCAAAATGGAAACGCGGTCCACGGACATCACCTGGAACGTGATGTCGACCACCTTGTCGAGCAGCTTGTCCACGTCCTGCTGCTTGGACAGTTCCTTCGAGATGTCGAGAAGGAGTTTCAGTTTGTTGGCTTCGCGCTCCTCGCCCGTCGCGAGTTCCGATTCCCCACTCAGCCTTCCGACCTGCTGCTCCAGGCTGTCGGGATCTTTCACCGGTACCTGCCGCACGATCGTGGCTTGTGGCGCAGCCTGTGCGGCGGCGGCGGGGGGGTCGGGGGTCGGGGGCGCCGCCGCGGGACTAGCGACTACCTCGATGATGTTGAACGCTACCTTGCCGAACGTGACGATGTCGCCGTCGGAGACAGTGGCTTCGGCAATCCGACTACCGTTTACAAACGTGCCGTTGCTCGAGCCGAGGTCCTTTACTGTCAGTCCATGAGGAGTGTGCGTCACCTCGGCGTGGCGTCGGGACACCGTGGAGTCGTACACGGGTAGGTCGCTCGTCACGGCCCGGCCGACCAAAACGGACTGGCCGTCGTTGAGCTCGACGGACTGTTCTCCAGTCGTGCTGTTGAGTCTGAATTTCGCCAAGGATAACTCCTGAACCCAACAATATAGGAGCATATGACCGACAGGGGCAGAGGGTTTGGCCGGCGTTCGAAGCGGGCTCCGACGTACGCCGCGCGGTCCACGCAAGTCGATGAGCCGTCCGTAGCGGGATTGCACCGGGCGCGGTGAACATGCGAGGACCTTCGCGGTCGGTGGGAACATCACGGGCTGACCGGCAGGATGGTGGGAGCACGCTGGGATATGGTTGGGGTGGCAGTGGGTTCCTCGGGACAAGGTTGAGCGCGACCCGGGACCGTGGCCGACGTCCCGGGTAGGTCCTGGAGCCGCCTGCCCACGGCGTCCTACCCCCGAATCGGCCATCAGGATCAATCGCCCAAGGTGCAACGTGGATCACAGCATCGGGCGATTTTCGTGGCATTATGAGGGTTGGGCGCAGGCTATCCAAGCCCGCGTCGCGTTGTTGATTAGGGATGATGGTTTGTATATGATCTATGGTTATCCTCCGTACCATTCTTGGCAGGCATCCGAGTGGCGAAATTCAAGGATGAGTGGCTCGCGAAGACGCTGGAGCAACTCATCGGTGATGACAAGCTAGAGGAAATCCGCGGCAGCGACAACGTGAGCGACTCGTTGTGGCAGACGGTCGTGGACAACAACGCGACGACTGACGAGCAACTGCTCGGCGCCTTGGCGACTCGATTCCGCGTTAAGCTCGCCGATTTCTCGCTGGCCACCCGCTCCGCCCGCGACTTGGTTCCCGAGCAGGTCGCGCGACGCTACCGCATCCTGCCTATCGATTCCAGTGACTCCCACCTCGAGATCGCCACGGCGAACCCGTTCGATCTCGACTGCGAGAAGACGCTTGCCTTTGCCACCGGACGTGAGGTGAGAGTCTTACTCGCCAGCCCCGCCGCCATCCGGGATAAGATCGACGAGCTGTACCGCCCCGAGAATGTCTTGGACAAGCTCCTCGAGGGGATGGAGTCCGACACCGACATCACGACGCTGGAGACCGAGGAAGATGATGACGTCGACGACGCGATGGTCTCCGAGGCCGAAGCGTCGGAGCGCCCCGTCGTGCGGATGGTCGATCTCATCATCTCCGAGGGCATCCTGGCGCGGGCGAGCGATCTTCACATCGAGCCCGAAGAGGGGGGTGTCTCCGTCAGGTATCGTATCGACGGCGTGCTGCGGCAGGTGATGAAGATCCCGCGTGCGGCAGGGCTACCGCTGATCTCCCGCCTGAAGATCATCGCGAATCTCGACATCGCCGACCGACTGCGGCCGCAGGACGGTCGTGCACGTGTTGCCGTAAACAAGAAACCTGTGGATCTGCGGATCTCGACCCTGCCGGCCTCCCAAGGCGAGAAGGTCGTTATCCGGATTCTCGACGCCAGCCGCACCGTGTTGGCCCTCGAATCACTCGGGCTCGCCAAAACAGAGTCGTCGGCTATCGAAGATTTGCTGGAGCACCGCGACGGCGTCATCCTCGTGACCGGGCCAACGGGTTCGGGGAAGACCACCACGCTCTATTCTGCGATTCGCTTCGTGCAAGACGAAGGGGTCAACATCGTCACGGTCGAAGACCCGGTGGAGTACCGCCTCAGTGGGATCGTGCAGGTGCAGGTGCACGAGAAGGCCGGGCTCACGTTCTCGGCCGCCCTGCGGTCGATCCTGCGGCAAGACCCGGATGTGGTGCTGGTGGGTGAGATCCGTGACAATGAAACCGCACAAATCGCCATCCAGGCGTCACTCACGGGTCACCTGGTACTCTCCACCCTCCACACCAACGACGCGGCAAGCGCGGTGACGCGGTTGACCGATCTCGGAGTCGAGAATTTCAAGATTGCCACCGCGTTGCGCGGCATCGTGGCTCAACGACTCATGCGGAGCCTGTGCTCCACCTGCCGCGAAGAGTTGAACGATCCGGTGTCCGCCACGTTGCAGAAATGGATCCCTGAGGGCACCCAGCTCCACCGGGCCGTGGGGTGTCCTGATTGCGCCATGACGGGGTACCGCGGTCGCTTCTCGATCATGGAAGTGCTGAAGGTGACGAAGGAGATCGAGCGGATCATCTCCGATGGCGGGACGGCCAACCGAATCGCCGAAGCGGCCGAACGCGGAGGCATGAAGACCCTGTGGGACAGCGGGCTGGCCCACGTGCTCAACGGCGAGTCGACGATGGACGAGCTGTTGCGCGTCGTCGATATGCCCCAAGAGGAAATCCCGGATGCCGCGGCCGACGAGGCGCCGGTTGCGGTTGCCACGGCTCCTGCGCCCGCGCCGGTCGTCGAGGCGCCCGCCCGGCGGGTGACAGACGAGTTCCAACTCCTGGGATCACTGGAGCCAGTTGACGGCGACGGGACAGTAGCTTCGGCCGGGATTCGGGTGCTCTTGGTGGATGACGAAGATCAGCTTCGCCGGGTCATGAAGGACTTGCTCGAGCGTGACGGCTACGACGTGGTCGAGGCCTCCGACGGCGCCGACGCGATCCAACAAGTAGACCAGCACACTCCGGACATCCTTGTGCTCGATTTGAACCTGCCCGGGCTAGACGGTTACGGGGTCATCAGCCACCTGCGCTCGCGACCTGCCACCGAGAAGATCCCGATCATCGTCCTCACGGCCAAGGGCGACGAAGACAATGAGGTTCGGGTGTTCGAGCTGGGTGCCGACGACTTCCTTTCCAAGCCCTTCCGGGCGCGGGCACTATCGGCCCGAATCCAAGCCGTGCTGGCCCGGTCTCGCCGCTAGGTAAATCCTTGGGAGCACGGTTGCTGTGCTCCCAACTCCACTGTAAATCTACGGAGCACGGTAGGCCGTGCTCCCGCGATGCTTGCCAGCAGCACCAGTGTCTACGCGTCAGGCTTGCTGCGTCTCGCCGCGCTGTCCAAGGTTACCTCGCCTGCCGTAGGGGCATTCGGTTTCACGCGGACAGACTTGGCAGGGATACCGAGATTGACGTGATACGGCCGCACGTCACGCGTGGCCACCCCGACCGCACCCACCATCGACTCCGCCCCCACCCGCACCCCGGCCAAGACCGTTGCGTGATAGGTGATCCGGGCGCCCTCCTCGAGCACGGTCGTGGCGTTGGTCACGTCGACTTGGTCGGTGATGCTGTGGGTGTGGCTGTAGATGTTGGCATAGTCTGCGATGGACACCCGGTCGCCGAGCACGATGCCTCCCCGGTCGTCGAGGAGCACGTGACGGTGCACTACCACATTGTCCCCCACCTCTAGGTTGTACCCGAACGAGAACTCGACGAACTGGAAACACTTGAAGTTCTTGCCGCACCGCTTGAAAATGTGGCCGGCAAGGAGCCGGCGGAGCGCCACACCGGCCGCCACGTTGCCGCCTCCGAGCGGGGAGCGATCGAAGGACTGCCACAGCCATAGCAGGGGTTTGACCTTGGCGTAACGGGACTCGTCGACCTCGCAGTAATACTCTGGCTCCAAGGTGACGTGGCGCGGATCGAGCGCCAGGAGGGCGGCCCGGGTCGCGGCTGGCGTGTCCGGGTCTTCGAGGCGGTCGTGGTAACTGCCGGCCCCGGGGTAGTACAAGTCGTACAGTGTCCGCCGGCACAGCTCGTAGCGGTTGCAGCCAAGGTCGTCCAGCTGCTCTCCCAACTCGCCCAGCCACGTATCCACAGCCTTCGCCGAGGGTTCGGGAAGGGTGATCTGCCGCAAGGGAAGTAGGACCATACGATCTCCAGATTCTGCGATT
>JADFPO010000180.1 GCA_022562295.1 Gemmatimonadota bacterium
CACTAATATCGGTTCGACGTCGAAGCAGTTCACGGCGTTTGCGGTGATGCTGTTGGTGGAGCGCGGCAAACTGTCGTTGGACGACGATGTACGCGAGCACATCCCCGAGCTACCGGACCTCGGTGAGACGGTCACCGTTCGGCACCTCCTCACCCATACGTCGGGCTACCGGGAGTTCCTCAATCTGCTGACGATGACCGGCCGCAGGATGGACCACGGCGATTTCATCGACCGCAAAGAGCTGATCTCGATCGTCCAGCGTCAGCCCGCTCTTCAGAACTCACCCGGATCAGAGTGGAATTACAACAACACCGCCTTCGGGCTGGCTGCGGTCATCGTGGAGCGGATATCCGGCATGACGTTCCCAGAATTCATGGCGGAGAACGTCTTCGGGCCTATCGGCATGACCCGGACCATGGTCAGGCCAAGTCCGGAGCATATAGTCGAGGGGAGGGCCGTGGGCTACACGCCGGCGGACGACGGTACGTATCGGGAAATCGGTGACCTCGGCGGGGCCATCGGCGCCGGTGGGATCTACACCACGGTCGGCGACCTCCAGAAGTGGGTGGAGAATTTCTCGAGCGCCGCGGTGGGCAGCAAACAGATCTTCGAGCAGATGATGACCTCGTACGTGCTCACCAACGGAGACTCCACCGGATATGGCTTCGGACTCACCATCGACGAGCAACGGGGATTGACGCGTGTACACCACGGCGGTGCGGACGTAGCCCATCGCTCTATGTTGGCCTACTACCCTGAGATTGGCGCAGGCATCACGACCCAAAGCAATAACGCCTCCTTCGACGGATCCATCGCGTTCCGCCTGGCGGAGGCGTTCTTCGGGGACTACATGGACCCCGAGGAGTCGGCAACGGATGACGAGGAGAGTGCCTTCGATCCGTCGACGTACGATGCGGAAGCGTTCGACGAGTTCGTCGGCCGATACGCAATGGACGCCAGGCCGGACTTCATCCTGACCTTCTCTCGGGAGGGTGACACGCTCTACACCCAGGCGACCGGACAGAACCGATTCGAGATCTTCCCGACATCCGACTCGACCTTCGCTCCCACCGTGGTGCAAGCCTCAATCACGTTCCACCGCAACGCCGATGGTGAGGTCGACGCGCTCACGCTGTATCAAGGGGGGGCGGAAAACCACGCGACGCGCCTGGCCGACGATGCCGAAGAAGAGTGGGCTCCCACCACGGAGGACCTCGGCGCTTTTGTTGGACGCTACTTCAGCCAGGAACTCGAGACCTTCTACACTGTCACGCTGGAGGAAGACCAACTCGTGCTTCAGCAGCGGAGGATGGATGACCGCAACCTCAACCCCGGAGCCGTGGACACGTTCGCCGGGGGTGGGCTGGAAGTGTCGTTTGAGCGGGACCGCGATGGGCGGGTGATCGGCTTGTACATGTCCAGTGGCCGGACGCGTGGGGTGCGCTTCGAACGCGTGAACTGAGGCTCGCGGCGGAGCTGCGCCATCGCCCGTCTTGATTTTTGATAATGACTATAGTAATATAACTATAGTCATGTTTGTCGAAACGGTCTCCAAATCGCGATTCAAGGCCCACGCCTTGGAGATCTTCCGGCAGGTGGAGCGTACCGGCCGGGGGGTGATTGTCACCGATCGGGGCAAACCGGTCCTGCGGGTTCTCCCTTACCGCGAAGATCCGCATGCCGCACTCCGATCGTTGCGGGAGACGGTGGTGCGGTACGAGGCGCCAACCGAGCCCGTGGCGGACGAAGACTGGGAGGCGGCGCGGTGATCGTGCTCGACACCCACGCCTGGGTTTGGTGGGTGTCAGATCCCGAGCGGATCCCCCAGCCGGCCACCACCCGTATGGAGGGCGCGATCGAAGCGGGCGAAACGCTGCGCATCTCCTCCATGAGCACTTGGGAAGTGGCGATGCTCGTAACTCGCGGGCGACTCGAGTTGAGCGTCGACGTCGAAGAGTGGATCGCAAAGGCCGAGGCGGTGCCGTTCTTCGATTTCGTGCCCGTCGACAACCGCATTGCCCTTCGGTCGGTGCAACTACCGAACTTCCCTCACCGAGACCCCGCCGACCGTGTGATAGTAGCGACGGCCCTTGGACTCGGCGCGATCCTCGTGACCGGCGACAAGCGCCTCCACAGCTACGCCCCCCTGAAGACCGTCTGGGCGTAAGCGCTCTTAGCCCTACCGCCGTACCGCCTTTTTTAGTGCCGCCCCCGCCGCACCGCCCTCCCTGCCTTCACCCCTTCCTGCAGGCGACCGTCGCGCACCACGACCTCGCCCGCTACCAGCACGAAGTCGATGCCGTCGCTCGCCTGCGTCGGATTCTGGTACGTGGCGCGATCGTTCACCCGATCGGGGTCGAAGACGACCACATCGGCATCGGCGCCCGGGTTGAGGCGGCCCTTGCGAATCATCGACGGCACCGATTGCTCGAGCCGGCTGGCCGGGAGCGCGGTCATCTTGCGGATCGCTTCGGGAAGGGACAGCGCGCTCCGCTCGCGAACGTACCGGCCCAGCACGCGGGCATAGGTGCCCGCCCCGCGCGGGTGTCCCCTCCCGTTCCGGATGACGCCGTCGCTGGCAACCATCACGAGGGGATGGGCCAGCGCCATCTCGATCGCTTCTTCCGGAATGAAGTGGACGATGACGGAGAGCGTGTCCTGCGCGCGATGCTCCTCGAACGTGCGTTCCGTCAGCCGCTCACCGTTTCGCGTCAGCTCGATGTCGCGATAGCCGATTCCACCCATGCGCTCCTGCCAACCCGGATCGAACACCGCTGAGCTCAAACCGGTCGAGCCGGCGCCGTAGGGATACACGTCGGCCATGACGTCGATGCCGTTGCGGCGTGCGCCATCCAGCATCCAGAGCGCGGTTCGCATCGACCGGCCCGCGATGGATCCGATGTGCACGACTTGGGTGGAGGCGCCGGTCACCGCCGCCGCCGCGATGACTTCTTCGATCGCCGCGAGCGAATTGTTGTCCTGCGGGTTGGGGCCGAGGTACCGAATGTGGAGGTGACAGGGTACGTGCAGCTCGGCGCACACCGCGAACAGTCGAAGTACCTCTTCGCGCGACGCGCCGGGCACGTATTGCACGCCGAACCCGATGCCGACGGCCCCCTGGTTGATGGCGACCTTCGCCATCCGGACCATCTCCCAGACCTGTTCTTCGGTCGCCGCTTCGTTCTGGCCGGCCACACCGGTGGCGCGCCGCAACGCAGCGTGCCCAACCGTCACGCCGAAATTGACATATGCCCCGGCTTCCTCCCGGTCGCCATACCATCTCTCCACATCGATGGGCCCGCCGTGCATGGCGACGATGGTCGTGACCCCGTCGGTGACCTTGTACATCCCTGCTTGGTCGTCGTTGGGATAGCTGGCCAGGAGGTCGATGAACCCCGGCGCCACCACGCGCCCGCTCGCATCGATTACTTGGCGCGCATCGACCGGACCGTCCGTGATGGCGGCGATCCGATCTCCCAGGATAGCCACAGTCCGCACGGCGTCGAGGTCGTTCGCCGGATCGATCACCCGACCACCAACGATGGCGATGTCGTAGGTAACCCCTTGCGCCGCACCGCTCGCCGGCAGAGCCATCGTCCCGACGACGAGGATGCCAAGTGAAAGCCGAGTCATTGATTGTCTCCTAGCTATTGCGAATACATCGCCCGTCTGCCCGTCCGTTCTGACCGCCCGAATATACGGTTTGCCGCAGACGTCCCACCACCCTAGAATCCAAGTCGGCCGCGACTACCCGCCGTTTCAGCAGTGGATACGGCCCAAGGGGTCGGAAGCTCATCACGACTAACGCCTCACAAGACACCCAAAGGTTCTCGATGGCTGAAATGACAAGATTCGGACGAGCGCTGCTGCACAGCAAGCCGGCGCAAGTCGGCGAAATCGTGGCCCTGTTCGTCGTGGCCCTCGTCGTGATTGTGCTCGCCATGCCGCTGGCCGGGGAGAACCCCGTCGCGAGTCAGGGGGTGGTGTGGGTGGCCAACATCCTGATGCTCGTCATGGTATGGCTGGGGTTGCGTCTCCGCAGACAGGGGTGGACCCACTTTGGATTGAGCTTCGGCGGAGCGAGCCGGCGCATCGTCGGTCGTGCCGTCTTGCGTTCCGTCGTGGTCTTCGTTGCTGCGGTGGCGGCGTTCTTGGTGGGTGCCGTCGTGATGGCGAACATTGTGGGCATCCCCGAGGGTGCCGACATGAGTGGCTACAACTACCTCAGCGGCAACCTCCCGATGCTCATCCTCGCGCTGGTGGGGGTCTACATCGTCTCGTCCTTCGGGGAAGAGGTTGTCTACCGTGCCTTTTTGATCAATCGCATTGCGGAATTGGGTGGAGGTGGAAAGACCGCGTGGCGGGTGGCCGTCCTGATCAGCTCAGTGGTGTTCGGCTTCGCGCACTATGGTTGGGGGGCCATGGGCATCGGGCAGACCGGTTTCATGGGATTGGCCTTGGGGGTGTCGTACCTCGTCGTGGGGCGGAATCTCTGGGTGTTGATTCTCGCGCACGCATACATGGACACGATTCTGATGGTGCAGATGTATTTCGCAGGAGGGTAGGGAACCGTCGTCGCGGCGCCGACTAGTTCTCCCACCAGCCGATCCGGTTCTGGTGGTGGCACTCGATTCGCGAGTGGGTTTCGAAGGTGACCGCTACGAGGAATTGAAACAGCCCCCGGGAGTGCCCCGGGGGCCGTGCACAGGAAACCGCTAGGAGAGAGACGTGCGTGATACCGTCTCCGCCTTATTGGATGATGACCGGCTCCACTGTCTGGCGGACCTCGACCTTCAGCCGGGACCCGGGCAGACCCCCGTTAATGCCCACTTCGTTGAACCGATAGATGCGGATGCGCTCGTCGGAACGCGCTAGGGTCTCCGACGAGGGTATCACCGCCGCCCCGGTATCGGGAATGACCACTGGGCCGTAATCGCGGGTTTCCAGCTCTGCAGACTTGGCTTGGGACGGGGAGTTCCACGTCACGATCAAGGACTGAAGCGCGGGCACGCTCTCGTCCGCCAACGGGGCGGTGATCGTGTGGATGCCCGGTCCACCCAGGATCACGCCCTGGACGTTGTCGGTATCTCGCACCACGTTCAGCTCGAAATCACCGCTCGGGAAGCTGTTGCGTACGGCGGTGTACTCGCCGGAACCCGCGCTGGTCTCGAGCAGGGTTATCTCGCCGAGCGAGGGGTTCTTGATGGTTACCGTGGCGCCGGATATCGGATTGCCTCCCGCATCCTCGATGGCGACCTCGAAATCCGTGACAAAGCCGCCGACTACGTCTTTGGCGTCGATGTCGGCAGTGACCTTGAGCGTCAGCGTCCCGGTGCCGGGATCGTTGCGCTCGACTGTGGGCTCGGTGCCGCCCCCACAGGCGACGAGTGTGCCGGCCATAACGCCGAGAACCAGATTACGCATGTTCCTCTCCTCTGTGTGCCGCTTGCTTGCGGACTACTCTGCCAATCGCAGATTAGTCCTACCTGAACGTTTCAATAGACTCATTAGATAAAACCGAACGCCGTGAACTGCTGTGATTGGAATCACCCGGGAACTGTGTGCAACGTCCTATGAGGCTGAGACCTAGGTGACACTCAGGTGGGAAACGATTGGAGCCCTGCTTTCCTAGCCCTCACGTAATGAAACGAAACCGGGCGCGTCCTCTCGAGACGCGCCCGGCGCAAAAACCCTCGTCAGCCTAAGCGTCAGTCGATTTCGAGTTCAAACCCATCTTCGATTTCAAGCTCGAAATCTAC
>JADFPO010000181.1 GCA_022562295.1 Gemmatimonadota bacterium
AGATGTAACAACTCAAGCATCGAACGCGGCCTAAACCCCCAAAGTTGTGTCGTTTAGTGTCATCTAGTTACATCTAGTCCGGCAGGGGCCGCGGATTTAGGATCCTGTGGGGAAACCCTTGGGAGTTCGAGTCTCCCCGGTCGCACTCGCGCCGCGTGTTCCCTGCGTTGAAACGCGGGCCCGGTGGGGATTCGGACAACATGCACCGTGACCTGGCGAGCGAACCTTCAATCCGGGATGCGGCCCCACCAGATAGCGGCTATTCATACCTCATGCTTGCGGAACGACATCAAGCGTTGCGCGACGACGTGAGTCTGCTCGGCAGGCTGCTCGGCGACGTGCTGCGGACGGTGGAAGGAAGTGACCTGTTTGAAGCCGTTGAGGCGGTACGCACGCTCGCGAAGCGGGCTCGCGGGGGCAGGGGCAGGGGCAGGGGCGGCGAATCCGAACGGAAAGACCTCGACGCGTTGCTCCGAGGCATGAACGTCGAATCCGCTCGGACCGTCGCTCGGGCGTTTGCTCACTTCCTTACCAACGCCAACATCGCCGAGCAGCATCACCGGGTGCGCCGGCGCCGCGATTACCTGCGCGCGACCCAACCGCAACGCGGGTCTTTCGGTGAGTGTTTTCAACGACTCGTGGCACGCGGTCTCGACCCGAAGGCCCTGCGGGATGCAATCGGTGACCTCCAGGTTGAACTCGTCTTCACCGCCCACCCTACCGAGGTCGTCCGGCGCACGCTTCGCCAGCTCCATCGGCGGATCGCGGAGTTCCTTGCCGCCCGCGACCACGCCGATCTCACACCCGATGAGCGCGCTGGAATTACCGAGGGGTTACAGCGGGAGATCATGGCGTCGTGGTTGACTGACGAGGTGCCGCATCGGCGGCCGACCCCGCTTGATGAGGTCAAATGGGGACTCGTCATCTTCGAGCAGACGGTGTGGGATGCCGTCCCCAGAATAATGCGGGCGCTGGACCGGGAGCTTGAGGCGGCCACGGGCCTCACGCTACCCGCCGATGCCGTCCCGATCTCGTTCGGTTCATGGATGGGAGGGGACCGTGACGGCAATCCGAACGTCACCCCACCGGTCACCCGGGATGCCTGTCTGCTCGCGCGGTGGATGGCGGCCGACCTTTACTCCAGAGACATCGACGCGTTGCGGGCTGAACTCTCCATGCGTCGCGGCAGCGCGGAACTCCACGAGGTCACCGGGCCGGGGGACGAACCGTACCGCATCCTCCTGCGAGAGGTCGGCGATCGGCTGCGGTGCACCAGGGAGGTCATCGAGGCGCAACTCTCCGATCGCCCCCGCCCGGACACGGGAATCGAGCCATACTGGCGGGCCTCCGACCTGCGCGAGACGCTGCAGCTTTGTCACCGGTCCCTGTGCCAGGCGGGCGCCGAACGCGTGGCGCGGGGCCGATTGCTGGATATACGTCGACGGCTTGCCACGTTTGGGCTCACGCTGGTCAAGCTCGATCTCCGCCAGGAGGCGCCAAGGCACACGGCAACGCTCGATGCTATCGCCCGGGTCATCGGTGCGCCGTCTTATGCCGAGGCGTCGGAACCGGATCGGGTCGCGTTTCTGGTCCACCATCTCGAAGCGGGTGGGGGCGAGATTGCTGACGCCCTGCCCGAAGCCCGCGAACACTCACGGGACGTAAAGGATGCAATCGATACGTTCGTGATGGTGGCGTCGCTTCCTGCCGAATCGCTGGGCGCATATGTGATCTCGATGGCCGAGCTTCCTTCGGATGTTCTGGCGGTTGAGCTTCTGCAGGTGGCGGCCGGCATCGATCCACCCCTGCGCGTGGTTCCTCTGTTCGAAACAGTGGACGACCTCCGGGGGGCCGGCGCAACGATGAACCGTCTCTTTCATCTGCCGTGGTACGCCCGGCGCATCGGAGGGCGGCAGGAGGTAATGCTGGGGTATTCGGATTCCGCCAAGGAGGGAGGCCGCCTGGCGTCCTCGTGGGAACTGTACAAGGCGCAGGAGGCCCTGCTGCAAACCAGTCGGTCGGGTGGGATCCACCTGACGCTTTTCCACGGACGCGGTGGTTCCGTGGGTCGCGGCGGTGGCCCGACCCACCTCGCCATCCAGTCGCAGCCGCCGGGTTCGATTCAGGGAGCGCTTAGGGTCACGGTGCAGGGCGAGATGATCGAGTCGAAGTTCGGATTGCCCGGGATCGCGGAACGTACGCTGGAGGTGTACATCACCTCGGTGTTGGATGCCACGCTCGCTCCCGGCGACCCGCCGGAGTCCGAGTGGCGGGCGGTCATGGACCAACTCGCTGAACACTCCCGGGCCACGTTTCGAGCGACGGTTTATGACGATCCGGCCTTTCTCGAGTATTTCGGCCAGGCGACGCCGGTCAACGAACTCGTCCATCTCAACGTGGGAAGCCGCCCTGCCCGACGCCCGGGACAACACGGTGTTACCGCCCTGCGCGCCATCCCATGGGTATTCGCCTGGACGCAGACCCGACTCATGCTGCCCGCATGGCTCGGCGTGGGCGAGGCCCTCGAACGGGCCATTGATTCGGGCCAGCGCTCGGCAATGACCAGGATGTACGGGGAATGGCCGTTTTTCAGATCACTCCTTGACCTGATCGAGATGGTGCTGGCCAAGACGTCGCCGACGATTGCCGAGCGATACGACAAACGCCTCGTGGCCGAACGATTGCGCGACGTCGGCGCTGTGTTGCGGGAACGGCGAGCGCGTGCCATCCGGGTACTTCAGGATGTCACCGGGCACCGCGAGCTGCTGGAAGACAACCCAGTACTGCAGAACTCGATCGCGGTCCGGAATCCGTACGTCGATCCGATCAATATCGTGCAGGTGGAGATCCTGTCCCGCCTGCGCGAGGAGCCGAACAACAAAGATCTCATCGACGCGCTGGCCCTGACCATGAACGGGGTTTCAGCCGGGATGCGCAATACCGGCTGACGGTAGCGCCGCTGCGGGGTGTTACGCGCCGGTCCCGTCGTCCGGCGCCGGCCGAGCGTATCGCAAGTGTTCCGATGGACAAGCAGATCGCAGGTACGGCGGTGGGATTTCAGATTTCAGATTCTAGATTGCAGATTGGGCGACGCACGACTGCGCCCAGGGGGTGGAAGGGCAATCTGAGATCTGCAATCTGCAATCTGCATTCTGCAATCGACTGTGCTTCGGACAAATCCGAACCTAGGACTCCCCAACAAGCGCATCGCACCACATCTTAGGCCCTCATGGCCGACACCTTCGACCGCCTCAAAACCGCCCTCGCCGACCGCTACGCCATCCAGGAAGAACTCGGCGCGGGCGGCATGGCCACCGTCTACCTCGCCGAGGACCTGAAACACCACCGCAAGGTGGCGGTGAAAGTGTTGCGCCCGGAATTAGCAGCGGTCTTGGGTGCCGAGCGGTTCGTCAAGGAAATAGAGACGACCGCCAATCTCCAGCACCCGCACATTCTCCCGCTGTTCGATTCCGGCGAGGCCGATTCTTTCCTGTACTACGTCATGCCGTTCATCGACGGCGAGACGCTGCGGGACAAACTGAACCGCGAAACGCAGCTCGGTATCGACGAAGCGGTAAAGATCACGACTGAAGTCGCCGACGCATTGGATTACGCGCATCGGCAGAACGTCATCCACCGCGACATCAAACCCGAGAACATCCTGTTGCACGATGGCCGTCCGATGGTGGCGGACTTCGGGATCGCCTTGGCGGTGAGCGCGGCGGCGGGCGGGCGGATGACCGAAACGGGCATGTCGCTCGGCACACCGCACTACATGAGCCCCGAGCAGGCGACGGCGGAGAAGGATCTCACCAACCGCTCGGACATCTACTCGTTGGGGTGTGTGTTGTACGAGATGTTGACGGGCGAACCGCCGCACACGGGGGCGTCGGCGCAGGCGATCGTCATGAAGATTGTGACCGACACGCCGCGCCCGGTGACGGAGCTACGGAAGTCTGTGCCGCCAAACGTCGCGGCGGCGACGGCAAAGGCGTTGGAGAAACTGCCCGCGGATCGATTCGATCAGGCGGTGGGGTTTGCCGCTGCCCTCGGCGATCCAACGTTTGCGCTGACGGAGATTTCGGCTGTCACGCGCAGTCATTCTGACAGACGCTTCCTGTGGCCCGCGCTCTCCGCGGTCCTTGGCATCGGGTTGATCTGGTCGCTGCTGGGTCCGGAATCGACGGCCGATCCATTCGTTACGCGGTTCCAGGTTCCCGTACCGACCGGTTTCCAGATGGCTTCCAGTGAGATCTCCAATGTGGTGTTGTCACCGGATGGCCGGACGCTCGTCTATGCGACCGCTGGAATGCTGTATCGCCGTTCGTTAGCACACGAAGAAGGTGTCCCGATACCAGGGACCGAGCTGGCTGTGATCCCATTCTTTTCACCCGATGGACGATGGCTTGCTTTCACACAGGGAGACGCCATCAAGAAGATCCCGATCGATGGAGGCCCGGTCACCACGGTGACGGACGCCTCTTTCTTTGGGGCCACGTGGGGGGAAGACGGCAACATCGTGTATACCACGCGAGGTGGGTTGTGGCGAGTTTCGGAAGCCGGCGGGGTGGCGGAACGCGTGACCACGCTTGGGCCCGATGAGGTCGAACACGTCTGGCCCCAGCTCCTTGATGGTGGCCGCGCGGTGATCTTCACGGTCATGGGGAACACGGGTCTGTGGGATGACGCACGGGTCGTCGTCCTTGACTTTGACACCGGTGAACGAACCGTGGTGCGGGAGAAAGCCACCTACGGACGCTATGTTCCAACCGGACACGTCGTCTTTACTGACGCCGCCGGCACAATCTCGGCGATCCCGTTCGATCTCGAACGCCGACAAACCACCGGCGTACCTTTCCCGGTGGAATCAGATGTTCTCGTGGCCACATGGGGCGGGGGCGCTTCCTTCGCCGTGTCGGACAACGGCACGCTTGCGTTTGTCCGTGGCTCCTCCCGCGCAGACCTACTTCTGTTGTGGGTCGATCGACAAGGGGAAGAACAGGTGATCGGTGAGCCGCTTACCGTGTTCACGACCCAGTTGTCGCCCGATGGACAAACAATCCTCGCCGACCCATCCCAACCGGCCACCTTGGACATCTGGATGATCGACGCGACGAGTGGCGAGCGTGAGCGCGTCACGTTCGCCGAACCGGGCGTGACGTCCTACGAGACACCAGTCTGGGCTCCCGATGGGCGTCGGATCGCGTACATATCGGCGGTCGGCGATTCGACGCGTATACACGTGAAGGAGATCGGAGGGGAGGGACGTTCCCTCGTCCTACACACCAGTCAATTTCACCAGCACGTATTGGATTGGTCTCCGGATGGAGAGTGGCTGTTGGTGGAGCTGGACCATCCGGAGAGTCATTCGGACCTGTCTGTCCTCCGAGTGGACAGCGTCGAGCATCGAGTCACGGTGGCTGCATCCTCGGCGCTTGAGTGGTCGGCGCAGTTCTCACCGGACAATAGATGGATCGCATACGAGTCGAACGAGTCGGGGCGACCGGAGGTGTACGTGGTGTCATTTCCTGAAATCGAGGGGCGACGGCAGATCTCGACCGGAGGTGGGATGCACCCCCGGTGGGCCGAATCGAGCCGGGAGCTGTTCTACTGGCAGGACTCGACCCTGATGGCGGTTGGGGTCAGCACGGACGGTGAGTTTCAACGAAAGGCACCCATGCCGCTCTTCCATTTGCCCGACCTCGAACTATACCAGGGTCGGTGGGATGTCAAGTCAGACGGTCAG
>JADFPO010000182.1 GCA_022562295.1 Gemmatimonadota bacterium
CTCGGGCACTCCCAACCCACGCACGAACACCCCGTACACGAGACTGAACATGGTTGTGGTCAATCCGATGCCCAGGGCGAATGCTATAATGGAGAGCGCGGATGATCCCGGCCTCTTGCCGAGCGCTCGCGCACCGAATTTGAGATCTTTGAACAACGTTCCCATACGAGTTTCCCAGTGAAACGGCGAAAATCGTGGCGGACCGGTCCGTCCGCCTATCAGCACGCGCCACTCTACGGGAGGGGTGGGATGTTCGTTTCAAGAGTGAAGGCCCAGCGCTTGGCTCGGTCGTCGAGATTCACAAAATTCGCGGCGTTGCCAGGCGCGACTATCCACGATAGGCTGGGACATGGTGAGACACCTATTTAGAGAAAGCGTAAAACTCGCGTTGCGGATCGACCCCTCCATGCTCCTGGAGCACTTGCGGCGGCATTGACCGCATCGCTGTCTCCACTGGAGCGGGCGCGCGTGCGGGCTCCGATACGAGTCCGTCCCTTGCGTGATAGCTACACTGTAGCTATCCTGACAACTACAGTGTAGCTATCTCGGAGGCGATGATGCCGAGCACCATTGGCGAATTCGAGCAACTCATTCTGCTGGCCATCCTACGCCAGAAGGACGAAGCCTACGGCGTAACCATCCGGCGCAGCATCCACGAGGTGACCGGCCGGGACGTTTCGGCCGGCGCTGTCTACACGGCATTGGGACGGCTCGAACAACGCGGGTTCGTCTCGTCGCGAGTGGCCGAAACGGCGCCGGAGCGATCGGGACAGCGACGGAAGTACTACCAAGTGCACCCGGAGGGGGCGGCCACACTCTATAGGTCGTATTCCGACTTGCAGCGCATGGCGGGCGACGTGCTGCTGGAGCTCCAGAGCCTGGCGGCTCAGGAGCCTTTCGCATCGGGGGCGTGAACGAGATGTCGTTCCACCCCCCGGCCCTCGCACGTCTCCTGCTTCGCCTATTCGTGCGGGATGCCGGCAGGGAGTTCGTGGTGGGCGACCTCGACGAAGAATATCGCCGTTACGTGCTCCCGAAGACCGGTCGGCGACTCGCGCGCCGCTGGTATTGGTGGCAGGTAATTCGCACGGTGAGCCAGTACCGAGCCCCATCCAAGATGGTCAAAGCCCCACAGACGCATCAGGGCACGCGTCGCAAAGGAAATGCTTTCATGTCTACACTGTTCATCGATCTTCGCTTTGCGCTTCGTACGTTGAAGCGTTCGCCAGGCTTTGCGGCGTTGGTAGTGCTCACTCTGAGTCTTGGGATCGGAGCGAACACGGCAATTTTTTCCGCGGTAAACGAAGTCATGCTCCGCCCGCTGACGTTCGCCGACAGCGATCGGCTGGTCGTGCTGTGGGAGTCCAACGCAGAGCGGGGATGGCAGCAAGTGCACGCGGCGCCGGCCAACGTGGCTGACTGGCGCGAGCGGGTGTCGGCCTTCGCGGATGTCGCCTCGTACAACTCGGATGAGCGCGGAGCCACGCTCACGGGGCAGGGCGAGGCAGTATATGTGACGATCGGTACGGTGTCGGGCAATCTCTTCTCGGTTTTGGGTGTGCAGCCGAGTCTCGGCCGCGCGTTCACCATGGACGAAACCTGGGCCGAGAGCCAGCCGGTCGCCTTGCTGAGTCACGGCATGTGGCAGCGCCGGTTTGGTGGCGACTCAACCATCGTTGGGCGAACGATTCTGCTCGACGGGGTGTCCCACGAAGTCGTTGGGGTGATGCCCGACGGTTTCGCCTACGAGTTCAACGAGGCCGAGCTGTGGGTGCCGTTCCGATGGACCGCCGCGCGGCGTGAGAGTATTTGGTTCCGGCAGGCACACGTGGTACGCGCGGTGGCGCGGCTCGCGCCCGGGATCACGCCCGATCAAGCACAGGTAGAATTGCAAGCAGTCGCGCTGCAACTGCAGCAAGAGCACCCGGCCCTGAATCGTGGCATGGATGCGGGGCTCACTCCGATCCATCGCTTCTTGGTCGGCGATCGCCGCGTCCCGCTCACTCTGCTGTTAGGAGCCGTGATTTTGTTGCAGTTGATCGCCTGTGCCAACGTCGGCAACCTGCTTCTCGCCCGTGCCGTCGGCCGACGGCAGGAACTGGCGATGCGGACGGCGTTGGGCGCGGGTCGCTCCAGGCTTGCGCGACAACTCATGACCGAGAGTGCGGCGATCGCCGGATTCGGTGCGATCCTCGGCTTGGGCCTAGGGGCGGCGTTGGTGCGGTGGATAGCCAGCTTGCAGCCGCCGAACCTGCCGGCACTCGTCTTTCGTCTCGACTGGCGGGTGCTCGCGTTCACGCTCACCGTGACGGCCGGGAGTGCGCTCCTCTTCGGATTGGCACCCATGATCCGGACCCTCCGCATCGATCTCACCGACGACTTGCGTGGGGGGGGCCGCGGAGGATCATCGAATCTGCGGCAGCGGCGGGCTACGGGGTCGTTCACCGTCGTGCAATTGGCGCTCGCGATGATGCTCGTGATCGGTGCGGGCCTCATGTTGCGCAGTTTGGCGGAGTTGCGCCACGTGGAATCCGGCGTCGATCCCACCAACGTGCTCACATTTGCCATGACCCCGCCGGGCGGAAGCTACCCGACCGATCGCGAGCGCGCAGAGTTCACGATTAGCGTGGTGGATCGACTGCGGGCGATCCCCGGGGTGCGCGACGTCGGCGCTGTGCGCCTACTCGCCCTTCAGGGTGGAGGCTGGACGTCGGACTTCACTATCGAAGGATGGGGACCAGACGAGTTCGGGATCGAAGTGAAACATCGCGAGGCGACGGCGGGTTACTTCCGGGCCTTGAGTGTTCCACTGCTCGCTGGACGGCTCTTCCCCGACCGGCTGGCTCCCGGAGAGCCGGTCCCGGTCGTGGTCAACCGAGCGTTCGTCCAGCAGTACTTTCCTGACGAGAGCCCGGTTGGGCGGCGCATCACGTACGACCGGGCCCCGGATGAGAACTCGTATTGGTACGCCATCGTCGGCGTTGTAGGCAACGAACGCCAACGGGTAGCGGACGCGCCGCACCCGGAGATCATCGCACACCTCCGCGGTGATATGCCGGGTACTCCTCGCATCGCGATCAAGACCACGGTCGATCCGTTGAGTATCGTGCCGGCCGTGAGGGCGGCCGTCGCCGAGTTGGATTCCGGTATTCCCTTGGTCAACATACAAACGATGGAGCAGGTGGTGAGCGCGGCCACCGCGCGCGAGCGTTTTCTCGTCAATCTCCTGGGGGTTTTCGCCGTGCTCGCGCTTGGCCTCGCATGTGTCGGCGTGTATGGGGTGGCGGCGGAAGCGGCGCGCTCGCGAGTGCGCGAGGTTGGGATCCGCATCGCGCTTGGTGCTTCGGCGTCGGACATCGTGCGTGGTTTTCTCCGCCGCGCGTCAGGAGTCGTAGCGATCGGGTTGGCACTGGGCCTCGCCGGCGCCCTTGCCGCGGCGCGGCTCATGTCGAGCCTTCTTTACGGCGTGCGTGCGACGGACCCCGTGACCTTCGTTGTGGTGCCGCTGCTCCTGACGGCGATGGTACTCGTGTCGAGCTACCTGCCCGCAAGGCGGGCGTCGACTGTTGATCCAGCGACGGTGTTGAGGGCCGAGTAGCCGCCAGCGGTTTTGCCCGCGCCCGGTAGCGGTGGGCCTTTCCTCTATTCCGCAGAAACACGGTGGCGCTTTGCTGACGGGGGGTGTTCCTGGCCACAAGGGCGCCAATACTTGACTGCCGCGCTGGGGGGCCATCCCAATTCGCGACGGCTGCCTCGTCTATGGTCGCCGGATCTGTTTGGACCAGTTTGCGTAAATGCGCTCTCCCTCTCCCTCGGGAATCCACAAGACGATGGCCACAACCGGGGCGTCGCCAGAAACTCGGTGCGCCACACGATCCGGGGGATGCACGTATCCCACCATGCCAGGCTCGAGAACGTGGACCTCGTCGTTGACCACGTGTTCGAGCACGCCTGACACGATATAGAAGATTTCGGTAGTTCCGTGCACGTGGTTACCGCCCCGGTATCCGGCCGGGAAGATGATTTCCGCCATCTCGAACGCGTCAGTCCTCGAGATGTCCGGGCCAACAAGCGGACGAATGGTCAATCCACCCCGTGGACTCGTGTACGTGGTATCTGCCGGAAACGCTTGCGCCAAGGCCCAGTTCGGGCAAAAGGTCATCGCCGCAATCGTTATGCTTAAACACCATCGGTTCACGCCTCGCCTCCTTTGCAATCCCTGTCAATTTATGAAATCCGTGAGTGGACGACCCCGCGGAGACCTGTGGGGACAACCGAGCGCTTCCAAACGTAACGCGATGCGCCTCAGGCCGATGGCATGGCTCGGCCGTCGAGATTCACGGTCGGTAGCGCACCTCTTCACTAAATTCGAAGTCACGGATTTCCAACCACTGGCGATCAGCGTAGATAGGGATGGATTCGAACCCGTGCCGGTCATTGGCGCCGGGTACCAATTCCGCTTTTGACCCCGATGTGATCGCGGCGAGCCAGGGAAAGTGCGGCCGGGGAGGCCGCATTGGTGCTCGGTTGCGATGACTCGATGAAGCTAGATTTGGTAATCCCGCCGAAGCGTAGTGCGCAAACCGATCGCCCCGAGCAAGATGGCCAACGCGGTCCATAGCGCCACCAGCAGCGGCAGAGAAGGACTGGGGCGGGAGGATTCGAACCTCCAACCTCACAACATATAGAAGGAACGAAACCGGACGAACCGTCCGAAAAAGGGCAACGTGCAGGCTAAGAATGGTCCTTTTTGGACGGTTTTTTCGTCCCAGTGGCAACGAAGTGGCAACAACACATCAGCGAAGTGAGGTCGAAGGTGATGCCGATGGCAAACAGTAAGGACGGCGAGAACAACCGCACCGCTCATGTTCGAACGCGGACAGACGGACCAACTAAAGAAGGCGAAGAAAACTTCACAGACGCGCAACGAGCGTTTCTGGAGTGTTATCGGGAGATGGGGGTGATTCGGCGGGCCTGCAAGGTCGCGAAAGTGGGCAGATCGAGCCACTACGAGTGGATGGAGGACAACCCGGCGTATCGAGCAGCGTTTGAGGCCGCGAAGGAGGACGCAGCGGATACGTTGGAGGCCGAGGTGTTTCGCCGCGCTGTGACGGGCGTCGAGAAGCCCGTCGGCTGGTACAAGGGCGTGGCCGGTGGCAAAGTCCGCGAATACTCGGACTTGCTATTGATGTTTCGACTAAAGGCCCTGCGACCGGAGAAGTACCGTGAGCGCGTCGATGTCCGTGGCGTGCTCGCACACCTCGACGTCTCGCTGCTGCCGGACGAACTCGTCGCGCGTTTGGCTGCGGGCGAAAATCCGATCTCGGTCCTCGCGCCTGTCTTGCAGGCCGCTGAGGTGCCCGCGTTGCCACCAAGCGAGGAAAGCGAGGGAGCGTGACGTGTCACGCGGCGTCACGGCGCGTCACGGGCGTCACGGCGCGTCACGTCACCAATGGCGTCGCCGTTGAAGGTCATGCGGGGACAGTCTGGCAGGTTGCTGCTCTCCGCTCACTCCAACGCCAAAGCCCCGAACGCCGCTGGGACGGTCGGGGCCAATGGAGACGAGGGAACTACTCGTTAGAACCTCACCGACGCCCCGAGCCCGAACCTGCCGTCACGCTGCGGCCCGACATTCAGGCCCAGACGGCCGGGAGAAACTGCCACCCAGCGGTTCGACGCAATGGCCACGCCAGTCAGGAGACCCAAAAGCCCAC
>JADFPO010000009.1:0-17482 GCA_022562295.1 Gemmatimonadota bacterium
CTGGGTAGGCCGCGAATCGATACCGCGGCGTTCGGGGCTTTTTTCTAGCTATTAGCTCTTGCAATTCATAGGACTCACGACTCACAACCAACTACTAACGACTCACTACCAACGGAGAGGGAGGGATTCGAACCCTCGAGACCCGTAAGAGCCCACCGGTTTTCGAGACCGGCTCCTTCAACCACTCGGACACCTCTCCAGCAAGGCATTATAGAAGGACTGGGCGGTCCTTTCCAGGGATAGCCTCTTGCGAGATTGAGCGGCGTGGTCGTTGACCTCCCCGCTGCCCCCCCCTAACTTGCGCGGCGACCATGAACGTTGCCGACCAGCGCAACACCCTCCTCGATGCCCAGGCGATCGCCGGGGCGCTCCACCGTATGGCTCAAGAAATCGTCGAGTTCGCAGGCGGTACCGACCGCCTGGTGCTGGTGGGTATCCAGCGCCGCGGGGTGGATCTCGCCCAGCGGCTGGGTAGCCTGATCGCCGAGTCCGGTGGCAAGGAGGTGCCGCGCGGCATGCTGGACATCACGCTGTACCGCGACGACTTGCAGACCATCGGACCGGCCCCCGTCGTGGGCGAGACCGACATCACCATGGACATCACCGACCGCTGCGTGATGATCGTGGACGACGTGCTCTACACCGGCCGGACGATCCGGGCGGCGCTCTCCGTGCTGAACGATTTCGGCCGCCCGGCGCGGATTGGCCTCTGTGCCCTGATCGACCGCGGAGGCCGCGAGCTGCCCATTCAGGCAGATGTCGTGGGGCACCGTGCGGACGCCCAGCCGGGTGACCGGGTGGACGTGATGTTGCAAGAGGTCGACGGATACGACGCGGTCGAACTGGTGCGAGGATCTCGAGAGTGATACACGGCGCGCCGCGAGCCGATCTCTCCCTGGGGAAGGATCTGCTCGGCCTCGAGCACCTCAGCGCGCAACAAATCGAATTGATTCTCGACACGGCGGAACCCTTCAAGGAAGTCAGTGAGCGGGCGATCAAGAAGGTCCCCGCGCTCCACGGCAAAACCATCGTCAACCTGTTCTACGAAGCGTCGACGCGGACGCGCATCTCCTTCGAGTTCGCGGAGAAGCGTCTGTCGGCCGATACGGTGAACATTGCCGCATCCGGATCATCGATCGAGAAAGGGGAGAGCCTGGTCGATACCGCCCGCAACCTCGAGGCGATGCGGATCGACATGGTCGTGGTCCGACATCCGGCTTCCGGTGCACCCAAGTTTCTGGCGGAGCGTATTCCCTCGAACGTCATCAACGCCGGAGACGGTTGGCACGAGCATCCCACCCAGGGACTGCTCGATCTCCTGTCGATTCGTGACAAGCGCGGGACGCTGGCCGGCTGCAAGGTGTGTATCTGCGGCGACATCCTCCACAGCCGCGTGGCGCGCAGCAACATTTGGGGCTTGCTCAAGGTCGGGGCCGAGGTTGCGGTGTGCGGGCCGCGGTCGCTGCTGCCGCTTGGCATCGAGGAACTCGGCGTCCACGTGTTCCGCCGCCCCGAAGAAGCGATCGAATGGGCCGACGTGCTGAACGTGCTGCGCTTGCAACTCGAGCGAATGGTCGCCGGGTACATCCCATCCCTTGGCGAATACTACCGCGTCTACGGCATCACACAGCAGCGGCTCGATCGCGCGCCGAAAGATCTGTTGATCTTGCACCCCGGACCCATGAATCGCGGCGTCGAAATCGATTCCAAGGTTGCCGATGGCCCCCACAGCGTCATCCTTCACCAGGTGACGAACGGGATCGCGATCCGCATGGCTATTCTCTACCTGCTCGCGGGTGGAAGCCCGAGAAGCGCGCAGGCCGCCAGGCCCGCCGGCGAGGACCGAGCATGAAGCCTCTGTTGCTGCGTGGCGGAAGGGTCGTCGACCCGTCGCAGGACCAGGACGGTCTCGCCGATCTGCTGCTGCTGGACGGAAAGATCGCCGGGTTGGGTGCGAGTCTGGCCGCGCCCGACGGGGCGGACATCATCGACGTGTCCGGGAAGGTCGTCGCGCCAGGGTTAGTTGACGTCCACGTGCATCTGCGAGAGCCGGGGAACGAGAGCGCCGAAACGATCGCGACCGGGGCGCGGGCGGCGGCCGCCGGCGGATTCACGTCGGTATGCGCGATGCCGAACACCGACCCGGTGGTCGACAACGAAGCCGCGGTTGGGTTTGCGGTCAAGCAGGCTAGTGCGGCACACGGCGCTCGGGTGTTTCCCTACGGGGCCGTGTCGCTGGGGCAGAAGGGCGAGCAGATGGCGGAATTCGCCAAGCTGATCGAAGCCGGCGCGGTCGCTGTGAGCGACGACGGACACCCCGTCGCGTCCAGCCACCTCATGCGTACCGTGTTGGAGTACGCGCAGGCATTCGGCATCCCCGTTGCCGAGCACTGTGAGGATCCCGACCTCGCGAAGCGAGGTGTCATGCACGAGGGGGTCGTCTCGACACGTCTCGGCCTCAAAGGCATTCCCGCAGCGGCCGAAGAGATCATGGTGGCCCGCGACGTGTCCCTCGCCGAGCTGACAGGTGGACATGTGCACCTGTGCCACATGTCGACGAAAGGATGCGTCGACATCATTGGGCGGGCGAAGGACAACGGGATCAACGTCACGGCCGAGGTCACGCCCCACCATTTGACGCTGATCCACGACGAGTGTGAAGGGTACAACACGAACGCAAAAATGAACCCTCCTCTGAGAGAACAGGCAGATGTCGAGGCCCTATGCCAGGCGCTGAAGGACGGCACCGTCGAGATGATCGCCACCGACCATGCCCCGCATCATTACGAGGCGAAGGAGCGCGACTTCGACGACGCGCCGTTCGGCATCGTGGGTCTGGAAACGGCGCTGGGCGTGTGCATGACGGCACTGGTCGACGGAGGTGTTTTGACTGTGCCGCAACTCATCAGGTGCATGAGCACGAACCCGGCCAACGCGTTTCATCTCGACGGGGGAACGCTCGCCAAGGGGAAGCCGGCGGACGTCGTGGTGTTCGATCCCACGGCGACATGGACGGTCGATCCCTCCCAATTCCTCTCTAAGAGTCGCAACACACCCTACGCCGGGCGCCAGCTCGTGGGCAGAGTCGAGCGCACCATTGTGGCCGGGGTCACGGTGTTCGAATCAGGAGCCCCGTAGGTTGCGCCGAGAGATCGCGCGGGGCATCGCGAAGTGCTGCAAGCGGCTTGCCGATCTGGGGCTCATTGCGGGCATCGACGGCAACGTCGCCGTGCGAGTCGGTCCGGACCGCGCACTGGTTACGCCCACCGGGATGCTCAAGGCCGACCTCAGCCCCGATGACATCGTCGAGGTAGATTTGACGGGGCGGCGCATTCGTGGACAGCGCCAACCGTCGAGCGAACTCGACATGCACTTGCGCATTCTCCGGGCGAGAGACGACGTGGTAGCGGTCGTCCACGCCCATCCGCCGGTGGCAACTGGTTTCGGTGTGGCGGGGGAGGCCTTCGACGCGTGCGTGCTGCCGGAACTCATTTTTCAGGTCGGCTGGGTCCCGGTCGTGCCGTACGGCACGCCGGGTACGCCGGAGCTGGGCGAACGCATCGAGCCGTTCATTGGCGGCCATGACGCGTTGATATTGGCCAATCACGGAGCGGTCACGATGGGCAGCTCGTTGGACGAGGCCCAAATCCGAATGGAGAGCTTGGAACATTCCGCCAAGATCCTCTTCACCGCCCGGTTACTCGGCCGCGTGAATCCCCTGGCTCCGGCCGACGTACGGCGGCTGGAAGAGATGCGGCGGGGACGAGACCTCCCAGGGTCGTACCCTGGATGTCCCACGCCGGAGTCACCCACCTCTAGGGAGGAGCGGTAGATGGCAAAACGGTCGCCTAAACCTTCGAGTTCGGAGGCCATCAAGAAGCTGCTGGATGAGCGGAACACCTTATCCGGCTGGTTAGACCGGCTCTCCAAGGCGGGGGACGACACGCCGGAAGCGGTGCGCAACAAAGTGCGCAAGGATTATAAACACCGCCTCGCGGCCGTCGCCAAACGGCTGCATGGGTTCACCGACGAGTTGCAAGGCGCACTGGACCAGCAGAAGAAGAAGCACATCGAGTTGTTCGATACGGAGACCGCGGCCGAGACCCGCCTTGCCGAGGCGAAGCTGCGTCACGCGGTGGGCGAGCTCGACGACCAGCAGTGGAATGAAACGCGATCCGAGATCGAGGCGGAACTCGAATCTGCCCGCGAGGAGCGAACCGGCGTGGGAGAAGAGCTGGCTCGATTGGAGGAAGTGTTAGCCGCGATCGGTGACATCCCGGACGCGGATGATGGGGGGGGGGCCGATGAAGACGACGCGACCGAGGAAGAGTCCGCCCCCGCCCCCGCCCCAGCCCCCGCCCCCGACCGCGCCGCTACCCCCACCCCGAAGCCAACCGCAACGCCTCAATCCCCGCGCAAGGGGGTCCGTAAGGGCAAGCGCGGGTCGAAGTCGTTTAACGAAATGGAGTTCCTGCAATCGCTCGGGGACGACAAATCAGAGGGTGAGGGTCGGAAGAGGCGAACCGGAGCGTCCTTCAAACCTGCCACCGGCCAGACCTCCGATCCCACGTCACCCGCCAGCAGGAAAACCTTGAAGTGCGCCGGGTGCGGAGTACTGAACCTTCCAACCGAATGGTACTGCGAGAATTGCGGGGCGGAACTCGCTACAGAGTAGCAGGTTAGGCTTTCGATTGAATCAGCTTTTTGAGGCGGGACTTGGTCCGGGCGGCCTTTGCCGGGTGAATGAGATGCTTACGCGCGCTTCGGTCGAGTAGCTGCTCCGCTTGCCGGTAAGCTTCTTGCGCGTCGGCTCCGGGCTCCGCGGCGTGTACCTTCTTGAGCACCGTGCGAAGGGCGGAGTGCTGGGCGCGGTTCCGCTGGCGGTGGGTGTCCGCCTGACGGCGACGTTTTTTGGCGGAGCGCGAATATGGCACGAAAATTCCTTGGCCGGTGGAGCAGACGCAAAAATGGAGGCGAAAGGTATGCCGCAAGTGCTGATGAGTCAAGGCACTAGGCCCTTTGACACCCCTCTGGCCCACCGTTACCTTTAGCCCTCATCAACCCACCAATTCACGCCGCGAGGTACAGATAGCCGATTTCTTGCTCGTGCTGCCTGTGCTCGTAATGTCGATGGTGGCGCACGAATATGCGCATGGCTACGCGGCGCTCCGGCAAGGTGACAACACGGCCAAGATGCTGGGGCGACTTACGTTCAACCCCGTCAAGCACATCGATCCCTGGCTGACCATCTTGTTGCCCGCAATGTTGTGGTTCGGGTCGGGTGGCCGGTTTCTCTTTGGGGGAGCGAAGCCCGTGCCGGTCAACCCGCGCAACTACCGCAATTATCGACGTGGCGACATCATTGTCTCGATGGCCGGGATCGCGACCAATCTGGCTTTGTTCCTGGTTTTCTGTGGCTTGGCGGTGGTGGTCGGTATTCTGGGGCACAGCGGCCCAGCGGGTTTAGGGTTGCTCGTCCCCCTACAGCGAGTGTTGTTCTGGGGGATCTGGTTCAATCTTCTGTTGGCTAACTTTAACTTGATCCCGATTCCTCCTCTCGACGGCTCGCATGTCTTCTATCATCTTCTGCCGCCTGAATTAGGATTGAAGTACCGCCAGTTATCGCGCTACGGTTTTCTGATACTGTTGGCACTGATTTATTTCATGCCTGGTGCCCTGTCCATCATGCTCCTGCCGGCTATCGGCATGTTGCGATTAGCCTTGAGTCTGATGAGCCCGTTCATCCTCGTGCCGTTCGGTGTTGTCTGACATGACGTCTTCCGACATCCTCTCGTTCGACGACCGACCGTTCGTCGTTCAGTTGGATGCCTTCTCGGGTCCGCTCGATCTGTTGCTCCATCTCATCAGGGAGCAGGAGATCGACATCGCCGACATTCCGATCGCCACCATCGCCGAGCAATTCCTCGCGGCCATCGAGAAGCTAGGGATCAATCAGGCGGCGGACTATCTCGAGATGGCGGCACGGCTCCTGCGCATCAAGATCCGACTCCTGTTGCCGCAGCCATTGGACGACGACGAGTGGGAGGATCCGAGAGCCGAGCTCGTTCGGAGGCTTTTGGAGTACGAGCAGACCCGCGAGGTCGCCGACTTGCTATCCTCACGCGCCACGGCTCGTGCTGAGCGGTTTCCCCGCGGATGGATCCCCGATCCCCCCCAACCTCTGCCACCCGAGATCATCATCGATCTCGAGGGTGTAGTGGGAGCCGTGGAACGCGTGATCGATGCGATGCAGCAGCCGATTATCCATAGGGTGGTTCCCCGCCCGCTGGACATCGAAGGCGCCACCAAGCGCATCCGGGAGTTGCTGGCCGGTCGGAGCCGCCTCGATTTTCAGGAAATTGTGGGTGAGCGGCCTCACGTGTCACTGGTCATATCCGTGTTGATAGCGCTCTTGGAACTGGCGCGGCTTGGCGAGGCGCTGTTGGTTCAAGCGAAGCCCTTCGAGGAATTTACGATTGTCGGCGAATCACCTAGCGCAGCTGCTTGAAGCAGCGCTGTTCTCGGCCAGCCACCCGCTCACACTCAACGAGCTGAGGGGACTCGAGCCCGACGTATCGCCGGCCGATGTCCGCAAGGCACTCGAGGCGTTGCGAGAGCACTACGAGACCGACGAACACGCGTTTGAACTCGTGGAGCTGGCGCAGGGATACCAACTGCTGACGCGCCGCGAGCATGCCGAAGCGCTCACGGAAGCACGCATCGCCCACCGTCCCCGCAAGCTTTCGGCGGCGTCCCTGGAGACACTGGCCATCATCGCCTACCGAGAGCCGGTCGGGCGCGCAGAGATAGAGGAAATTCGTGGTGTGGCGGCCGACGGGGTGCTCAAACACCTTCAGGACCGGGACCTCATCGACGTGGCCGGTCGTGGGGAGGGGCTGGGACGCCCCCTGTTGTACCGGACCACGGACACGTTCCTCGCGATGATGGGGCTCAATGAACTGTCCGAGTTGCCCCGTCTCGATCAGCTGGCTGTTGCCCTCCGGCCGCTGGCTGAAGAGCTGCCGGAAACTGAGGGAGAGGGGGAAGCCGTGCCGGCCGAGGAGCAGCCAGAGGACTCGTGACCCGAATGCGGTTGCAGCGGGCCATCGCGCGCGCGGGAGTCGCATCGCGAAGAAGGGCGGAAGAGTTGATCGCCGCGGGAGGGGTGCGGGTGAACGGGGCTGTGGCGACACTGGGCGTGTCGGTGGACCCGGAGCAGGATACGATCACGGTGCGCGGCCGTCGGATTCAGGCTGGTCGGATTCGCTGGATCGCCCTGTACAAACCGGTCGGATATGTGGTGACCCGCCGTGATCCCGAGGGTCGGCCCACGGTGTTCGATTTGGTGCCCGACCTCCCGGGCCTTACGTATGTCGGTCGTTTGGATGTGGCAACGTCTGGCCTGCTTCTCCTCACCAGCGACGGTGAGGCGGTACACCGCCTCACACACCCTCGGTTCCGGGTGGAGCGGGTGTATCGGGTGGTGGTGCGGGAGCGGGGGCGGGGGCGGGGGCGGGGGCGCACTCGGGACGCCATTCGGAGGGACCTGCGGGGTCCGATCCCGGTGGGGGGGGGCCGTCCGGTACATTTGGTGCGTTTCCAGGTGAGACGCAGGGTCGATGGCGCCAGCGAGTTGACCTTGGTGCTGACGGAAGGGCGGCATAGGATCGTCCGCCGGCTGTGCGAGAAACTGGGACTCGAGGTGGATCGCATTCATCGGCTGAGCCACGGTCCGATCCGACTAGGGCAGTTGCGTGTGGGACGTTGGCGGTACTTGACCAAGGACGAAATTCGTCAGCTTAGCGCGGACGGTTCCGCGCGGAGCCGGAAAAAGGCGTATGGACCTCGAAGGTAAGACGATACTCATTCTCGGGGGCAGCGGTCTGGTCGGTCGGGCCATCGCGCGGCGGATGCTGGAGTTTCGACCGGGGCGGATCGCGCTGGTGGCGTTGTACGAAGATGAAGCGCGAGAGGCTGCGGAGTCGCTCGAGAGCGCCCGCGGCGGCACCATTGTCGACTACGCGTGGGGAAACGTGTTCGTCCCGACCGAGGCTGCCACATCTTCGCGTGCCGCCGTGATGCAGGATGCGCGCATGCGACGGCAGGTTGTGGGTGACGTGCTGGATAGGTTGGACCCGGAAATCTTGGAGCGCAGCCGTCTCTATCAATTGTTCCAGGAGTACCGTCCGGACGCCGTGGTGGACTGCATCAACACGGCGACCGCGTTTGCCTATCAGGACGTTCTCAAGAGTGCCAATGAACTGCTGGGCGCGGCGCGAACGGGCGGCGTCACCGAAGATCTCGTCGAGCGGCATATCCTGACGTTGCCGATGCCCCAACTCATACGGCACGTGCAGATCTTGGTCGAGGCGTCACGATCGGTTGGCACATGTGCGTACGTCAAGATCGGAACGAGCGGCACAGGCGGCATGGGTTTCAACGTTCCATACACCCATTCCGAGGAGAAGCCGTCGCGCACGCTGCTCACCAAGGCTGCCGTGGCTGGCGCTCACTCGCTGCTGCTCTTTCTCATCGCGCGGACTCCGGGAGCCCCCACCGCGATCGAGATCAAGCCCACGGCCGCGATCGCGTGGCGGAAGATCGCATTCGGGCCGGTGCGTCGCGGTGGGCGGGAGTTGGCGCGTTTCGATTGTGCGGAGCCCCTCCCTGTGGACCGGGCGTTCTGCGATGACGCTGGTGGCTGGTGCGATTTGGAGCGCCCCGTGGAATCCGTCTTCATCGACGTGGGCGAGAACGGCGTGTTCGCCAAGGATGAATTCGAAACGGTTACGTCGCTGGGCCAGATGGAATTCATCACGCCCGAAGAAGTGGCGGAATATGCCGTGGCCGAGTTGCGTGGTCGCTCCAGTGGACGGGATATCGTGACGGCGTTGGACTCGGCCACTGCCGGGCCGACCTATAACGCCGGGGTGCTGCGTGCCGTGGCCCTCGAACGGCTCGGCCAGCTCGAAGAGGCTCATGGTGTACGGTCTGTTGCATTCGAGATGCTGGGCCCGCCACGTTTGTCAAAGATGTTGTACGAGTCGTTCATTTGGTCGCGTCTGTGCCCCACGGTGAGGGCACTGGCCGAGAGCGGCCCCGAGGAGCTGGCGCAGAAGGCGTCGCAGTTCATCGCTGGCGACCAGGAAGTGCGATCGCTCATCATCTCGGTCGGGCTTCCCATCCTGGTGCAAGGTGAGAAGGTTTATAGGGCGACGGTGGTCATCGTGCCGCTGGAGGACGGGGACATCGATCGAGTGGCGGCACGCGGCTGGGTGGATCTGCGGCCTGCGTCATGTGCCAAGTGGATCGAGCGTGCTCGGGAAATGGTAGACCAAGCGGCGCGGCGCGCGGACGCCGCGATCGGGTCGGGGAGCGACGCCGAGTGGGATGCGCTGGAACCGGACGATGTCATCGCTCCGGCGCGTTTCGCCAAGTGGGTGTTCCGCTTCGAGGATGGTGGTGAGCGGATCAAGCGGTGAGGAGCGTGAAACCTTGAGAGAAGGATCTTGGTAGTGACGTCTCGCGCTTTGAAATCGAGCGATGCATCGGTGACGACGGCTATCGTGCAGGAGGTCGCCAAACGTGTCGTCGGTCAAGAAGGCATGATCGAGCGCCTGTTGATCGGCCTGTTGACGGGCGGGCATATCCTGCTAGAGGGCGTTCCCGGGTTGGCGAAGACGATGGCGGTTCGGAGCCTCGCCGAAACGATCCGCGTTGCGTTTCAACGGATTCAGTTCACGCCCGATCTCCTGCCCGCGGACATTATCGGCACGATGGTGTTCGACCAAAAAACCGGCGACTTCTACGCGAAGCGAGGGCCGCTTTTTACCAATATCGTGCTTGCCGATGAGATCAACCGCGCGCCGGCCAAGGTACAGGCGGCTCTGCTCGAGGCGATGCAGGAGAAGCAGATCACGATTGGCGGCGAGACGCATCGGTTGGACGAGCCGTTCATGGTGCTTGCCACGCAGAACCCGATCGAGCACGAGGGAACCTACACGCTTCCCGAAGCGCAGCTCGATCGTTTCATGTTGAAGATCCATGTGGGATACCCCGCGCGCGACGAGGAGAAGGAGATCCTCTGGCGAATGGCGGGCGGACAACCGATTCCCATCGCCACCGTGGCCGACGCGGCGGACATCCTAGCGCTGCGTGCCTCTATTGCTGAACTCTACATGGATCAGAAGATCGTCGATTACATCGTCGATGTGGTCCGCGCGACGCGAGAGCCTCAGAGCATCGGTCTGCGCGACCTCAGATCATATATCGCTTTCGGTGCGAGCCCGCGGGCATCCATCCACCTCGCGCAGGCGGCACGGGCCCACGCCTTCTTACGGGGTCGTGCGTACGTCGTGCCCGAAGACGTGAAAGTGCTGGCGCCGGACGTGCTGCGGCACCGCGTCCTCCTGACTTTTGAGGCCGAGGCCGAGGACGTGACGTCGGATGGGATCATCACGAAGATCCTGGAGACCGTGCACGTCCCATGAACGATGCTCCCCCAGTGGTCGGGGCGGACGTTCTGCGGCAGGTCAAGCACATCGAGTTGCGCACGCGCCGGCTTGTTGGCTCATTGTTCTCCGGCGAATATCGATCGGTGTTTCGCGGTCAGGGCATGGAGTTCGCCGAGGTGCGTGAATACCAACACGGTGACGATTTCCGCGCCATCGATTGGAACGTGTCGGCCCGCATGGGGCATCCCTACGTCAAATTGTTCGAGGAAGAGCGGGAGGTGACCCTTCTGCTGATCGTCGATCGGTCGGGATCAGTGGAGTTTGGGGGGCAGGTGCGAAAGAGTGACCGTGCCGTCGAGATCGCCGCGGTGCTTGCGCTTGCCGCCGTGCGAAACAACGATCGTGTCGGGGCACTGGTATTTTCGGACGACGTCGATCACGTCGTGCCGGCCGCCAAGGGTCGTCTGCACGCACTCCGCGTCATCCGCGACCTCCTGGCGTTCAAGCCGGTCAACCGCGGCACCAACCTCGGAGGCGCGCTCACCTACAGTGGCAAGCTCCTACGCCACCGTTCGATAGTCGTGGTGCTTTCAGACTTCCGGGCGAAAGCGTGGGAGGAGCAGATGCGGCGTCTTTCCCGGCGGCATGAGGTGGTGGCGATCAGCATTGACGACCCGAGGGAAGAGGAGCTTCCCGATGTCGGGTGGATCGAGCTGGAAGATGCGGAAACCCGTGCGCGGCTCCTCGTCGATACGAGAGCGCTCGACACTCGCACCGGCCTGCGGGTGTCAGCTGAGGAGATGCGCTCCGCCCGAGCGCGCTCATTGCAGCGTGCACGGGTGGATCATATCGTACTCCAGACCGATCAGCCGTACGCTCACACCTTGATGCAGGGGTTTGCGAAGCGCGCGCGCCGGTTTGCCCGATGACGTTCGCGGCAGTGATGATGCTGCAGGCAGCAGTGGCGTGGCAAGTAGGCCCAGGCGACGTGACCGTGGGCGACACGGTCGTGGTGGAACGCGAGGTGCTCGTGGTCGATCCGGCGGCCAATATCCTGCTGGGCGCATTGGAGCCGTCGGACTTGGTCGAACCGTTGCGAGCTCCGGAGGTGCTCCGTACGGCGGACGGGTTTATCGCGCGCTACACGCTGGCCGTGTTCGAGCCGGGTGAGCACACCATTCCCATGCCCGATGTGGAGTTGGAGTACCCCGGTGGGCGTAGGGAAACCCTGCTCGGGGGTGCGGCGTTCGTCACCGTGATGTCGGTGTTGCCCTCCGGGGACTCGCTGCCGCTTCCACCTCCACGAGGGCCGCGGATCCCCGTCGTGCGCACCATCACGCGAACCCTTCCAACGGCGCTGTTGGTTACGAGTGTCCTCGTGGCCACGGTGGTGTGGGGAGTGGCTCGAAGGCGGTCGCAACCGCGGCCCGCGTGGGAGCGGGCCGATGGGGCGGGGGCGGGGGTGGCGGCGGGGGCGCACGACCCGCCTCCGATCATGCGTTGGATAGCCGCGGGAGAACACCGGGCCGTCGCGACGGTGACGATGCACAGAGTGCGCGACCGGGTGGCTCAGTTAGTGCCGCAAGCGGGGCAATCTCTACATATAGGGGAATGGCTGAACGTTCTCCGAACGCATAGGCCGCGTTGGCCGTTACGCGAACTGGGGGATGTGATGCGCGCTCTCGAGCGAGCGAGTTTCGCGCCGGCGATCCCGAGTGACGTGATCGCGCTTGCCGACGAGGCGGAGGTATTGGCCCAGTCTCTCGATCCCAAGCGGGAGGAACAGGGGTAATGTTCGCCCGCCCAATAGTTCTCATGCTGTTCCTCGCCCTGCCGGTGTGGTGGTGGCTCCGCCGGCGAGCCAGGCGTCCCGCGGCGGAGTTCAGCGACCTGCAACCGTTGGTGTCGGTTGCCGAGAGCCGGCGGTGGATCGGTGAGGTGCCGGCCGGCCTGCGGAGCGTGGCGTTGGGGGCATGGATCATCGCTGCGGCGGGCCCGCAGACGGCGGTGGCTCCGAGTGAGATCACGACGGAGGGCATCGCCATCACCGTAGTGGTCGATGTTTCCAGCAGCATGCTGGCGGAGGATTTTGCGCCCTCTAACCGCCTCGACGTTGCCAAGGAACAATCCATCGCGTTCATTCGCGCCCGCAGCTCGGATCGGATCGGTTTGGTCGCGTTTGCGGGCGAAGCGCTGACACGCGTGCCGGTTACGGTGGACTACGCGGTCTTGGAGCGGGCGGTACTCGATTTGCGCGTGGGGGAGCTAGACGACGGCACGGCGATCGGCACGGCCATCGCCACCGCGGCCAACCGGCTGCGCCGCGTGGAGGGGAAGAGCAAAGTCATGGTGCTCATGACCGACGGCGAGAATAACCGCGGCCGGATCGACCCGCGGACCGCAGCCGAGGCTGCGGAGCGGGTCGGAGTGCGAATCTACACCATCGGCATCGGCACCGAGGGCGAAGCGCGAACGCCGATCGGTACGGGCATTGGCGGGCGTGTCCGTTATCAGACGCTGCCGGTGCGGATCGATGAGGAGTTGCTCCGGGACATCGCCGATCGAACGGGCGGGCGGTACTTCCGCGCAACCGATGCGGAAGCCCTGCGCAATATCTTTCAGCAGATAGACCAGCTGGAAAAGACGCCCGTGCAAACGACGCGATTTACGCAGCACAACGAGTCGTACCGCATCCCGTTGCTGATCGGGCTTGCCGCACTGGCGTTCGAGTTGGTAATCGGGGCGACTTTTGTGGTGCGCGTACCATGATTTCGTTTGACGCACCGTTCGTTCTGTATGCCTCCCCTATCGTGGCGGTGGTGATAGGGGGGTTGGCCATCTGGGCCCGCAGTGCGCGTGTTCGGCGCGCCGCCGTCTGGTCCAGAGAGATGGGAGCCATCTCCGCCCGCGTGGGTCGTGGAGGTGTGATAGCGCTGGGAGTCACCGCGTTGCTCGCCGGTGTCGCGTTGTCCGGTCCGCGGTTTGGTCGGCGGGTCGTGACGACGGAAACCAAGGCGCTCGCACTCGTCGTGGCGGTGGATATCTCCCGCTCGATGCTGGCGGAAGACGTGGCGCCCTCGCGGCTGGGTCGGGTGAAGCAAGAGGTCCGCCGGTTGATACAAGATCTCGGAGGTGATCGGATCGGGCTCATCGCCTTCGCTGGCCGCAGTTTCATCCTCTCACCGCTCACCGTGGACGATGGTGCCCTGCAGCTGTTGGTCGAAGGTCTCGACCCCGACATCGCGAGCGCCGGTGGGACGGAGCTGGCGCCGGTGTTGGACCAGGCCTGGCAACTTCTCTCGGCCGGCCCCGCTGTCGCCGACCGAGTCCTCGTGCTGTTCACCGACGGCGAAACGCACGACTCGCTCCCGGCCGTGTTGGCCGCGGCGAGGCGGCTTCGTCGTGAGGGCGTGCATCTCATCCTGGTTGGTGAAGGAGAGGTGGATGGGGCCCGCATCCCGTTGCGTGATCCGGCGGGCGTGTTGACCGGGTATCAGGAGGATCTCGACGGGAACGTGGTTCGTACCAGCCGGCGCGACGACATCTTGTCTGCGATCGCCGATGCCGCGCAAGGCGCACTGGTGCCGGCCCGGTTGGGGGACCAAGCCGGTGCCGTTCGTGACCTTGTCAATTCATACAAACGCGCTCCTCAAACGACGACGACCGCGGCGGAGGACATCTCGCGGGCGTGGATCCCTCTGTTGATCGCGGTGGCCATCCTCTTGGTGCAGACCTTCACACGGCGAACGGCTGCGCTCGCAGCGATCGCGTTCTTGTTGCTCGCGCCAGCCGGCGCCAACGCACAGGGGAGACCGAATCCGGCCGACGAAGCCTGGCGGTCGGGTGCGTACGACATCGCGGCGGATCTCTACCAGCAGCAGGTGTTGGCCGGCCAGGGTGGTGACACGGCGTTGCTGAATTTGGGTACCGCGGCGCTTGCGCTCGGCGATACGGCGCGGGCCGTGCCCGCCCTCGCCGGCGCGGCGCGGTCGCTCGAGCCGGAACTTCGATATCGCGCGTTGTTCAATCTCGGCCTCCTGTCGCTGCAGCTTGCCGCCGCCGACCCCGCCAATGAGGAGTCACATCTCACCGACGCGAGGCGACTGTATCGGGAGGCGCTGTTGCTTCGCCCCGAGGCCGAAGACGCAAAGTGGAATTACGAGCTGGCGGTGCGTCAGGCACCGCCCGGGGATGGCGGTGCGCCGCCGCCGCCTCAGAATCCGGGTGACGGTGAAAACGACCCCCAGCCCGACCCGCAGGCGCAGGGACTGACCCGGGAGCAGGCCGAGCAGATACTCAACTCCATGCTGGCCGAAGAGGCTGACACCCGCGACCGTGTAAACCGCAGACGGACGCAGCCGACGGGCCGTCGGAGGAAAAACTGGTAACGCTCTTGTTGGTCTTGGTGGCCGTTCAGCAACCGCGGGTCGAAGCCACGGTGAATCGCACGTCGGTCGAGGTGGGAGAGGAAGTGATCGTGACGGTGCGTGTCCGAACCGAGGGGGGTGTGACGGCTCAGGCGTCCGTTCCGCCGTTCTCCGGGTTCGATTTGGTGGGCACCAGCCAGTCGTCCACCTTCACGACACGGGGTGGTGCGGGAAGCCGAGATGCGACGTGGGAGTTTCGGCTGCGGGCCGTCGAGGCTGGGCCGGGGGTGATCGGCCCGATTCGAGTACGTGTGGGATCGACATTCGTGGATGCGGGAACCCTGTCGGTCGATATTGCCGCCGTGGGCGCGGCGGACGGCGGAAAACTCGATGCTCGCGTCGCCGACATCATCGCGCGCGCCCCGGGCCCCGGAGAGTCGGACGATGTGACGGTCACGCTCGTTGCATCGACAGATACGTTGGTGCTTGGAGAACAGCTCGATCTCGTCGTTGTGGCATGGTTCCCACGAGATATTCGATCCCGCTTGCGAACCCGCCCGACGCTGGTGCCGCCACAAGTGCAAGGAGCGTGGACCTACCCTCGCACCAGCGCACTCGGTGTCGTGGATACTCGTCGGGTAAACGGGCGGCTCTACGACCTCTACGTCCACCATCAACTCGCGTTCCCACTGACGGTGGGAACCCTCGAGGTCGGGCGGGCGAGCGTATCGTACAGCCTGCCATTGCGAACGTCGATCCTGAGTCGTGAGGTTCCGCAGGAAGTACAGAGCGAGAGCATGACCATCACGGTCTTGCCGCAGCCGCTCGAAGGTCGGCCACAGCCCTACACCGGAGCTGCCGCGCGTGATCTGGAATTTGCCGTCGATGTGGAGCAGGGAGGGGTCGGCCTCGGTCAAGCGATCACCATAACCGCGACCGTAACCGGCCGCGGCAACGTCGCCCTGTGGCCCGAGCCCGAGTTCCGTTGGCCCGAGGGGGTTCGGGTTTATCCTGGCCGCACCGATGTGCAGATCGTTGCCGAGGACGGGCTCATCGGCGGCACGAAGACGTTCAGTTACCTGATTGCCCCAGATTCGGCGGGCACGTTTACCATCCCGGCACCGACGTACAGTTACTTCGCGCTGGACTCGGCCCGCTATGTGCGTGCCACCCTGCAACCGATCGAGCTCATTGCTCGCGGTGGCCGCGGAACGGGGACTCGGGCCACGCCGCCCCCGGACACCATGGCTCCGCGCGGAGCGCCGGTACCGGACCGGCTCGCCTCCGGGGTACGGTTGTGGATGATTTTGCTCTTGCTGGGATTTCCGCCGCTCGCTGCGGTGCTGGTCCGGTTTGCTCCCTTGCGCCGGTGGCGCCCCCGCCCCAAGAGAAAATCCGCGGTGGGCGCCTCGGGAATGCCGACGCTCGATCGACTCGACCAAGAATTCCGCTCGAAGTTGGAGCGCCTCGTTCCCGGAAACGAGGTCCGAGAAGGCGATGGGCTTCCCGCCGCGCTGCGGGCTGCCGGGGTCGAAGCGTCGTTGGCGACGCACGCGTGCCGCGTGCGAGATCGGCTGCGTGGGGCTGTGTACGGTCGAGACGGCGCCTCGGATCCCGAAGAGCTTGCCGCCGAGGTACGGGAGGTGCTTAGAGCCCTCCCAGGTGGGGCGGCGGCGGCGGCGCCGAGGGTTGCGCGAGGCACTCGCGGTGCGCTGGTCGCGGTGTGCTTGTCTTTGTGTGGTGTGGTGGACGTGGCGGCGCAAAGCCCCTCTGCGGAACAGCTGTTCATCGCCGGCGCGTATCAAGCTGCCGCCGATAGCTTCCGCTTCCGTGCCGACAGTCAGCCTGCGGAGGCGGCTCATTGGTTTAATGTGGGAGCAGCCCTGGTCGGCGCCGGCCAACCAACTCGCGCGCGGGTCGTCTGGATCAAAGCGGCGCGAATTTTGCCCCGTGACCCGGCCATAAAGCAAGCACTCGCCACCGTGCCCCCATTCGATGCCGCGGCTCGGCGCAGCACTTGGGTGGCCCCGGTCACCGTTACCGAGTTGGCGTGGTTGGCAGCTGCCCTTTGGGTGCTCGGCTGGGTGTTGTTCGCCACGTCGCGGTGGAGGAGGCGGGGGTTGGTAATCCTTGCGGGGAGTATTCTGCTCGCGAGTTCAGCCGCATACTTGCAGCGTCGCTATGCCACCCCGGTCGCGCTCGTGGTGGTGCCCAACGCGCCTCTTCGCGATGCCCCGTACGGTACATCACGCGCCTCCAGGCAGCTCGCCCTGGGCACGGCGGTCAAGATTGAGCGTCAGGACGGCTCCTGGGCGCTGGTGAGCCGTGGTGAAGGAGCGGGATGGATGTTGCTCGATGAATTGGGAAGACTCTGAATGGGCCGTGTCGCGATTCTTGCCGACCCGGTGGCCGATCAGATCGCTGCCGGAGAGGTCGTGGAGCGGCCGGCGTCGGTGGTTAAAGAACTGGTGGAGAACGCGTTGGACGCCGGCGCCACCGCCATCACGATCGAGCTCGAGGGGGGCGGTAAGCGATCCATCGCCGTAAGCGATGACGGAACAGGGATGGATCGAAGCGACGCGGTCATGGCAATGGACCGACACGCGACGAGCAAGATCCGCGTTGCCTCAGACCTCATCGGTGTTGCGACCTATGGATTCC
>JADFPO010000009.1:17581-58329 GCA_022562295.1 Gemmatimonadota bacterium
CTCCATCGCCGTAAGCGATGACGGAACAGGGATGGATCGAAGCGACGCGGTCATGGCAATGGACCGACACGCGACGAGCAAGATCCGCGTTGCCTCAGACCTCATCGGTGTTGCGACCTATGGATTCCGTGGTGAGGCGCTTCCCGCGATCGCTTCGATCTCCAGCCTGGTACTCGAGACGGCGCCAACGACCGACAACGGGACTCCCGCGGAGGCCACCCGCCTCGTAGTCGAAGGGGGTCGCCTCAAGGACGTGGCGCCGGCCGCACGTCAGCACGGTACCAGCGTGACGGTGACGCGACTGTTCTTCAATACCCCCGCGCGGCGGAAATTCTTGCGGTCGCAGGCTTCCGAGACCCGCGCCACCGTAGCAGCCGTGTCACTGTTGGCGCTGGCGCGGCTCGATGTCGCGTTCAAGCTCACCAGTGACGGGCGGGTGCTTACCGACGCACCTCGCGTGTCGAACCTTGCCGACCGGATCGAGTCCTTGTTCGGGCGTTCGGTTGCCGAAGGGTTGATTGCGGTGGAGCATCACGCGGGGCCCGTCTCCGTACGGGGCTTCATCCAACGTCCCGCCGACGCCAAGCCGTCTGGACGTAAAGCCCTACTCTTCGTGAATGGCCGGCCGTTTCGCGATCCCTTTCTCGTGCGGGCTGCGGAAAGCGGGTACCGCGCCACCATCCATCCGGGCTCGCGACCGACGCTCTTTCTTTCGATTGGATTGCCGGGCGACGCGGTGGACGTCAACGTGCATCCGACAAAACAGGAAGTACGGTTCCGCGACCGCTGGCTCGTCGAGCGCGCCGTCGAGGAAGCCATCCGCCTATCCCTCGGCGACATGGGTTCTGCGGCGGTCGTCCACGATCCACTCGGCTTTGCCCGCGGGCCGGTCTCGCAAAGAGCGCAACCGCACGATGCGGCGTGGCCGCGCGACGAGTCGCCGATTGCGTCGTTGTTTGCCCCACCCGGCGCCGGCACGGGCGCGTGGCAAGCGACGGGCGCGCCGCTCGAGCGGAATTTTCTCCAGGTTTTCGATAGTTACATCGTTTTGCAGACCCCAGAGGGCTTGGCCATAGTCGATCAGCATTCAGCGCATGAGCGGGTGTTGTACGAAGAGACCATGAGCCAGTTGAATGGTGAGGGTTCGCCTTCTCAGCGATTGTTGCTGCCGTTGACGGTCGATCTGGAGCCAGCGGAACTCGAGGCGATCGAGCGAAATGGCGACATGTTGACCGCGATCGGCTTCGAGGTGGAGGGGTTTGGTGGCCGGTCGGTCGTCATCCATGCGGTTCCCAGCCCGCATCCGCGATTCGATGCGCGTCGCTGTTTCGAAGAGGTGATAGCCGACTTGAGCCGCGGCCGTTTCGGTGGGTGGGCAAATCAACTCGAACGTTTTGCGGCGATGTACGCGTGTCGTGCGGCAATCAAGGCCGGCCAGGCTCTCGAGAGCCGAGAGATCCGCACTTTGCTGAGCAGGCTGTTCGCTTGCGAACTGCCGCCGCACGACGTGCACGGTCGTCCCACTATCGTGCAGCTTCCCAGGGAGGAGTTGGAGCGCCGCTTTGGGCGGAGCTAGGCCTGTCGTTCCAGTGATCGTAGGGCCGACGGCGGTGGGAAAGACGGCGGTGGCGGTCGCCCTGAACGAGTTTTGGCCCGTGACGATCATCTCCGCCGATTCCCGGCAAGTCTACCGTGGACTCGACGCCGGTACGGGCAAGCCGAACAAGGAAATCTTAGCCGAGATTCCGCACTTGGGTGTGAATATCGTGGACCCCGGCGACCGCTACAGCGCCGGTCGGTTTGCACGCGACGCAGCCCGGTGGCTCGCGGAACTCGACTCGACCCGCCGCCCCATCGTCGTGGGTGGTACGGGGTTTTACATCTGCGCTTTAGCGGACGGGCTGTTTCGCGAGCCGCCGTTGGACGCCGACCGACGCGAGCGATTTCGGGCCTGGGCCGCGCAAGCGGATCGCTTGGGGGCGTGGGCTGTGCGGTTGGATCCAGCCTACAGAGGCGGTGGACGACAGCGGGCGGCGCGGACCGTAGAGGTGGCGTTGTTGACGGGGCATCCCTTATCCACATGGCAGCGCCGCGCGAAAGCCGATGCCGTGATGCGGCCGTGGTATGTCCGACTGACCGTACCGCGAGCGTTCCTACACGCGCGCATCGAGGCTCGCGTGAGTGCGATGCTGGGCTCTGGGTGGGTGGAGGAGGTTCGTAGGTTGCTCGCTCTGGGTGTGTCGCCCCACGCCGCTGGGATGGATGGAGTGGGATATCGGGAAGTGATCGCCCATCTGCAAGGGATACTTCCCGCGGAGCAACTGGCGAGCGACATTGTCACGAGCACCCGCCAGTATGCCAAACGCCAGGAAACCTGGTTCCGTCATCAACTCGTTGGGCACCCAGTGATTACCTTGGATGCCACCGATCCTCCCAACATTCTGGCGAGGCGGATCGTCGAATTATGGGCGGAAAGAGAGGAATGAATGCGTATCGGGATCACGTGCTACCCTACAATCGGGGGCTCCGGCGCGGTCGCGACCGAGCTCGGTCTCGAACTCGCCAAACGGGGCCACGAGATACACGTCATCGCATATGCGTCACCCTTTCGGCTGCCGAGCTTTGCCAAGAACGTCTATTTCCACGCCGTCGACTTGAGCGCGACATATCCGCTCCTGGAATATTTCCCCTATTCGTTGGCGTTGGCCGTGAAACAGCACGAGGTCGCCTTGCGTGAACGATTGGACATACTCCACGTCCACTACGCAGTGCCGCACGCCACAGCCGGCTTTCTCGCCCGCGAGATGTTGGGCGAGGCACACCCTCTCAAGTTGATTACTACGCTGCATGGAACGGACATCACGCTCGTCGGGCAAGAGAAGTCGTTCCACACGGTCACCAAGTTTGCCATCGAGCGATCCGACGCGGTGACGACGGTGTCCTCCTACTTGAAGGATGAAACGATACGCGCGTTCGGATGCGAGCACTGCAGTTTGGAGGTGATTCCGAACTTCGTCGATGTCACGACCTACACGCCCGACGAACAGTGCGCGCACCGGGAAGTGTTCGCTCCCCCGGGAACCAAAGTGCTGTTGCACATGTCGAATTTTCGGCCGCTGAAGCGCGTACCCGACGTGGTACGGATATTCGCGCGCGTGAGGAAGGAGATCCCGGCGGTCTTGGTGTTGGTTGGGGACGGGCCGGAGCGCGGCGCGACCGAGATTGTCGTGACGGAGTTGGGTTTGGAAGAGCACGTGAGGTTCCTCGGAAATCTGAGCGTGGTTGTTGACGTGCTGCAAGCCGCCGATCTCTTTCTCCTGCCGAGTACGACAGAATCGTTCGGACTTGGCGCGCTGGAGGCGATGGCGTGCGGCGTGCCGGTGGTGGCAAGCAACGTCGGAGGGTTACCAGAGGTGGTCGTCGACGGCACAACCGGTTTCTTGTTGCCGCCTGACGACCTGGAGGGCATGGCCGATGGCGCGCTCAATCTTCTGACGGACCATCAGCGATGGTGCGACGCGCGCATTGCTGCGGTTGCCCGCGCTTGCAATTTCTCAACTGATCGCGTGGTGCCGTTATACGAATCGCTGTATGAAAACGTCCTGAACAGATGAGTTGGTGGCAGGGTTTGGTTTTGGGGGTGGTGCAGGGGCTGACGGAGTTTCTTCCCGTCTCGAGTTCGGGGCACCTTGTGGTTGCTGAAGCCCTAGTGGGATTTTCTTCCTCTGGTGTTATGGTGGAGGTCGTCCTCCACGTCGCGACGCTGCTGGCCGTCGTGTTGGTATACCGCAACGTGCTGTGGGACTTGACACGGGGCACCGTCACAGGTGATCGCAAGGCGTGGGCTTACGTCGGGCTGCTCGCGGTCGCAACGGTTCCGGCGGGTCTCGTCGGCGTGTTGCTGAAGGACTTCTTCGAACGTGCGTTCGAGTCGTTGCTGCTCGTGGGAGTGAACTTTCTTGTCACGGGGTCTTTCTTATGGAGTACGCGTGGGCGGCGCCAATCCGCCACGGCCGAAGCTCCGAGCGCCGGGAGAGCGGTCGTCATTGGCATCGCGCAGGCTCTCGCGATTCTCCCAGGCATCTCCCGGTCGGGCGCCACCGTGAGCGCCGCGATGTGGCTCGGTGTCGATCCGGTACGAGCAGCCGAATTCTCGTTTCTTCTCGCCATACCGGTCATCGCTGGTGCTGCCATGCTGCAGCTACCCGACCTGTCTGGAAATGTGGTGGCGGTGGGAACCGGTCCGCTCGCGCTCGGATTCCTCGCGGCTCTGTTTGCGGGAGTGCTCGCGATTCGCGTCTTCATAGCCGTATTGAAACAGAGGGCGTTCCATCGTTTCGCGCCCTACTGCTGGACGGTTGGCGTGCTCACGATTCTCGGCGCGACGCTCTAGCATGAAATACGACGGACTGGATCCGGCGGCGCTCGCGAAGCGATTGGCGGTCCCCAGCTGCTTGGCGCTGGAAAAGGTGACGAGCACGCTCGATCTCATTCACCAACTGGCAGAAGAGGGAGCTCCCGCTGGCGCGCTCGTACTCGCAGACGAACAGGTGTCCGGCCGCGGGCGCCAAGGCCGGCGGTGGCACAGCCCGAAAGGCTCTGGCATATGGTTGGCAACCCTCAAGCGGCCGCCACGCCCCGTGGATGGAGGGTTGCTCGCCCTTCGCGTTGGTCTTTGCGTGGCCAACGCATTGGATTCTTTGGGTATCGCGTCGAACATCAAATGGCCCAACGACGTCATGATTCACGACCGGAAGGTCGCGGGTATCCTTTGCGAAGCTCGATCGGGCAGCATGGGAGCCTGGGTTGCGGTAGGCATCGGTATCAACGTCTATGGACCGTTGCCCAGCGATATCGCTGACGTGGCAATCTCGCTCGACGACATCCACTCCACCGTAACCCGGCTCGCCGTGCTCGACGCGCTGGTTCCCCTTCTCGGGGTGTTGTGTGATGCACCGACGCTGACTCGAGCGGAGTGTATCGAATTCCGAGAGCGCGACTGGCTTGGCGGTCGGAGTATCATCGAACCCGTGGAGGGCAAGGCCCGGGGAATCGACCAAGACGGTGCGCTGTTGATTCAAACGTCCGACGGGACGGTCGAACGCATCGTAGGGGGGCAAGTTGTCTCCTCGTGATCTCCCGGTTTGGTCGCGGGGTGTTGCAGCCGGACTGGTGCTGCTTGCTGCATGGCACATTCCACGCACGGAACAGCTCGTTGCGTTCATGGGCTACTCCGCTCTGGAGATCAGCACTGGCGTCGTGGCCATAGCGATGCTACTGGGAATGGGGCTGCCGCTCGACTTGTGGCCGCAGCATCCGACGCGTGCCCGGTTCTCCCCAATGGCTGCGCTGGCCGCCGCAGTCGTGTTGGGGGTGTTGATGGTCGCTTCGGGCCCCAGCCATTTAGCGGCCAGCATGATCGAAACGGAAAAGGGGTTGGTGGTAGCCGTCATCGTCGGCTCCGCGGTCTGGTCGCTGGCGTGGGGTCAGGTACGCCACCGGATGGTTCTCCGCTGGTACGGCGTTGCGGTGCTGGCGGCCGTCGCGCCGGTGTTGATTGGCGTGATCACCATGGCTGCGCAGGACGGCGGCCTGCCTCCATTGCAACCCGGTGTGGTGTTACGCGTGGCCGCGTTCTTTCTGGTGGTCGGCTCAACCGGCGCTCTGGTGACACAGGAGCTTGCCTTCCGCCGCGTGTTGATCGGACAGGCGGGCGATGCCGGACTGGCCACGGTCCTCGTCGCGGCGGCGCTGTTCGGCGCGTGGAACGCCGTCGCTCCCGACCCTCCCGGTGGCGTCTTGCAAGCTGCCGTGCTAGGCTCGTTGCGCGGGGTCGTGTTGGGATGTCTGTATTCCCTGTCACGTTCGCTGCTCGTGCCGGCGTTGTGCCACGGCGCGTGGTTGGCGGCCATTCGCTCGACTGGAGTGGCCACCGTGCTGACCGACGATGGACGAGCCCTGGAAGACCGCATGACGTCCGTGATCGTTGCGACCGGGGTCGTGGCCATCCTGCTCGCATACCAAGTATCCCGGCGATCGGGTTTCGTCGGGATCCTCGCTCGGCGGGTGTGACATGCTCCTAGCAATCGACCTCGGCAACACGGAGATCACATTTGGGCTCTTTGCCGGCGATCGGCTGGTGACCAACTGGCGGATGACGACCGGTACCGTGCGTACGCCCGACGAATGGATGAGCGTGTTGACGTCTTATCTCGTGCAGATGGGGCATTCCCCTCAGGAAGTCCGCGCCGCCGTTTGCGCGTCGGTGGCGCCCAGTGTGACACAGGCGCTCATGGAAGGTGTTGAAAAAGCGGTGGGGATCGCGCCGCGTGCGGTCGGTCCGGAATCTGCGCTTCCCATCGTGCTAGACGTCGATGAGCCGATGACAGTGGGGGCGGACCGAGTCGTCAACACGCTGGCCAGCCTCGAATTGTACGGCCGTGACACCATCGTGGTGGATTTTGGGACGGCAACCACGTTCGACTGCATCACCGCCGATGGTCGGTTCATCGGAGGCGTCATCGCTCCGGGAGTGCAAACCGCTGCAGACGACCTCATCCGCAAGACCGCCAAGCTGCCGGCAACCGAGCTTATCGCTCCCGCCGGGGTCATCGGCCGCCGTACCGAGGATTGTGTGCGGGCAGGGGTGCTGTTCGGCAACGTCGAAGCCACCGACGGGCTCGTGCGGCGCATCAAGCGGGAATGGCCGGGCGACGCCGAGCCGTTCGTGGTGGCCACTGGCGGATTGGCCCCTCGTATCGCCGAGCTGTCAGCCGAAATCCAGGAAGTGGAACCACATCTCACACTGATCGGTCTGCGTGTGGCCGCCCGACACCTCGGGCTGGAATGGTGACCTCTGCGGGCGTTGAACTAGCAGCCCCACGGGGCTAACTTGCTGCGGCCCCGATCCCCTCGGAGAAACGACACATGACATCTGCCGCACGGCCGGCATCGCTGGTCCAGTCGGACTGGCGCTCAATCGTTCGCGGCGGCGCGATCATGGGCGTCGTAACCGCTGTTGGTGTTGCCGCATTTGCTTTCTTGTCCCGTGTCTTGAGCGGGGCTCCCGAAACACTGGTGCAGTCCGTCTTGGTGGTGCTGGGCGGTGCCGTGTTCGCCTATCTTCCCTCAGTGTTGCTGCGCCCCAGAGATGTCGACACCATCGCCTGGACGGCGATGATCGGGTTGTTGGGGGCCCTTGTGTTCACGGGCATCGACACCGTGCTGTTGCGGCCTATCGACCTGTATCATTGGACCTGGGACGCGCTCGGTGGCGGGAGCGGCTTCTGGTACATCCCCGTATGGATGATGGGGTCCGCGTTTCTCGCATGGCTTGGGGCCTGGATGGTGGCGAAGACCTCCGGGGACAGAGAGCCCAACGTACCCGCCGTTGCGGCGCAGACGGTTGGCATCGGCATCGTCATTTCCCTGATCCTCATGGTAACCGGCGTCGTGCCGGTGCATAGCGCCGGGTTCGCCCTCGGCTTCACGCTTGGTTTGATTTTCCACGTACCCCTGTCGGGAGTGATGCGCAAAGGGTGATCTTTGCGGCCCGGCGGATCATAAGATTGATTGGGTGGCTGCTCACGCCGTTCGCCGCGTGGGCAGTTTCGTTTTTGGGAGGGTGGCTCGGTGCGCGACTCGGTAGCGGCATCGCCTCGCCGGGATGGGCGCTGGTGTGGCTCGTCGCCGGCGCCGGATTCGGCGCGTTCGTCGGTGCGGCGGCATGGATATGGGGCCTGCGAAGGGCATGGCACAGCGCGCTACGGCACAAACGGGAGCGTTTGGCAAAACAACGGGCTGTGAGTCGGGAGCTGTGAAGCCATGGGCTTTGCGTCTTAGCTTCGTAGCTCGTGGCTCGTAGCTCACAAGGAGGTCCACCATGCGGGTGATCTGTTCGGTATCCATGTTTCTAATGTTGGCCACCGCGCTGTCAGCGCAGGCTCCGTCGTTCGAGACCACCAGGATCGGAGACGGCGTGTATCAGTTCCGCTGGCAGGCGCACAACAGCTTCGTGGTGGTGACGTCCGAGGGTGTCGTCGTGGTGGATCCCATCTCGACCGACGCGGCCCGCCAGCTCAGCCAGGAGATTCGGCGCTTGGCCCCCAACCAACCGTTGCGAGCCATCGTTTACAGCCACAGCGATGCGGATCATGCGACGGGAGCAGGGGTGCTGCGTGAGGAGTTCGGCGAGGAGATTCCGATCATCGCCCACGCCAATGCCGTCGATGAAATCCAGCGTACCGGCAGCGACGATCTGCCTCTGCCCGACGTCACGTTCACCGACCGGATGGTGTTGCGGTACGGTGACAAGACGATTGAACTCCACTACCTCGGCAACAGTCACAGTGACAACATGATCGTCACCCTGCTTAGGGAAGACCGTATCGCCTTCGCGGTTGATTTCGTGAGCAACGACAGGATGGGGTTCCGCGATCTACCAGGCTGGCACTTTCCGGATTTCTTCGAGGTGCTCGACCGTCTGCGTGGCTTGGGGTACGACACGATAGTGTTCGGCCACGGACCCGCCGGCGACCGGGCATCGATCGATCGACAGGTGAGCTACTACCGCGATCTCAGGCGCGCCGTCGCCGAGGCGATCGAAGCGGGGCTCTCCGAAGACGAGGCGGCCGCCCGAGTCAAGTTGCCGGCGTATTCGAGTTGGGGCCAGTACGACGCCTGGCTCGAGTTAAACGTGCGCGGCGTGTATCGTTGGATGGCTGCTGGGCAATGAGCAGAGAGTAGTGAGTCGGGAGTTGTAAGTCGGGAGTTGTAAGCACGTGCGCCGGCAGCTAACTCACTTGCCAAGCCCCGGTACTGGCCACGCCATAGCCATTGACGAGGCTGCGACCGCATTGTGAAGCTCTTCTACTGCGACCATTTTGTGCTTCCGCTGCCCGAAGGGCATCGGTTTCCCATGCAGAAGTATGCGTTACTGCGCGAGCGAATCGTCGAGGCCGGCATCGCCGCGGCCGACGATCTGCATGTCCCTCCACCCGTGACGGATCGAGAGATCGAGCGAGCGCACGCTACCTCGTACGTCCGGCGTGTGGTCAATGGTGGCCTGACAGGTGAGGAAATTCGCCGGATCGGATTTCCATGGTCGCCCCAATTGGTGGAGCGATCACGGCGGTCGGCCGGTGGAACCGTGGCCGCCTGCCGAGCCGCTTTGGAAGACGGGGCATCGGCGAATCTTGCAGGGGGCACGCATCACGCGTCCCGAACTCATGGTGAGGGATTCTGTGTGTTCAACGATAGCGCCATTGCAGCGCGGGCGATGCAAGCAGAACGGCGTGTGGAGCGCGTGGCGGTGCTGGATTGCGATGTGCATCAAGGAAACGGCACTGCGGATATCTTCGCGGACGACCCCACGGTGTTCACCCTTTCCATTCATGGTGCGCACAACTTTCCGTTTCACAAGGCGCGCAGTGATCTGGACATTGGGTTGCCCGACGGAGCGGAGGACGACGAGTACCTGGCGGCGGTCCAACGGGGCCTGGGAACCGCGCTGGAAACCGGCCGGCCCGATCTGGCGATCTACGTTTCGGGCGCCGACCCATTTGTGGGGGACAGGCTCGGCCGGCTGAACGTGAGCCGCGCTGGTTTGGCCGAACGAGACCGCTTGGTGTGTGATACGCTCGCAAGAGTGGGCGTGCCGGTGGTGGCCGTGATGGCAGGGGGATACGCCACCGAGATCGACGCCACGGTGGCCATCCACCTGGAAACGGTGCGGGCCGTGGCGCGAGGAACGGTTGTGGGGATCGCCCGGACAGGTCTGGAAACGGCCGTGGCGCGAGGACACCCCGCGCCCCTTGCCAGCGTCGCGTCGCAAGGGTAAGACACAATGGTTCTCATAACGCAGTTTTTTCACAAGGATGGACGCAATGCAACTCGGCGCGCTGAACCTAAAGGACTGGGTCAACGAACACCGCGAGCTGTTGAAGCCGCCGGTGGGCAACAAGATGGTGTGGCAGGATGGTGAGCTGTTGGTCATGGTCGTTGGTGGGCCGAACCAACGGAAGGACTATCACATAGAAGAGGGCGAGGAGTTCTTCTACCAGATCGAGGGTGATATCACCGTCCGGATCAAGCATGAGGGCGAGACACGGGATATCGAAATCAAGGAGGGCGAGATATTCCTCCTGCCGGCGCGAGTGCCTCACTCTCCTCAACGACCGGCGGGAACGATCGGCATGGTGATCGAGCGTCAACGGAAGTTGGGTGAGCTGGATCATCTACGATGGTACTGCGAGAACTGCGACGAAGTGCTCTACGATTCGTCGTTCCAATTGGAGGACCTGGGCAAACAGCTGAAGCCGGTCATTGAGACCTATTATGCGGATGAAACTTTGCGGACCTGCAAGTCGTGTGGTACCGTCATGGAAGTCCCGCCGGTGGGCAAGTAGCACCTGCCGTGACTGACGCAGACGCGACATTCAAGATCGATATCCACACCCACATTCTTCCCAAGACCTGGCCCGACCTTCGCGAGCGCTACGGGTATGGTGGATTTCCCCAGATAGAACACCGCGGACCCGGTTGCGCTCGGCTTCTTAGGGATGACCGGCCGTTCCGCGACATCCAGGACAACTGTTGGGACCCGCTACGCCGCATCGAGGAGTGCGATAGGGATGGAGTGCACGTGCAGGTGCTTTCCACCGTACCGATGATGTTCAGTTATTGGGCGAAGCCGGACGACGGGTTGGATCTTTCGCGGCTCTTGAACGATCACGTCGCGTCCGTGGTGCAATCCCATCCACGACGTTTTGTAGGGCTTGGCACGATTCCCATGCAGTCGCCCGACCACGCCATGAAGGAGCTCGAGCGCTGCGTACGCGATCTGGGTATGGCGGGGGTCCAAATCGGCACCCACGCCAACGGCCACAACCTCGACGATCCTGGCATTGTGTCCGTGCTCGAGTGCGCGGCGAGTCTGGACGCCGCGGTGTTCGTGCATCCGTGGGACATGATGGGGAACGACCGCATGTCGAAGTATTGGCTGGGTTGGCTCGTCGGTATGCCGGCGGAGACCGCGTTGGCGATCGCGTCGCTGCTGTTCTCCGGCGCGTTGGACCGATTGAAGAATCTCCGTATTTGCTTCGCTCACGGCGGTGGGGCGTTTCCCGGCACGATCGGCCGCATCGAGCACGGGTTTCGCGTGCGGCCCGATCTCTGCGCGGTCGACAGCGAACGCTCGCCACGTGAGTACTTGGGGCGCTTCTACCTCGACTCATTGGTGCACGACCAAACTGCGCTGCGCCACCTGATAGACCTCGTCGGGGAAGAGAAGGTGGCACTCGGATCCGACTATCCGTTTCCGCTCGGAGAGCATCGCCCCGGTTCGCTGATCGAGTCGCTCGAGGGAACCTCGGATGGTGTGAAGGAGCGGCTGCTATCGGGAACGGCTCTCGAGTTTCTGGGACGAGACCGCGGGGCTTTCGGCTGGTGAGTGACGGAGGTCGGCAGACCGGCAGGGCACACGCCGAGTCGCTCGACCTGGCCGACCCGCTGGCCGGGTGCCGAGAGCAATTTGCCATACCCGCAAGACCCGATGGCTCACCCACCGTCTATCTGTGCGGTAACTCTCTCGGGCTGATGCCGAACACGGCGGGTGCCGCGGTCGAGCGGGTGCTGGAGGACTGGGCGTCGTACGGGGTTGGCGCTCATTTCAAAGAGCCGACGCCGTGGTTTTCCTACCACGAGATGTTTCGGCATACGGGAGCGCGCCTCGTGGGTGCGAAGCCCGGTGAGGTCGTGATGATGAACAGCCTCACGGTCAACCTCCACCTCATGATGACCACGTTTTATCGTCCAGAAGGGCGGCGCACGAAAATCTTGATCGAGGACTCCACGTTTCCCTCGGATCGCTATGCCGTTGCCTCGCAGGCCCAGGTGCATGGCTTGGATCCCGCCATGGCGGTGATGGTCGCGCGCCCACGGGAGGGAGAACACCTCATCCGCATCGAGGACATCGAAGGGACGCTAGAGGAACACGGTGCGGAGATCGCGCTCGTGATGCTGAGCGGAGTCAATTACTACACGGGACAATGGTTCGACATCGAGCGCATCACGGCCGCCGCGCGGCGGCAGGGCTGTCGCGTCGGTTTCGATCTCGCGCATGGGGCGGGTAACGTGCCGCATGCGTTGCACGATTGGGACGTGGATTTTGCGGTCTGGTGCTCGTATAAATATCTCAACGCCGGACCGGGTGCGGTGGGCGGCTGCTTCGTGCACGAGCGGCATGCACGCGATCCCCAACTGCCGCGGCTGGCGGGGTGGTGGGGCAACGACCCGCGCACGCGGTTTGAGAGGGACCGCAGCATCGAGTTCGTGCCACAGGATGGCGCCGAGGGGTGGCAGGTGAGCAACCCTCCTATCCTTGCCATGGCTCCCCTCGAGGCTTCGCTGCGCATCTTTGATGATGTTGGCATGGAAGCCGTGCGCGCCAAGTCGGTAGCGCTCACGGCCTATCTCGAGCAGTTGCTCGACGGGGTTGAGACCGATCGGTTCGAGATCTTGACGCCGCGCAATCGTGAGGAACGTGGTTCCCAGTTGTCAATCTGCGTGCGGGACGATGCGAGAGTTCTGTTCGAAGAACTCGGCCGTCGTGGTATCGTGGTCGACTTCCGTGAGCCCGATGTCGTGCGCGTTGCCCTCGTTCCGCTGTACAACACCTATCTGGACGCATGGAAGTTTGCTCGTGAGTTCGGAGAGGTGGTTGGTGTTCCACTCGTCCCGAGTGACGCGGCCGTCAAGTGAGCACACCGACGTTTGCCGTCGTAGGTGCGGGGTTGGCCGGACCGTTGATGGCTCTGAACCTCGGCCGGCTGGGGTATGACGTCGAGCTGTTCGAACAGCTCGAGGACCCGCGGGCCACGGGTGGGGGCGCGGCGCGGGCGCGGGCGGGAGCGGGGGCGGGGGCGGGGGCCGTTCGATCAATCTGGCGATTTCGACCCGGGGCGTGCATGCCCTGCGCGACGCCGGTGTAGCCGATACCGTGCTCGCGAACGCCATTCCCATGCCGGGTCGCATGATCCACTCACCGGAGGGCACGCTGGCGTTTCAGCCGTACGGTACGAGGCCGGAGCATGTGATCAACGCAGTCTCCCGGTTGGGTCTCAACATCAACCTGATTGACGCGGCGGACGCGCTTTCCAACGTACGCCTCTACTTCAATCAACGTATCAGCGACATCGAACCCGACTCTGCGTCCTTTACCGCGCGTGATGCGGCGACCGATGAGTCGCGGCGTGTGCAGGTCGATGTCATCGTGGGAGCAGACGGCGCATTCTCCGTCGTGCGGGCGCGGCTGGCCCGGCTCGACCGGTTCGATTTCAGCCAATCGTATCTCGCCCACGGCTACAAGGAACTCACGATCCCGCCGGTGAACGGCGGGTTCTGCATGGAGAAGAACGCGCTCCATATCTGGCCGCGCGGTGGCTACATGATGATTGCGCTCCCCAACCACGACGGATCGTTCACGTGTACGCTGTTTTGGCCGTTCGAAGGGCCGAACAGTTTTGCCAATTTGCAGACACGAGAGGAAATATCTGACTTCTTTTCTCGCAATTTCCCGGATGCGGTCCCGCATATGCCGGAACTTGCGGAGGAATATCTCCACAATCCCACGAGTTCGCTCGTGACCGTCCGGTGTGGCCCCTGGTATTATCGCAACCGTGTCGTGTTGGTTGGGGACGCCTGCCACGCGGTTGTGCCGTTTTTCGGGCAGGGTGCGAACGCGGCTTTTGAAGATTGCTCTGTGCTGCGGGGGTGCCTCGAGCGGCACGCCCCCGATTGGCAGGCAGCGTTCGCAGAATACTACGATACGCGCAAGGCCCACCTCGATGTCCTGGCCGACCTGTGCGTGAACAATTTCGTGGAAATGCGCGATCACGTGGCGTCGGCATCGTTCCGGCTCAAGAAGAAGTTGGAAGCAGCGCTCCATCGAACGTTCCCACGGTGGTTCCTGCCGCTCTACAGCATGGTTGCCTTCTCTCGGATTCCGTACGGAGATGCGAAAGCCAAGGCAGACCGTCAGAAAACGGTGATCATGGTGGGAATGTTGGGTGTGATTGCCGTAGCCGTCATTCTCGGAGTTCGCATATGGAATTGACCTACGCTTCTTACCTCAAACTCGACGACCTGCTGAAGTTGCAGGTCGGTCGCTCCGAGCCGCCGGAACACGATGAGTCGCTGTTCATCATCATCCACCAGGTATACGAGCTGTGGTTCAAGCTCATACTTCATGAGATGGACAAGATCTCACGTGATTTTTCCGCCAACGATCTCCACGGTGCCGTTCACACTTTCAAGCGCATTCGCACGGTGATGAAGACGCTGGTCGGCCAATTGGATATTCTGGAGACGATGACCCCGATGTCCTTCAGGGCATTTCGGGACAGGCTCGAGCGCGCGTCGGGATTCCAGTCGGTCCAGTTCAGGCAGATGGAGTTTGCGCTTGGGTTGAAGAGCGCCGATGCCTTGAAATACTATACTGAAGAGATGCCGGGAGTCGACGAACTGAAGCGGCGGTTGCGGGCGCCATCGGTGGTGGACCACTTTTATGACTTCCTCGAACAGAATGGCGTCGACGTGCCCGGTGAGCTGCGGGCACGGGAGGCGACCGCCCCGTCCATTCCGAACGAGGTTGTACAGGATGGATTGCTTCGGCTCTACACCACGCAACCGGACATTTCGATCCTACTCGAACTCATGACGGATTTCGACGAAGGCTTGCAGGAATGGCGCTACCGTCACGTCAAGATGGTGGAGCGGACCATCGGCAATAAACGGGGAACGGGTGGAACGCTCGGGGTCGAGTTCTTGAAAAAAACCTTATTTCAGGCCGTGTTCCCCGATCTGTGGGCGATTCGGCACAGGCTGTAGCGATGATCTACGATATTTCTCCGCCGATCTCCCCGGATTTTCAGGTGTGGCCTGGTGACACACCGCCCAGCCGGGAGATCCTCATGGACATGAAGAAGGGAGACAACGTTACGGTGTCGACCCTCCGCACAACGGTGCACTTGGGGTCGCACGTCGATGCGCCGAGTCATTACGGAATCGATGCGCCGTCGGTGGAACAATGGCCGGTCGAACGCTTTCTCGGTCCCTGTCAGGTGGTCCGGGTGTCTCCGCCGCACGGAACTAGAATGCCTCCAGATATCCTGACGGTCCCCGTTCGTGCGGAAAGAGTGCTCTTCGCGACGCAAACATTTTCCCATCCGACGCCGTTCCGTGATGATTTCGCGGCGTTTACCGTTGACCTCATCGAGACGTTGGTGGGGCAGGGGGTCACGCTCGTCGGAACGGACGCACCGAGCGTAGATCTCTTTCCGTCACAGGATTTGGAGGCCCATCATGCATGCCTCGAGCACAACGTGGCCATCCTCGAGGGTGTGGTTTTGGACGACGTGCCGGAGGGAGTGTACGAGCTAATTGCGCTGCCACTCAATCTGGTGGGTTTCGAGGCGAGCCCCGTGCGCGCGCTCTTGCGGGAGATGACTGGGCCAGACGACAGACGTCAATGAGTGCGATGAACGTTCACGCGGGAACATACTCATGATCTCTGAGTGTGCTCGGGGTTCAAGAATCGTACGGTGGCAGAATGCCTGATGACAATATCATCAGCACCCGAGCGCCTGAGCCCGTAGGCGCCTATCCGCACGCAAAGCGTGTGGGCAACTTGTTGTTCCTTTCTGGGATGGGGCCGAGGGTGCGTGGGTCAGACGAGATTCCTGGGGTCACGCTCGACGAATCCGGTGTGGTAGTCGGCCATGACATCGAGCGCCAGTGCCAAGCCGTGTTCGAAAATGTCCGCGCTGTGCTCGAAGACGCCGGTTCGTCGTGGGATGATATCGTAGACGTCACGGTGTTCCTGACCCACATGAAAGACGACTTTCCAGTGTTCAATCGGCTCTACGCCAAGCACTTCGCCACGAACCAACCCACCCGAACGACCGTCGAAGTGAGCTCGCTGCCCACCCCGATTGCGATCGAGTTGAAGGTGGTGGCGGTAGTGGGGAGTCGTGAGTCGTAAGTAGTGAGTCGTCCGCCCACCCACACCCCCCCACTCACCACTCACCACTTACTACTCACTTCAAAGCTTCACACAAATGTTTTTCGGCTCGGTGAAAAACCGCAGCGCTTCCTCGCCGCCCTCACGTCCCACGCCACTGTGCTTCATCCCTCCGAAGGGAACTCGCAAGTCGCGCAGCATCCAACAGTTCACCCAGATAGTCCCGCACGCGATGCGGTCCGCAATCCGGTGCGCCCTCGAGAGGTTTTCCGTCCACAGTGACGCGGACAGTCCGTAATCCGTATCGTTTGCATACGAGACCACTTCATCTTCCGTTTCAAACGGCGTAATGGTGACCACGGGACCGAAGATTTCCTCTCGGTTCACACGACAATCAACCGGCAGGTCGGTCACCACCGTGGGCTCGACGAAGAACCCGTCTCGGCAGCGATCGTTGACCGGATTCGGCGCGCGGCCGCCGCATCGTATCGTGCCGCCATCGTCCGACGCGAGCTCGATGTACCGCAGCACCTTGTCTCGATGTTCGCGTGATATGAGCGCGCCTTGCTGGGTATCAGGCGCCAGCGGGTCGCCCAGGCGGAGCTTCCGGACCTCGGCTACGAAACGGTCGACAAACGACTCGTACGCCGCGCCCTCGACGAAGATGCGGGATCCACACAAGCAGACTTGGCCCTGGTTCGAAAAAGCGGAACGAATCGCCGCTTCGAGGGCGGCGTCGAGGTCTGCATCGGCAAAGATGACGTTGGGGTTCTTACCGCCGAGTTCCAACGCAAGCTTCTTGAACGTGGGGCCGGCGCGCCGCGCGATGTCCGCGCCGGTCGCCGTTCCGCCCGTGAACGAAACCGTGTTGATGTCCGGGTGCTCGGTTAACGCCGGGCCCACTTTCCGACCCAGTCCGTGCACGATATTCAACACACCGGGAGGTATCCCCGCTTCCTCGCACAGCTCCGAAAGCATGAACGCCGTCATCGGGGCGAGCTCGGATGGCTTTCCTATGGCCGTGTTGCCCACCGCAAGCGCCGGTGCAACCTTCCAGCTGAAGAGGTACAGCGGGAGGTTCCACGGAGATATGAGGCATGCAACTCCGCGTGGACGACGCAACGTATAGTTCAACGCTACGTGGTCGGTCGCGTGCGATTCGGACTGGAAGTGCAGGATGGCTGTCGCGAAGAAGCGGAAATTCTTGATCGCTCGTGGGATGTCGATGGTCCGCGCCGCGGCGATTGGCTTGCCGGTGTCGACCGACTCGGCACGCGCGAAGTCTTCGAGCCGGTTTTCAATCAGCTGAGCCAGCTTGAGCAGAATCTGCGACCGTTCCTCGGCCGGGGTGACCGACCATGTCGGAAACGCGCGCACCGCGGCCGCCACCGCCCGGTCCACATCCTCCGTGTCCCCGTCGGCGACGAACGAGTACGCCGCACCGGTGGCAGGCTCGATGTTGTCTAGGTACGAACCCGATGCCGGATCGACCAGCTCTCCGTCGATGAAGTGTTTGATGTGCTGCATGTCATAAACTCTCGGTTCTTCCGCCGTCCACCGGAAGGCTGATACCGGTTATATAGCGGGCGGTGGGGCCGGCGAGAAGGGCTACGGCGGCGGCGGTCTCGTCTGGCGACGCGAACCGTCCCAGCGGGACGGTTGCCAACATCCCTTTCTCCACCTCGGCCTCCGATACACCACGGCGTGTCGCCAGAGCAACAATCAGTGACCGGAGCCGCCCGGTATCGGTAAACTCGGGCAGGACGTTGTCGCTTCTACCAGTACTATTGTAGTCGCGTGGCCCGCGTGAATCGAGGGTCGGTTCCCCCTTGACGAACCGATGGTCGGGAGGCAACGTGAACCGGCCCACTACAGAGGAATATCCATGCGCGTGTCATTGCGGCTACTAACAGTCTTTTTCACCTTAACGACACTCGTCATTCAACATGAGGTGGTCCAGGCTCAGTCCTCGGGCGTCAAGCATTCGCCGGATCGAGCGCCGGGCGATGGCGAGGGCCCGTTTGAGCGTCTGATCATACGTGGCGCAACGGTCATTGACGGAACCGGAGCCCCCCCCCGGGGGCCCATGGATATCGTCATCGAGAACAATCGTATCGTTTCCATTCAGAGCGTGGGATCTCCCGGCGTGCCGATTCGTGAAGATCGCCGTCCGCAAGACGCCACACGAGAAATCGACGCGCATGGGATGTACGTGTTGCCGGGTTTCGTAGACGTACACGCGCACCAGGGCGGTGTCTCCCAAGGCACGCCGGCGGAATATGTTCACAAGCTGTGGATGGGTCATGGCGTCACGACCATCCGCGATCCGGGCTCCGGCAACGGCGTGGATTGGACGCTCGAGGAGAGTCGCCGCAGCGCCGCCAACGAGATCGTCGCGCCGCGGATCTTCGTGTACGTACGACCTGGCTCCGGTTGGGATGCAGGCCCGATAGACACTCCGGAAACGGCGCGAGAGTACGTGCGCTGGGCCGCCGATCGCGGCATCGACGGGTTGAAGCTGGGTTCCTACGATCCAGACATCATGGCGGCCCTGATCGATGAGGCCAAGCAGCACGGGCTCGGCACCCAGGCTCACCTCGCTCAGACCGGCGTCGCGCGTATGAATGTGCTGGATGCTGCACGTTTGGGGCTTGGGTCGATGGAACACTGGTACGGGTTGCCGGAAGCACTCTTCGACGATCGCAGCGTGCAGGACTTTCCGCTCGACTACAATTACAACAATGAGTACCATCGCTTCGGTCAAGCCGGCCGGCTGTGGAAGCAAGCGGCGGAGCAGGGAAGCGAGAAGTGGAACGCGGTGATGGACGAGCTTCTCGACCTCGGTTTCGTGCTCGATCCCACGATGACGATTTACGAAGCCAGCCGTGACATCATGCGTGCCCGCGAGGCCGAATGGCACGACAAGTACACGCTACCGTCACTCGAGCGCTTCTACACGCCGAGCCGAACGAGTCACGGATCCTACTGGTTTGCGTGGACCACGAGGGACGAAATCGAGTGGAAGAACAATTTCCGCATCTGGATGTCATTCCTCAACGAGTACAAGAACCGAGGCGGACGCGTATGCACCGGTTCGGACTCCGGGTTCATTTACAAGCTCTACGGCTTCGACTATATCCGGGAGATGGAGCTGTTGCAGGAGGCCGGCTTCCACCCCCTTGAAGTGATCCGCTCGGCCACGCTGTGCGGTGCCGAAACCCTGTACGAGCCGAAGGGCCAGAAAATCCAGTTCGGCGTCCTCAAGCCGGGGATGCTTGCGGATCTGGTGGTGGTAGAGGAGAACCCAGTGCTCAACCTAAAGGTTCTCTATGGTACCGGCGCCGTCTTCCTGAACGACGAGACGGGCGAGGTGGAACGTCGAGGGGGTGTGAAGTATACTATTAAGGACGGAATTGTTTACGACGCCAAGCAGCTTCTCGAGGACGTAGCCCGTATGGTCGCAGAGGCCAAGGCTTTGGAGGCGGACGTGAGTAGCAGCGGCCGGTAGCGTTGCTCCGGTCGGTTCGAGCAGATAATCAGGGAGGCGTGTGAAAGGGCTTTCGGTTCGACTGCTCTACGTGGTGATTGCGCTTTTCACTGTGGGTTGCGGCCATGCCACGCAACGAATTGGCGAGCAAGGACCGGATCCCAACCGCGAAGTGTCCGTCACCATCAAGAATGAAAATTTCTACGACGCTACGGTCTACACTTGCCGGGGTACGCAGCGCGATCGTCTCGGCGTGATCACGAGCAACACCACGCGCGATTTCACGTTTCGCTGGGTGACCTCCGATCTACGGTTCCTCATAGACTTCACGGGTGGTGGCAGGTATTTGTCGCAGGCGATGCAGGTCGAAACGGGTGACGAACTTCAGTTCGTTATCACGCCCAACCTCTATCGTGGGATCGGCAACGCCCGCTGTGTAGGGTAGTGACTGCCTAACCCTTCTTTCGCCAGTAGCGCGCGAGCCCATACCACGAGAGGTCCGGCGGCGCGCCGTGCTCGTAGGCGATTGCGCTTTCCTCGTCCAGCGTGCGGCGTAGCTCGCGTCCAACCCAAGCACCGAATCGCTCGACGCGATCGGTGTCATCTCCATCTTCGCCCAAAGATTTACGGACGCGTTGTGCCCAAGTTGTGAGCGTTTCCCTGAGCTTGGCGCCGTGCGCCTCAACGCCGCTGGCCGGTCCAAAGTGGGTCACGAACAATTGCTCGGGTTCCCACGCCAGAATCGCTTGGTAACTCGCCATGATAGTGTCGGGATCGGCATCGGGTGGCGGGGTGGAGGGAAGCACGATCTCGCCGTTGCGGATTCGACCGCCTGCCGCATCACCCACGAACGCGATACCGCATTTGCCGTCGTAGTAACTCACATGGTGGGATGCGTGGCCTGGCGTGTATGCTACTTCGAGCGTTCGGCCCCCGGGATCGATCCGCTCACTGCCGGTGACAACGTGCAAATTCGCCTTCGGGACCGGAAGGCACTTGCCCCACAATCGGTCCATCCGGTCTCCGAAGAGCCGTGCGGCGCTCGCAATCAGCCGAGACGGATCCACCAAATGTGGAGCGCCGCGCTCGTGCACATACACGCGAATGGCGGAGTTCTCAGACACTAATGAGCCGCACGCTCCGGCGTGGTCGAGGTGGACGTGCGTGGCCAGCAGGGCCCGGACGTCGTTCAGATCGATTCCCGCTTCCCGGAGCCCGCTTCGCAGTACGGGCATGGTGGACGCGGGCCCGGGATCGACGATCGCTACCCCGCTGTCCAGCTCGAGCACCGCCGCGGCTATCACGTTGCGCCGGCCCGCGTGCTGCAGATCGATCAAGCTGATCCCTTCGGCCACGCGTTCCAATGTCTAACCGTCTCTGTCTTTGGGGTGAGATACCAAGTAATAGAAACAGCGTTGCGACTCAGCGTCGGTATGAAACCCGGCCACTCGGTATCCTAAGGCGAGGTACGATCGAAAAACCCGCCGGGTGGTGACGCGCCAACGGCGCGCCACATCCGGCAACACGAGCTTGAGCGCCTGAATGTCGGTGGGGATCTCGACCCTCACGACGGGGTGGTCTCCTGGCCAGTCGATCGTCGCGGGTTGGCTGCCTGCGGCCTCATCCTGCGCCAGGACGAGTGGGGCGTCCGCGGTTGCTTCCGTCGTGGTCTTCGGCGACGCCGACCCTCCGCCGGCGCCTGCATTCAAATCCCAACGGACCACGAATCGATCGCTACCGATTATGCTGTCCGTTATGCTGGCTTCATCTCCGCCGTACATGTCGCGTACATACTCCACGACCTGGGCACCGAGCTTCTGGAGATTGAGATGGGCGTTCCGTGCCACGAGGGGATCGTAGGTCCAATACATCGCACCGATATCTCGATCGAGTAGCTCCTGTCGCTGGAAGGCCTTCAGCGCCCTCCCAATCCCCCGATCCCGGGCTTCCTGGCGCACCGCGAGCATGTGAGACCAGTGGCAGCGTTGGCCGTCCTTCCATCCCGCCAGCCCGAAGACGAAGCCGAGCATCTTGCCGGACGCGTCGAACGCTCCCGCTGTGACGCCGCCTACTTTGGACGATATCTGGAGCACAGCGGGCGGGACGCAGTCCGCGAAGCCCTTGCCCCAGGTCTCGTACTGCAAGTCGACGCATGCCAGGTAGTCTGCTTGGGAAGTCAGGGAACGGATTGTGGCTTCGGTGTGTGTCATGCCGGCCCAAACATATGCGGCGGGGGTCCGGCAACCAGCTCCTGTCTGTCGAGGCCGGCCCCAGCGATGGCGGGCAGCTGTGTGTGCGCACCAGGGAGCCGGAGCCGCTGAGCCGCCTACGATTCTTCGGACAGCGCCGCCCAGGGCTCGTGTCGTCTACTAAAACACCCGTAGTAGGTCAGAGCTCGAGCGGTCCAGCCGCTTGGGATCCGGGTGTGGTCGTGGGATCGCCGAAGGTGATCGGGTACAAAAAAACCGGCCATAGCGGTCGGTTGGCACCCTGTCAGAGACAAGGTCTCGCTGGAGGGGACGAAGCGGGTCCACGCACTACCCGGCTCAACCGACCGCTATTGCCGAATAGCCGTAAGATACACCTGCCAAAGGTGTCGGCAAGCGAACGCCGCGATCCTGAAGCGAGCTGTTCGACTTTCCCGTGTCGTATCCTGCACAAAACTCAGCATTCGGGCGGACCCGAGAGCGGGCCCGCCATCGAGCGACTGGCCACCTGGATTCGGGTCACTGTCCAACTGGGGGTATCGCCACGTCGGCCGATGGCCGTGTAGCTCTGTCCATCATCGAAGACGTTGCCGATGGAACGAGGTTGCACATCCACTGTCACATCGTAGCATCCGTTGGGTGGGCGTACTTCCGTTGTGATCGTGCGTCGCGGCCGTTGCTCGAGCGACGGAAAAACCAAGTAGTCGCCGATTTCAGTCGGGGTGATGGTTTGCGGCCCGGTCGTGGTGGCGGTACCCAGCAGCGCCATGGCGCCCTGCGCCTCCTGTTGGGACAATCCGACACGAAGTCCCCGCCAAGTGCGATTTGGCACTTGAATCTCGAACGAATACAACACGTCGTTGACCGTATCGAAGATCAGATCGGCTCCGTAGTAATAGCGCTGAATCCGGCGCACGGAGGGGTGTACCTGGGGTAGTTGAGCGCCGAGTTGCGCGAACAACACGGCAATGGGCTGTCCAGGAACGAGCGTCAGAGGGCGGATCTCGCTGGCCTCGGCCACGGGACTCGGCTGCTCCACAAAACGGGGGCCTGTCAGCCGCATCAGAAGGACCATGAGCAGGAGCACGGCCGGGATGCCGAAGAGCAGGACAGGCCGCTTGATACTGCGAACAGCGGTTTCCACCGGGGTCGGTGGCGCTGCCACCGTTTCTAGGGGTGGTAGGGGCTCGGAGATTGCGTCGACACGGCGACTGGCCCGCGCGAGTTCGGCCATGATCGTGGCCTGATTGTCGCCCCCCTCCTCCCGGGCGCAGGCCGGGCACCCCCGCGGATTCGAGTCGTTGTAGGGAATGTTGTGCTTTTCGCAACGAACCAGAGCCATGTAAATCCCTACGGTTTTGGCAACGTCACGCCGCGTTGTGCCTGGTACTTACCACCCTTGTCGGCGTAGGAGATCTCACATTGGTCGTCGTCGTCGGCCTCGAAGAATAGCACCTGAGCGATGCCCTCATTCGCGTAGATCTTGGCGGGAAGGGGGGTCGTGTTGGAGATTTCCAGCGTCACGTATCCTTCCCACTCCGGTTCAAACGGCGTCACGTTGGTGAGGATCCCGCATCGGGCGTAAGTACTCTTGCCGACGCAGATGGTGAGCACGTTGCGGGGAATCCGGAAGTATTCGACCGACCGAGCGAGGGCGAACGAGTTGGGTGGGACGATGCAGACGTCGCCCTCAAACTCGACGAACGACTTTTCGTCAAATGCTTTCGGATCGACGACCGGCGAGTACACGTTCGTGAAGATTCGAAACTCGTGCGCCACGCGCATGTCGTACCCGTAGGACGACACCCCATAGCTGATCACGCCCGATCGCACTTGCGAGGACTCGAACGGCTCGATCATGCGATGTTCCCGCACTTGGGTCCGAATCCAGCGGTCAGATTTGATCGACATTCGCAGAAATTGCTCTTCTTTCGACGGTTTTGCTGTGAGCCCGATTCCTCATGCGAGAATCCAAATGCGGTTTATCATGGACGCGCCCGGCTGTTTCGGGGAGGCACGTAAAGATACGTCACGCAGACGGTTACGCCACTTCGGGCGTGCTTGACCCCTGTTGGGCCCTTAGCTAGTTTCCGGTTCCAATAGTACATGAAAATTTTCACGAGCGTCTAGGGGCGATGATTCAGGAATATATCCCGCTACTGCTCCTGATTGGGTTCGTCATAGTCAATGCGGTGGGCATGCTGGCCGTGTCGCATCTCATCTCGCCGCGCAGTCCGACCAAACTCAAGGCCTCCCCATACGAGTCGGGCATGCCGCCCCTGGGTGGCGCCCGGCAGCGGTTCAGCGTCAAGTTCTACCTCATTGCGATGTTGTTCATCGTTTTCGACATCGAGGTCGTGTTCTTGATTCCGTGGGCAGTGGCATTCAGGCAACTCGGCCTGAACGGCCTGGTGGCCATGACTATCTTCATCGTCATTCTCGAGGTGGGGCACGCCTACGCCTGGAAGAGAGGGGCGCTAGAGTGGGATTAGACGTAACGCAGCCGACGGACGCTCCCCCGGATACGACCGTGGTGTCGCCGGTCTCACCCAATTGGGTGACGACGAAGCTGGATTTCATCGTCAATTGGGCGCGGTCGAACAGCTTGTGGCCCATGCCGTTCGGGACGGCATGTTGCGCCATCGAGTTCATGGCCACGGCGGCCAGTCGCTTCGATATGGCACGCTTTGGCATGGAACGCATGAGCTTTTCACCCCGGCAGGCCGACGTTCTCATCTGCGCCGGGCGGCTTCCTTTCAAGTTGGCACCCGTGATCCGCCGCATCTACGACCAGATGCCCCAGCCCAAGTGGGTGATTTCGATGGGCGCGTGTGCCTCGACCGGGGGCATTTTCGATACGTACGCCATGGTGCAGGGCATCGATACGGTGGTGCCGGTCGACGTGTACGTCCCGGGGTGCCCGCCACGGCCCGAGGGGCTGCTGTACGGCATACTGATGCTGCAGAAAAAAATACGAGGTGAGACGCTGGCCGATCGCACGTTGCGGGAGGAGCACCCGCTCGATGAGCGTGGCTTGCGGATGTCACCACGGCTGTTGGACGAAATCTCCGAGCCGTTCGGCAACTCCATTCATCAAACCCGCTCCGGGTAACGCGGTGAATCCCTCTGTACAGGCCCTCCGGCACCATTTCGAGGAGGGCGGTGCGATTGGTCGCGCGCTCGAATCGTGCGGTGACACCATCGTCTACGTCCAGGCGAGCATGCTTCCCCGCGCGTTGGAGTTTCTCAAAGTCACACCCGAGCAGGATTACGACTACCTGGTTGACGTGACCGCTGTCGAGTATCGGGATGCCGAGCGGCCCCTGGAGCTCGTCTACGAGTTGTTCTCACTGCGGCGGAGAGCCCAGCTTCGGGTCAAGGTCGAGTTGGACAAGAGTGAAGACCTGGTGATCGACTCGATCGTACCGCTCTGGAACGCCGCCAACTGGTTGGAGCGCGAGGTATACGACATGTTCGGCGTGCGGTTCGAGGGTCATCCGGATCTGCGCCGCATCCTGATGTGGGAGACTTATTCCGAGGGTCACCCTCTCAGAAAGGACTTTCCCTTGCGCGGACGGTTCTCTCGGTCGGAACAAGTGCGACGCGCGCTCAATATGAACCCGGAAGCACACTATTCGATGGAGGAGCTTTCGATCGCCCAGGCGTACCATGAGTTGCCGGCCGATATGCGCGACCGACTCGCACGCGACGAGCGCGGCAAGGTCCCGGATCCGGAGAGTTCCTAACCCATGGCCACCAGACGCATCGAGTTCAACCTGGCCACAACGGGCCTCGATCCACAGGGACGGGCGGCTCGCTTGCCGTTAGGTGTTGCCGACCGCGGAGGTGTAGGGATTCTCACGGGCGAGGATGAGCCGCAGTTGGGCGGCGACCACATGCTGGTGAACATCGGGCCGCAGCATCCGGCCACGCACGGCGTGCTGCGTCTCGTCGTGGAATTGGACGGTGAGGTGGTGGTACGGGTCATTCCGCACATCGGTTATCTCCACACGGGATTCGAAAAGCTCGGCGAATATCGGCAGTACAACCAGATCGTGACGCTGACCGACCGGATGGATTACCTGGCGCCGATGTCCAACAACGTGTGTCTGGCATTGGCGGTCGAGAAACTGATGGGGCTCGACATCACCGAGCGCTGCAAAGTGTTGCGAGTCATTGCGTGCGAATTGAGCCGCATCATCTCTCACCTGGTGTGGATGGGTACCACGGCGATCGACCTCGGCGCGTTCACGCCATTTCTGTGGTGTTTTCAGGAGCGTGAGCGCGTCTACGACCTTCAAGAGATGTGGACCGGAGCGCGTCTCACGACCAGTCTGACGCGCGTCGGTGGGCTGATGGCGGATATCCCGGATGGCTTCGAGTCCGGCTTGCGGGAATTTTGTAAGACGTTTCCCAACACGTTGGACGAAGTAGATGTGATGCTCACCCGCAATGCCATCTGGTGCGCCCGGTTGCAGGGAATCGGGATTATGAGCGCGGAGGAGGCGATCAATTATTCGCTGTCAGGACCGATGCTGCGGGCGAGCGGCGTGCCGTACGATGTGCGTAAGGACCGGCCGTATCTCGACTACGAATCCTACGATTTCGAGATTCCGGTTGGCGAGCACGGAGACGCGTACGACCGGTTCCTCTGCCGGTTCGAAGAGATGCGGCAGTCGGTGCGGATTCTGGAGCAGGCGCTCGACCGGTTGCCGGACGGGCCCATCAACGTCTCGGACCCGCGCGTTTCGTTGCCTCCCAAGACCGCGGCGATGAGCGATATGGAGGCGATGATCTTCCACTTCAAACAGGTGATGGAGGGCATCGAGACGCCGGTGGGAGAGGCGTACTTGCCCATTGAAGGTCCGAAAGGCGAGTTGGGATACTACTTCGTATCGGACGGCACCGCGAAACCCGTGCGATTCCGGGTGCGCCCGCCGGCGTTCATCAACCTGGCCTCGTTGGCCAAGATGGCGGAGGGACACTTGCTCTCCGATCTGATCGCCATCAATGCCAGCATTGATATCGTGATGGGAGAAGTCGATCGATAGGCGGGCAGGCGGGCAGGCGGGCAGACGGTGGACGGTAGGACCGTAGGAAGAAAAGTACCGTCTGCCCGTCGGGTGCGGTGCGGAGTGGGGTGGGCCCGCCGGGTTGGGTGGGACAGTGGCGGGGGCCCGTCAGGTTGGGTTGAGGGGAGAGGTGGGCCCGTCCGGAAGGGATGAGCGGAAAGGGAACATGACTCAAACGACTGAATACACTGCGGTATTCACCGGAACGACCCGGAAGCGTCTGGACGAGATCCTGACGCGCTATCCGACCAAACGTGCCGCGTTATTGGCGGCGCTCTGGATGGTGCAGGAAGCGCACGGCTGGATTTCGGACGCCGCCATGGCAGAGACGGCGGAGGTGTTGGATCTGACGCCCTCGTACGTGAAGGGCGTCGTGACATTCTACACCATGTACCACCAGCATCCCGTGGGGGAGACGTTCGTTCAAGTTTGCACGACGACGCCGTGCGACTTGTGTGGCGCTGAGGGTGTGGTGCAAGCCTTGCTGGAGCACACGGGATGTGGCGAATTGGGGGCAACGTCGCCCGACGGGAAGTTCACCGTGATCGAAGTGGAGTGTTTGGGTGCGTGCGGGTTCGCCACGCCCGTGATGATGAACGAGGACTTTATTGAGGACGTGACGCCCGACAAGGTTCCCGACCTCGTGAAAAAGTATTCCTGACCATGGGTTATCCACACAAGCCACACGAAAAAGAGACGGTAGTGCTGAGCGAGTACTTCGGCGACGCCGAGGCACGCAGCTACGACGGGTGGACAAAGCGCGGCGGATATAAGGCCCTCAAGACCGTTCTCGAGATGGGGCCGTCCGATGTGATCGAGATCGTGAAGGCGTCGGGACTGCGTGGGCGTGGCGGGGCCGGATTCCCGACGGGTCTGAAGTGGTCGTTCATGCCGAAGGAGAAATCAAAGCCGCACTATCTCTGCTGCAACGCCGACGAATCGGAGCCCGGCACGTTCAAGGATCGCGAGATCATGCGGTGGACCCCCCACGCATTGATCGAGGGATGCGCCATAGCCCAATACGCGATTCAAGCCGAGATCACGTACATCTACATCCGCGGTGAGTTCACCGGACCGCTCCGGGTGATGCAATCGGCGTTGGACGAGGCCTACGAGCGCGGCGCGCTGGGGCCGGATGCGATGGGTAGCGGGAAGCGGTTGGACATGTACATCCACCGCGCGGCGGGGGCGTACATCTGCGGCGAAGAAACGGCTATGATGAATTCCATCGAGGGACGGCGCGGCAATCCACGGATCAAGCCGCCGTTTCCCGCGGCGGCAGGTGTATTCGGTATGCCGACCACGATCAACAACGTCGAGACGCTGGCAGCCGTGCCGCACATCATCAACCGGGGACCCGAGTGGTACAAAAGCTTGTGTCTCGGGAACGAAAGAAGCGTCGGCACCAAGTTGTTCAGCGTGTGCGGACACGTGCAGAGACCGGGAAACTACGAGGTGACGATGGGTTTCCCGCTGGGCGAGTTGATCGACGACATGTGCGGGGGTGTGCCCTCGGGCCGCACGCTCAAGGCGTGCATTCCGGGTGGTTCCTCCGTTCCGATCCTCAACAAGGAAGAGACCGAGAGTTGCATACTCGATTATGAGGGTTGTGTGGAGAAGGGAACGATGTTGGGTTCCGGTGGCGTCATCGTATTCGATGATTCAGCCGACATGGTGTACCAGGTCATGCGACTGGCACGGTTTTACGCGCACGAATCCTGCGGGCAATGCACGCAGTGCCGCGAGGGAACCGCCTGGACCGTACGCATCATGGAGCGGATCCTCGCCGGGCAGGGCGAAATGAAGGACCTCGATTTGCTGCTCGACCTCAGTCACCAAATGACCGGCACGACCATATGTGTGTTGAGCGACTCGTGCGCAGCTCCAGTCGAGAGCGGAATCAAGAAATTCCGCGATGAATTCGAAGCCTACATCGTTGGCTCGCGCGAGCCGATTATGGCGGCAGCCGGATGAGCCCGATGGCACAGCAAGACTTGGTTACTCTTACGATCGAAGGAGTCGAGGTCAGCGTTCCCAAGGGCACGATGATCATCGAGGCTGCCAAACAGGCGGGAATCATCATACCCCACTACTGTTATCATCCCGGTCTGCCGATCGCGGGCGTGTGCCGCATGTGCCTGGTGGAGGTGGAGGGCGCTCCCAAGCTGGCGATCGCGTGCGCCACTGACGTGGCCGACGGACTGATCGTCAACGTGTTCAACGACGACGCGCTGGCAGCACGCAGGTCGGTGCTCGAGTTCCTGCTCATCAACCACCCGCTGGACTGTCCCATCTGCGATCAAGCCGGGGAATGCGAGCTTCAGGATTACGTGTTCCAGGAAGGCCGGTCCGGAACCCGCTATGAGGACTACGCGAAGCGCTTCAGTCCCGTCGAGGACTTTGGCGGCGATGTGTTGTACGTGCCGAACCGATGTATCCTGTGCACCCGTTGCGTCCGGTTCATGGACGACGTCGCTCAGGAAGATGTCCTCAACGTGAGCGAGCGTGGTGATCGCGCCTTCATCGGGATCCACCCGGATAAGGATCTAGGGCACGAGTGGGCTGGTAACGTCGTAGATCTCTGTCCCGTCGGATCGTTGATCTCCAAGGATTTTCTCCACAAGGCGCGGGTGTGGGAGCTGGACAAGACGCCCAGCGTGTGCACGGGTTGCTCACAGGGATGCAATATCAATGTCGACACACGTGAAAACGTGGTTGTGCGCTTGCGTCCACGGGTCAACCTGGAAGTGAACAGATACTTCATGTGTGACACGGGCCGCCTCCATTATCGTTGGATGAATCGCGGAGATCGCATTGAGGCGCCGCTGGTATCTCAGGGCGGGGACCTGACGGCGACTGATTGGGACCACGCGTTGGCCGAAGCTGCCCAACTGGTCCGCGGTTCGGGCGGCCGAGCTATCGCGCTGGTGTCCGCCAACGCGTCGAACGAAGCACTGTTTCTGACCAAACAGTTGCTGGCCGATCTCGAGGTCACGGCGGCGTTCCGCGTGCCCCGAGTGGAAGGGGAGGTACCGCTTGTCGGGGTGCCCGGTCTTGCGTTGCGTGAAGAGCGTGCCGCGAATGCTGCCGGGGCCGAGGCTCTGGGATACAAGGAAGATTTCGATGGCGCGCTGCGCGCGGCCAACGGTGCTTCGTTAGTTGTCGTCGTTGACGACGATTTGAACGGTGTCAGCGAGGAGCAACTCAGCGGGGCCGCCAACCTGATCTATCTGGGAACGTTGCTGCCGGACGTCGCGAGGCGGGCGAGTGTCGTGCTGCCGATCGCCAACGTCGTGGAAGAAGACGGCACCCTCACCAACCGGGACCGGCGCGTGCAGCGGTACCTGCAAGCCAAAGCCGCCCCGGGAATGGCCCGTCCGGCTTGGTGGGTGCTGAGTGAGTTGGTGCGAGAGCTAGGTCGCGGCGAGGTCTGTGCCAGTGCGGCCGAGGTGTTCGCGGCGCTCGCCGACGCCGAGGAACCGTTCCATGGCATGTCGTACGACAATCTGGGGTTCGCGGGTCGTGCGATGGCCGCGGCGGGCATGTCGGTATGACGCCCGAGCTGAAAGGCTTCATCTTCCTCGGGATCGTAAAGATCCTGGTGGTCTTCGCCGTGATGAACCTCGGTGTAATAATGGTGATTTGGGCGGAGCGACGCATCAGCGCGTGGAAACAGGATCGGGTGGGACCGAATCGCGTCGGTCCGCAGGGGCTGCTGCAGTCGGTCGCGGACGGGATCAAGAATTTCATGAAGGAAGAGACCTGGCCGGCGGAAGCGAACAAGACCCTGTTCCTGTTGGCGCCGGCGTTATCGTTTATTCCCGCCATGCTCACGATCGCCGTGATTCCGTTTGCCGCGCCGCTTCCCGTGCATTTCAATTTCAGCCTGCCATTGCTCGGCCAGTTCGTGCACTCCGGGCCGATGCCGATGATGATTGCGGATCTCCCGATCGGCATGCTGTTCATCGTCGCAATGACGAGTCTGGGTGTGTATGGCATCGTGTTGGCGGGCTGGGCCTCCAACAGCAAGTACTCGCTATTGGGTGGATTGCGGGCGACGGCGCAGATGATCAGCTACGAAGTCGCCTTGGGATTCAGCTTTGTGGGCGTCCTGCTGCTCGCCGGCAACGTCACGCTGCCAGAGATCGTAGCGCACCAACAAGAATCTGTCTGGTTCGTGTTCGCGCTCCTGGTGAGTTTCGTATTTTTCTTCGTCAGCACTTTGGCTGAGGCGAATCGACTGCCATTTGACATGCCGGAGACGGAATCGGAGCTGGTCGCGGGATTTCATGCCGAGTACAGCTCGCTGAAGTTTTCGATGTTCTTCATCGCCGAGTACGCGCACATCATCACCGGCTCGGCGCTTATCGCTACGCTGTTCTTCGGGGGGTGGGACATCCCGTTCACCGCATGGGATTCGGGTGAGCCATCGATCGTGAAGTCGGTGCTCACGCTGGGCGCGTTTTCACTGAAGACACTCTTCTTCATCTATGTCTTCATTTGGGTGCGTTGGTCGTTGCCGCGGTTTCGCTTCGATCAAGTCATGCAGCTCGGGTGGAAGTTCATGCTACCGGTTTTGCTGGTGTACATCCTGCTCCTGGGTGCAACCGTGTTGGTGCTCGATCGGATAGGATGGTCGACGGGACTGGGATACGGGTTGGTGCTGTTCGCGGCGAATGCGGTGATGGGCTATGTCGTGTTTTTCCTTCTCGACCGCGACCGGCTGATGCTGGGGCGCACAGGTAGGGAGATGAGAGCCTAATGGCGATTACCGTCAAAACAATGAAACGCCCGGATCACGAGGTCAGCTACCTTCGCGCGGCGTTGAAAGGAATGGCGTTGACCTTCAGCCACCTGATGCGTCCGTCGGTGACGATGCAGTATCCGGAACAGAAATCGACCGATACGTGGGAGATATCGCCGCGCTGGCGGGGAACCCACCGGATGCTGACGGACGAGCAGGGAAGGTCTAAGTGTGTGGCGTGCGGTCTGTGCCCGCAGGTTTGCCCGGCCAATTGCATCAAACTCGTGCCGGGAGAGGACGAGGAAGGGAATCGGTATCCGCTGATCTACGAGATCGACGAGTTTCGCTGTGTGTTCTGTGGGTATTGCCAGGAGGTGTGCCCGGAAGAGGCGATACACGTGGGTGTGCATTACGAGAACGCCGAGTATTCGCGAGACAGGTTTGTGTACGACTTGGAACGCTTGTGCGCACAGACTCACGCGGTGTCGACGCTTTGGGACCCTGCTGATCCCAAAGGACAATAGTTTAGGGAATGCTCCAAATCGTCTTCTGGTTCCACGCCGGCGTTGCCATAGCGGCGGCGGTTCTGTGCATAACGCGACGTAGTCCGGTGGCGAGCGCTTTGTGGCTCGTCGTGACGCTGTTCGCGACCGCGGTCATGTATGTGCTGCTGGACGCGCACTTCATTGCTGCTATCCAGGTGTTGGTTTACTCCGGCGCCATCATGGTGCTCTTCCTCTTTGTAATAATGCTGCTCAACCTCGGCGATGAAGTTGCCACGGACATGAAAGGCTGGTTCGGACGAGGCGTCGGGTTGGCGCTGGCCGTGTTCGTAGGTATCGAAGTATGGGTCGTGACACGCGCGCTCCCCGTGGACCAAATACGGCTCCCCGCAGGCGAGCTGGATAGGATGACCGCCGACCAGGGCGCCGTCCGAGTCGTCGCGGAACCTTTGTACACAGACTACTTGATACCGTTCGAGCTCACGGCCGTCTTGTTGGTCGCGGCCATCGTGGGTTCAGTCGTCCTGGCCAAGAGGAAGGTCTGATGCTTCTCGGCCCGGCACTCGGCGTATCCGCCATACTCTTCTCCATCGGCGTGCTGGGAGTGCTGATCCGGAGGAGCGCGATCATCATCTTCATGTGCGTCGAATTGATGTTCAACGCAGTCAACCTCACGTTCGTAGCATTGGCGCAGCAGCTGGGACCCGACGGCCAGGTATTCGTCTTCTTCGTCATGACCGTCGCCGCCGCGGAGGCCGCCGTCGGGTTTGCGATCATTATCGCGATCTACCGGCACAAAGAGACGCTCGACATGCAAGACCTCAACCTGCTGCGAGGATGATGCCGAGCACCGTGTCGCTCATTTGGCTCGTCGTGCTCCTCCCGTTCCTGGGCTTCCTGGCCAACGGGTGGTTGAGCTTCTTCCGGCCCGACGCGAAACGCCTCGTGAGCGGAATCGGGGTGGGGGTGCTCGTCGCGTCGTTCCTTGTGACGTTGATAGTCGTGAGCGGATTGGCCGGCGCGGCCGAGGGCGCACCGTACATCCAGACGCTGTGGTCTTGGATGCCCTCGGGCGAGCTGCAAATCGGACTGTCGCTCCAAGTGGATCAGCTCTCGGCCGTGATGCTGCTGGTCGTTACGGGTGTGGGTGCGTTGATCCACGTCTTCAGCATCGGCTACATGCGGGATGACGACTCGTACCCCCGCTACTTCGCCTTTCTCAATCTCTTCGTGTTTTTCATGCTGCTCCTGGTGCTGGGAGCGAACTTTCCAGTGCTGTTTATCGGGTGGGAAGGTGTAGGCCTTTGCAGCTACCTGCTGATCGGGTATTGGTACAGCGAAGAGGCGAACGCCAGCGCGGGGAAGAAAGCGTTCATCATGAATCGCATCGGTGACTTCGGGTTGCTGATTGCGATGTTCATGATCTATCGATCGACCGGGTCGCTGAATTTCGTCGAGGTATTCGCATCCGCTCCGTCCGCGTTCGTCATAAACGGTCCGACCATCACCCTGATCACTCTGTTTTTATTTTTAGGGTGTGTGGGCAAGTCGGCGCAAATCCCGCTGTACACCTGGCTGCCGGACGCCATGGCCGGTCCTACCCCCGTCTCGGCGCTGATCCACGCAGCCACGATGGTCACGGCGGGCGTGTACTTAATTGCGCGAACCAATGTGCTGTACGCCATGGCGCCGTTCTCCGGCGCTGTCGTGGCTCTCACCGGTGCGGCCACCGCGTTGTTCGCGGCGACGATCGCGCTCAAACAGTGGGACATCAAGAAGGTATTGGCGTACTCGACCATATCGCAGTTGGGTTACATGTTTATGGCTGTCGGTATGGGCGCGTACGCAGCGGGCGTGTTCCATCTCGTGACCCACGCATTTTTTAAGGCGCTGTTGTTTCTGGGGTCGGGCAGTGTGATCTACGGGTTGCACCACGCCTACCACCAAACGCACAACGAGGATGACGCCCAGGACATGCGGAACATGGGCGGCCTGAGCCGGATGATGCCTTGGACCACGGGCGTCATGTGGATCGCCACGGCCGCGATCGCCGGCGCTCCATTCCTATCGGGGTTTTTCTCCAAGGATCAGATCCTCGCGGTAGCATTTGCCCGGGGTCAGGACGCCACGGTGTTCTACGTTATCTGGGCGCTGGGTGCCGTGGCCGCACTGCTCACCGCGTTCTACATGACCCGGTTGATGCTCTACACCTTCCACGGATTGAACAGGACCGGCGCGGAAGAGTTACAGCATCTCCGCGAGGCACCGTGGATCATGACCGCACCGTTGGTGGTACTCGCGGTTGGCGCGTTTTTCGGGGGGCTGATCAATCTGCCGCACGTGCTTCCCGGAGCGGGGGGGCTGGAGCACTGGCTCGAGCCCGCGACTGAGGCGTCCGCGCAGTATCTGGCCGAGGTGCACCTGTCGGCCGGCCTGGAATGGGGGCTCATGGGGCTCGCTACCGTGATCGCGGCGGCCGGCGTCTTTGGCGCGTGGCGCCTGCTCGACTCGGATTCGCTGGTACCGGCGAGCGAGGCACCGGAGGAGACGGGAATCCAGAAAATTCTCCTACGAAAATATTACGTGGACGAGCTGTACGACACGTACATCGTGCGCCCGACCGCGTGGCTATCGCAGCGGGTGTTGTGGCGCATCGTGGACGACGGTGTGATCGATGGGGCGGCGGTAAACGGTTTGGCCAAGGTCACACAATTCTTGGGGTGGGTGGGCACGCGGTTCCAGACCGGCAATCTGGGCACCTACGTCATCTTGTTCGTCGTGGGGGCGCTCTGGTTGCTGAGCGCGACCTTGAGGTAGCGACGACATGAGTGCGTTGCTGTCGGGTATCGGGTACGAGCGGTGGGTGCTCGACGTACTGATGATACTCCCGCTGGTCGGCGCGCTCGGCGTCGCGTTGGGACCCCAGTTATGGCCGGCGGTGGCGGTGAAGAAAATCGCCCTGGGGGTCGCACTCGCCGAATTCGTGGTATCGATGGGACTGTGGTGGGCGTTCGATCCAACCATCGCCTCCATGCAATTCGAGGTGCAGCACGACTGGATTCCGGAGTGGGGCGTCACCTATCACCTCGGTATCGACGGCATCTCGCTGTTCATGGTCCTCCTCACCACCTTCACGATGCCGCTCGCCGTGCTGAGCAGCTGGAACTACATCACCGAACGCGAAGGGCCCTTCTATTCACTGTTGTTGGTGCTCACCACGGGTATGCTCGGCGTGTTTGTCGCGCTCGACATGTTCCTGTTCTATGTGCTCTGGGAAGTCATGCTCATCCCGATGTATTTCCTCATCGGGGCATGGGGTGGCGCGCGCCGGATGTACGCCGCCATCAAGTTCTTCGTCTACACCTTCCTCGGCTCGCTGCTCATGCTCGTCGCCATCCTGGTGATGTACTACGTCGTGGGACGCGAGACGGGTGTTTACACGTTCAGCTACGCGCATCTGGTAGAGAATGCACAGTACGTGGGCCCGTGGGCCTTTTGGTTGTTCGCGGCGTTTGCCCTCGCGTTCGCGATCAAGGTCCCGATGTTCCCGTTCCACACGTGGCTGCCGGATGCCCACGTCGAGGCGCCCACGCCGGCCTCGGTGCTCCTGGCTGGGATTCTCTTGAAGATGGGTACCTATGGGTTTTTGCGATTCGCCCTGCCGTTCTTCCCGGAAGTCGCGCTCCACCCCGCGGTCGTGGCGATCGTCGTCCCGCTCGCGGTGGTTGGGATCATCTACGGCGCGCTGGTGGCAATGGTGCAGCCGGATTTCAAGAAGCTCATAGCCTATTCGTCGGTGAGTCACCTCGGTTTCGTGATGCTCGGCATCTGGGCCCTCACGTTACAGAGCGTGCAGGGGGCCATCGTCATCATGATCAATCATGGCATCTCCACGGGCGCCCTCTTCTTCATGGCCGGCATGATGTATGAGCGGCGCCACACTCGCGAGATTTCGGCCTTTGGAGGGATTGCCCGCGTCGTGCCGGCCTTTGCCACGATACTCACGCTCGTCGCCTTGTCGTCCATCGGTTTGCCCGGCACGAACGGATTCGTCGGTGAATTCCTGGTGCTGATCGGATCGTTCGGCGAGTATCCCATAGCGACGGCGTTTGCGACAACCGGCGTGATCTTCGCCGCGCTGTATCTCCTGGTGGCCCTCCAGAAGATTCTGTTTGGGAAGTTGCACCCGGACAACGAGAAGATGCCCGACCTGTCGGTTCGCGAGCTGTTCGTCTTGAGCCCGCTTGTCGTGTGCATCGTGTGGATCGGCGTGTATCCGGCCCCGATCCTCCACCGCATCGAGACGTCGGCGCAGGCGCTGGTGACCCAGGTACGGAGTCAAGTGTCCGGGCAGACGCAGGTGTCGGTGCCTACACAACTGCCGGTGGTAGGGAATGTGGAGGAGGGAGGAGGGAGCGGGGAGGGGGGAGGAGTCCCCGCCGCGACCGAGACCACAGTCTCCTCCCTCCTCCCTCCTCCCTCCTCCCTCGTCTCGCCGGCGGGAGGTAGCGACTAGTGGACATGTTCGTGAACCTCGCGACGCCGGCGGGCATGTCGCTCGCCATGTTGCCGGAGATCGTGCTCACGATCGCAGCGTTGGCGCTGATGCTCCTTGCGGCGTGGCGCCACGGTGGTGAAGAAGATCAGCGACTTGCTGGCCAGGTCGCCCTCTTTGGTCTGGGGCTGACCATGTTCGTGATGTGGTGGCTGTGGCTTAAGGGCGCGCGACCCGATGGGATCGCCCACATGGTTACGCTCGACGGCTTCCGTTACGCGTCGTCGACCATCCTTCTGCTCGGCGCGATGCTGTCGGTCATGCTGTCACTCGGCTATGTCGGGCGGGAGCGGATTCTCACACCCGAGTATTACGTGCTGTTGCTCATCGCGACCATCGGCATGTTGGTGATGGCCGCCGCATCCGATCTGATCGTCGTGTTCATGGGACTCGAGATCATGTCGGTATGTGTGTACGTGTTGACGGGTATCAACCGAAGGAGCGTGTTCGGGGCCGAGGCCGCGTTGAAGTATTTCTTGCTCGGGGCGTTCGCGTCCGGGTTCGTCATCTACGGGATCGCTCTCATCTACGGGGCCACCGGCAGTACCAACTTGACGGTAATCGATCTGAGAACGTCGAACCTCGAGTTGGAATCCCATGGGATGTTGTTGGTGGGGATTGGGTTGCTCCTTATCGGCTTCGCGTTCAAGGTGGCGGCCGTTCCCTTTCACATGTGGGCGCCCGACGTATATGACGGCGCACCGACACCCATCACCGCATTCATGGCAGCCGGAGTGAAGGTCGCGGCGTTCGCCGCCCTGATGCGCATCACGGTCCATGCGCTGGGAGGATCCATCGATGCATGGCAGAACGCCGTGTGGGGGCTTGCGGTCGTGACGATGCTGGGCGGTAACCTGATGGCGCTGGCCCAACGACATGTGAAGCGGATGCTGGCGTACAGCTCCATCGGACACGCGGGATACCTCTTGACCGCCGTGGTGAGTGGAACCGAGACCGGCGCTGCCGCTTTTCTCTTCTATGCCTTCGCGTACACGCTGGTTACGCTTGGCGCATTCGGCGTGCTGGCGGCGGTCGGACGGAACGGCGAGCGGACCGTGCGGATCGACGACTTTGCGGGTCTCGCGTCGAAGCGCCCGTGGACAGCATTCGCGATGGCCGTGTTCATGCTTTCGTTGCTCGGATTCCCCGGGACCGCTGGGTTCATCGGAAAATGGTACGTGCTTTCGGCCGCGGTCGAATCAAACCAGTGGACCCTCGGCATCCTGTTAGTCGTGGCCAGTGTCATCTCGGCTGGCTACTATCTGCCGGTGGTGATGCAGATGTACATGCGGCCCGCCACGACAGCGGAGGCGCACTCGGATAGCGCCGTCCTCGGCGCGGCGCGTTGGGTGGTCGGGGGCGCGACGACGCTGTTGCTGCTGATCGGACTCCTGCCGAGTGGGTTGATGAACCTCGCGCGGGCGAGTACCGAGGATCTCAAACCAGGAGTGCAGTTTACTCAGCAACCGGCTCCCAGTGATCAGCCGATGCTAAGCGATGAAGATTAGCTATCAGCCATCAGCTGTTAGCCTACTCACGACTCACTACTCACTCAATGCAAGTACCTACCACCATCTTCCGCCAATACGACATCCGCGGCGTGGTCAGCGAACAGATCGACGCGCGCGTGGCGCATGCGATCGGCCGGGCCGTGGCTACGGTGGCGCGCAAGCGACTCGGGAAGCCGGCGCGGCTCGCCGTGGGTCGCGACAACCGCCCGAACGGGGAACTGCTGGCCCATGCGGTACGGGACGGGGTGGCGGTGGCGGGTGCGGTTGCGGTGGACATCGGAGTGCTGCCGACGCCCGCTCTGTACCTCGCGCTGCACGAAACCGAGGTCGACGGGGGAATTCAGGTGACGGGGTCGCACAATCCTCCCGAATTCAACGGATTCAAAATGGTTGTGGCCGGGGACACCCTGCACGGCGACGACATCCAGGAGCTTTACCGACTCATCGATCGAGACGAGACGGATCAGGACGACGGAACGGGAGGCCTCGAGACCGATCCGACGGTCTTGCAGAAATGGTGCGATGCCATTCTGGAGCGGAACGGCCCCCTGGTAAGACCACTGCGCGTGGTGGTTGACTGCGGCAACGGCGTGGCCAGCCTCGTCGCGGAAAACCTCTTGTCCAGACTCGGCGCCGAGGTGGTGCCGTTGTTCTGCGAGTCGGATGGCACGTTTCCCAATCACCATCCCGATCCGACCGTGCTGGAAAATCTGCAAGATTTGCAGGAGGCCGTACGACGCACTAGTGCGGCGTTGGGGATCGCGTTCGACGGAGACGGCGATCGCATCGGCGTCGTAGACGAGCAGGGCATGGTCGTGTTTGGCGACAAACTCTTGGCACTGTTCGGCCGCGACCTCGTGGCCCGCTTTGGAAAAGGCCACCATGTTATCTTCGACGTGAAATGCTCGGACGTACTGGGGATGGACCTCGAGCATTCCGGTCTCATTCCCCAGATGTGGAAGACCGGCCACTCGCTGATCAAAGCCAAGATGAAGGAGCTGGAGGCGCCGCTGGCCGGAGAGATGAGCGGCCATATTTTCTTTGGCGGCGATTACTACGGCTTCGACGACGCCATGTTCGCGGCCGCGCGGCTGCTGGATTACCTTGCCAAAGCCGATGCGCCGGTGTCCGTCCTGTTGTCCAACCTTCCTACCCGCTACTCGACACCCGAACTGCGCGTGGACTGCGACGATGACCGCAAGTTCGACGTGGTGGCGCAGGCGGTGGAATACTTCTCGTCGAGGTATGAGACCTTAAACATCGACGGCGTGCGGATCTCGTTCGACGACGGATGGGGCCTCATCCGCGCGTCCAACACGCAACCGGTGTTGGTGATGCGGTTCGAGGCGTCGACGGAGGAAAACCTGAGGGCGTATCGGGGTGAGGTGGAGGGGTGGCTGAGGGGGGTGAGGTGAGTGGTGAGTAGTGAGTAGGTGTACTACTTTTACGATCGGCTCACCACTCACCACTCACCACTCACTACCAAACCATGGCCAAAGCATTGGGAATCGGTGGCGTCTTCTTCAAGTGTGAGGATCCGAAGAAGCTTACCGCCTGGTACGAGAAGTGGCTCGGCGTCCCGGTCGATCCGGAGGGCTATGTTTCGTTTAAACCGGCTACCATTCCGCCGGGCGGATACACCGTCTGGGGCCCGTTCAAGAAAGCAACGAAGTACTTCGACCCGTCGGATAAACCGTTCATGATAAACCTAACGGTCGATGATCTGGAGGGCGCGTTGGCTCAAGTAGCAGAGGGTGGGGCAGAAGTTGTGGGCGAGATCGAAGAGGGCGAGTACGGCCGGTTCGGGTGGTTCATGGATCCTGAGGGCAACAAGGTGGAGTTGTGGATGCCCATGGGAAGTGTGAGTCGTGAGTCGTAAGTGGTGAGTCGTGGGCTGGCGGCCTTGATCGCTACTCACAACTCACCACTCCCTACTCACTCCCGCAGCGCCCTCATCGGATCCATCTTGCTGGCGCGGCGCGCCGGCAGGTACGTGGCGAGCAGTGCCACGGCTCCGAGCAGGAGCGACAACCCCGCGTACGTCAGCGGATCCGCGGAGTCGATTCCAAACAAGAGGCTGGCCTGGAACCGCGTGAGCGTGGCGGCGATCACGACGCCGGCAACGATGCCGCCGAGGGCCAGCGCCATCCCTTGGCCGATCACCAATCGCAGGATCGTGCGTGGCTCCGCTCCCAAAGCCATGCGCAGGCCGATCTCCTGTGCGCGCTGCCCGACCGAATACGAGATGACTCCGTAGATCCCCACGAGCGCGAGCGCCAATGCGACGCCGGCGAAGGTCACCAGCAGGATCATCGCGAAGCGAGAGCGCGCTACCGATTGCACCACCCGCTGCTCCATCGGGAGGACGTCGTGGATGGCTACGGCGTTGCCCACGTCGCGTAGGGTGTTTCTCACACTGGGAACGAGCGTGACCGGATCGCCTGCAGTGCGCAGTGTCAGGTTCATACTGGTAACGAACCAGTCCCACGGCACCTGAGCGATCGGCCCGTAGTACGCCCCGAGAGCATCGGTGTCCAACGAGCGGTGGTTCACGTCCCCCACGACGCCGATGATCTCCATCCAGATGTCCTCCCGCCCCAAGATGCTCATCCGCTGCCCGATCGGGTCTTCGCCGTTCGGGAAGAAGCGAT